>JAKSMO010000012.1 GCA_024400545.1 Bacteroidales bacterium | reverse complement strand
CGACTATGGCAACAAAGTATTCTGACTATATCAAAATGCAGGATTTCCTGCCAGTATATGATATGACGGATGAGACGCCCGATATGTGGCGCACCTTCATTCCAACAAAACAATTCTGTGACCTGTTGCAACGCAGTATCACGGCCATCACATCTACCGAAATCAGCAAACGTCGCTCTATGTGGGTTCGTGGAACTTTCGGTACAGGAAAGAGTCATGCAAGTAGTGTGGTTCGTCACCTTCTTTGTGATGATGCAAAAAAGATTGACTCTTATATTCAGAATATACCAAATGATGCAATCAAAGCTCAATTATCTGCTATAAGAAAACAAAAACGTTACTTTCCTGTTGTATTGAAGGGTGTTGAGGGCGCATACAATATTCCGCGTTTTTCACTTTCTATTCAGCGCGAGACAAAGAAGGCATTGGTGGCAGCAGGTTATCCTGACCTAGTGGTCCGTTCTGACTTTGACGAGGCTATCAAGTGGGTTGAAAGCCATCAGTCTCGTATTCCAGAACTTCTTGAGAACAACGACGAATTGGCCTCTGAAGCTCCAAACTATGATAAGTTGATTGCAAAACTGAAGGTCAATGATATTGATGTATTTACCCATTTGGAAGAGGCGTTAGCAGCAGACAAAACCTATCTGACAAGCGATAGTATTAGCAATTGGCTTGTAGAAGTAGAAAAGGCAATCGAAGAAGCAGGAATCGCTAATGGACTGATCATCTTCTGGGATGAGTTCACCAGTGTTATGGATACCTTGAAGAGCGACCGAATCAACGTGCTTCAGAATATTGCAGAGAAATCACAGAACAACAACGTCTTCCTTTACCTTATCTCTCACAGGACTGAGAGTTCAAGCCTTGACGCAAAAGGCAAGGACATCACCAAGATGAGCGACCGCTACGATAGCGTTGATTATCAAATGGACGAAATCTCGACTTACCTTATTCTGCGTCATACATTTAGTGTGAAAAAGGAAAGAGATTTTGCATTTGCTTCACATTTAGCGAAAGAAAATATTGATCGGAATCTTTACGACTACCTATGCGAAAGCAATAATATGGAGGAAAAAGACCACATTCAGAACCTTTTTCCTCTCCATCCATATACAGCATTCCTCTGTTCGAAAATGGCCAACATCATGGGTTCAGCTAACCGAAGCGTTCTGAAGTTTATGAACGATGAGAAATTCGGTTTTAAGCAGTTTATCAAAAGCCCCACAAACTTTGACCACAAGATGATGCTCACAGCTGATTGGCTTTGGGATTTCTTTTATTCTGAGTTTATTAACGAACCCTTGTGTGCAGCTTTTACAAATGTTTATTCAACTCACATAAGTAAAGTTGAGAAGATGGGTGACGATTTCTTACGAGTGTTTAAAGTCATTCTACTGCTCAATGCTCTTAGTGTTAAGTTTAAGAGCTCTCCTGAGAAGTATGCTCCAAACGACAAAAACTTGAAATATATTTTCTCGGGAGACCGTTGTTCTGACAAAATGGATAAGATTTTGACCTGGCTTGATGAGAGCACGATTATTGCTCGAGACATCTTTGGTGAGTTCAAGATATCAGTGTCATCATACAATCCTGCTGAGATTACAAAGGAGAAGAATGATGTTCGCAGACAGTTCCCAACCGCCATCGAATATTTAAAATATAGCGAAAAGAGTAAGCAGGATATTGAGAGAATCTTTCTTGTAGGCGAGCGACTAATGCGTAAATGTGAGCCACAATTTTATGCTTGTGAAGATGATGAAGCAAGACTCCGTAGCAAACTGAACAAATATACGCGTGAAAAGCCAAATTTCCTACATGTTGCCTTGTTCTTTTCTATTACAGACGAAGCACGTGATATGATGGAAAATCGCGTCAAGGGATTCTCTGAAGAGTTTGAAAATACTATGTTCATCATACCTAATGAGGTATTCACTCTAACATCTCAGAATCAATTTATTGATGCTGTGGCTCAGGCGAACGTAAGCCGATCACACTTTAATACAGACGATGCAAGTCAGTTTGAGAATGCAGCCAAAGAGTATGTCGTAAAGTGGAAGAACCGCATGAATGGTGGAACATACGCTATGTACTTTAATGGCAAACGTTCCAGCGATGGAATCTTCAGCAATATCTATAATGTAATCAATAAGAAGTTCAGCGCACAGATATTTCCTGCTGGTATGGAGAGTGTCAAGGCACTCCAGAATGAAGCTATGACCTATTTCCACAACAAGAATTACAAGGCACTATCATTGCAGATGTTGCAGAAACGCAATCGCGATGAACTTCTTAGTTTTGGCGGTTCGGTGCGTCCAACCAGGTTTATCTTTATGGAGGGCGAAAACAATCTGATTAACGATACATGTGAGTTGACTGAAGCTGCATCAAACGGGAACTCATGGATCAACACCATCTGCAAAGAAGTTGATTTACTTGTTGAGGCAGCACGAAAAAAATATACTGATCGTTTCTCATTAAGTGACATCCTTGCGCCTCTTTTGCGACCACCATACGGTATGTTTGCTAACCCTGCAAACTATGCCATCCTTGGTTATGCACTCCGCAAGCATAAGGATGACCTCTTCAATCCAAGTACCTCTCAGCCAGTTGGAGACGAGAAGCTCAACGATATGATTGAGATTCTTCTTAAGATGTGGGATAATGGTATAAGCGAAACAAGCAATAAACTATTGCTTCGTTTTGGTTCGGTTGAAGAGCGCAACCTTACCAACATCCTTGGAGAAGTATTTAATCTAAGTCATGTTAAGGGCGTAAACATATCAGACTTAAAAAGTCTTACATACGCCAAATGGTGTATTACGGAGTTCTGTAAGCAGATAGCCAAGTATCCATTGTGGTCTCTTATCTATTGTAAAGCAATTAAATCAAAACCCAATTGCAAGAAGGCAATTGTCGATCTCATCACACTTTTTAACCAAGATAGTTATCAATTGCCAAAGATTAAAGAATTACTCCACGAGATTAAGAATGATCAGATAGACCTGTACAAACTCCTTGCAAAAGCTGATAACTATCGAGAGGGTTTCGAAAATTTCATCAATGCTATCGAAGAAGTTGAACTTCAACCAGAATGGTGGGATGAACTTGAAGAGGAACTTTCGCATTTGCAGTCAGAGATTGCTTTCCGCAGAGAGGAAGATGTTAAGTCTTGCGTGATGTCATTCTATATCAATAAGATTAAGAAGCCGACATCTACTACAAATGAGCTAAAAGATCCTGATAAGCCATCAATAGTTAGCGAACCTGTTCCGCATACTCCACCGACTTCAGATGCCATAAGAGAGGCCAAGAATCTTGTCAAAGAATCTAATATGCCAACCTCAATGTGGAAGATGTTTGTACTTGAGATATTAGAAGAGCACCCAGAGATTTCAAGTTTCATATCAGGTTATCTTGGTAGCTAATTATGTCCCCAATTAATTATGGATACGTCAGAAAAAGTAAAGATATTCAGTTCATTTGATGAACTGAATAAGGAAATTGTTCGAGACAAAGATACTCGTGATATGCTGGCACAACGCTATGCTGTCCGTTTTATCATGCTCAATAATTTCAATGAATTCAAGGAACTGGCCAAGTTTATGACCAATATAGGTGTGGACACACTTGACCTTGAAACGCTTATCGATGCCGGCGAAGATGATACATGGATCACAAAAGATATGCTGAAAGATGCTATCAAAGCATGTAAGAAGTCTACCTTTGTAACTCCGTTCTCTGAGGTTGCACGCTTCTATAACGATGATGACTTCAGAGGCTTCTTCAACGAGATTATGCTTTTGGAGGATATTCACAACCCAAACAAGCGCATCTATATTCCTCTAATAGGTTTGCAGAATCGTTTTACCGACTTCCTCAATCATTTTGCCCGTATTCAGGAGAGTGCTCCTATCTGGCGTTATGATGCGGAGGCTCAATCGGTAGAAGTGTTCTTCGCAAAGTATAAGGATTTTGTGCTGCCTAATGAATCCGTGCAATGTCAACTTGATTCACTCCGTGACTGGTTGATGTTTTGGAAGAAACAAGCGCCACAAGAGCGAATAGTTTGTACATCAGCACCTATTGCGGCTAAATACAAATACTCAAAGCCTGACAATATCTTCAACTTTACTCGTATTGCCAATGCATACGAGTTTATGACACAATTCCTTGAACTACAATTCCCATTCGAATATGACGAGGATGACAAGGCAAATTGGGAACAGTTGCTAAAGAACCTAGACAAGACAAAGCTTGATAATTTCTCTTTTGAGGCATTTGTACGTACATCTTTTAATAAGGTGAAGTTTGATGCCGCTGACGTAATTGCAGAGTGGACAGATGCAACAGCTTCGTCCTACGACCGATGGCTGCTCAGAAACTATGTGATATACACTGGCTTTGCAGACCTATACCCATACATTTATACTTGTATGGGTTCCGTCTCTTCTCTATCTGACGAGAATCAGTTAATAAGTATGATTGCAAATCGCATACTTTACAACGATATTCCTGCAAATAAGTTCTCCGAGTATGCTGCAGAGCGACGTGATATTATTGTAGATAATAGCCATCTTTTTGAGCAATTATCTGATGCTGATCAAAATTGGTTGTATGAAAGGATAAGGGAGATATTTCAAGGGAGAGGTGATTTGAACTCAGCAATTGAATTGTGTACGGGCGTATTTGATTTTGAGAAAAAACTGCTTATTGGTTGGTCGGTACACAATCCTAATCATAAGAAACTGGCAGAAGCTGTCGGAAAGTTCTATCCAGATTATGCAAATTACATCATTACAAACAAGCCTTCTCATTTCAAAATTGAAAACCAATGGTTTACTGATTACATCAAGGCATATAAGCGAGCCAAGGTGGAAGATAGGTATTTGGATGAGATTGCCAATTTTATCAAGACCAAGAATAACACAGCTGCCAACTTTTACAAATGGTATTTTGAGTTTGAAGAGACTCGTGGGGTATTGGCAGAGGTAAACTCTAATGTACTTTATCGTCCGGATAGAGTATTTTGGATTGATGGACTTGGTGCTGAGTTTCTTTCTTACATACTTTTCTTAATAGGGCAGGAGAACTCCGGAATGAAGGTAGTCCGTTCTCAGATCACTCGCTCATATTTGCCATCATCTACACATCATAACCGATTTGAAGGTGACATCGTAAAGAAATATGGAGCACTTGATGAACTCGGCCATGATTCGCATGGCTATAAGCATTTTGATACACTTATAGAAGAATTGAAAGTCATAAAGAAAATCATTAAGGATATTCTTGCTATTTCAAAGACCCAAAAGTGCACTATTGCCATTGTATCTGACCACGGATTAAGTTGTTTATCAAGAAAAGCTCCATCCAAGAAATACGATGGTAAGTTTGAACATGAAGGCCGTTACATCAAGACAAGTGATGATGCTATTACCGACCCTGATTATTTGGTTCATGAGAACAAGGCCGAAGGTCAGAAGTACAAGGTGGCCCTAACTCACTCTTCACTTTCAAAGGTTCCTACGCATCAGGTGCATGGCGGTTGTACTCCAGAAGAGGTGCTTGTTCCATTTATCTTACTGTCTAACAAAGATATAACTAAAAGTATTGTGAATCATCAGGTAAAAATAACATCCGAGGATATAATGCTGTCTAATCCTGTGGTTTCACTTACTATTATCCCAGAACCGAAAGGCGCAACTTTATTATGTGAAGGAAAGTCGTATAGAATGAATAGATGTGGTACAACCTGGACTGTTGTTCTTGACGGTGTTTCGGAAGGTTGTCATATTGTCGAAGTGAAACCTGATGGTGCAAATAGTATTTCCAATATACCAATAAATGTTGTTGGCGTAGGAGCCAATACAGATATAAATGATATGTTCGATTTGTAAATTAACATGAGTACAATAGGCGATAAAATAAAACAAGTATTTGGTAGTGCAGCTGTTTACAAAAATCCAGCAAACTATGAGGTGTTCAATGGTAGAAACCTGCCCTCCTTCGTAAAGGATTACCTTATTTCAACACATATAGCAGCAGATGGTTCATTCAAACGTGAGGCTCTGTCGCAGTTTCTAGATGCACATATCCCAAAGGATAATAGTGCAATTCTCGCACGTTTGCGTCGTGGTGAGACTCTAACTCTGCTTACACGATTTGTAGTTACTACAAGTCTCGCTCAGAATAAGACAAGTTTTCAGATTCCTGATATGGGTATCAAAGCTTCAGACACCTTGATACCTGACTACCTGATTGATGAATATCCAGACGATCTTATTGATGGTGAGAAATGGGGAATAATGAAGATTGTATATTTAGCTCCTGTAGATAATGAACGAGGCCATGTGGAAATGGTGAATTTCAAACCTTTCCGACCAATGCAGAAGCTAGACATCAACTATATTCGGAATTGCCGGGCTCAGTTTACACTTGAAGAATGGATTGATGTGCTTATTTCTGCGATGGAATACACACCTTCAGCTTTCTCGAATTTGACACAAAAACTTGAATTCTTAACACGACTGCTTCCTTTCATAGAGCCTCGTTTGAACCTCATTGAACTTGCTCCCAAAGGTACTGGAAAGAGCTATGTCTTCGGAAATCTGTCAAAGTTTGTCTGGTTAGTGAGTGGCGGCAAGGTATCGCGTGCGAAGTTGGTTTATGATAAGTCAACAAAAGCACCAGGCATCATGCGCTACTATGATATGGTTGCATTTGATGAGATTCAGACAATCACATTTTCGGATAACTCTGAAATGCAATCTTTCCTGAAGAATTATTTGGAGTTTGGTCGTGCCACAATTGATAACTATGAATTCATGTCAGAGTGCGGATTGATGCTTTTGGGTAATATCCAGCTATCAGAGAATAATGAACCTCAAAACTACAAGTATTTCAATGCTCTTCCTGAGGTATTCAAAGAATCAGCATTATTAGACCGATTCCACGGTATGATTGAAGGGTGGTTGCTTCCTCGTGTCAATGTGGATATGGCTCTTCAAGATTGGACTCTAAATGTAGAGTTTTTTTCTGAAGTTCTTCATCAGATGAGAACTGAATCTGTCTATTCTAACATCGTAGAAGAGCTCATTGTAGTCCCACAGGGTGCGGATATGCGTCATACCAAGGCTGTAAAGCGTATTGCCACTGCATACTTGAAACTCCTTTTTCCACACATTACGAGTGTGGAACAGGTTGAGTTAAATGATTTTAATATGCTTTGCTTGCGTCCTGCGGTCAAAAGGCGTGATATCGTGCGCCAGCAATGTAGCAATATCGATGCTGAAGCATCATTCTCCAAACCGATTCCAGAATACAAAGTGAAAGGTTTATGATTTGTTTAATAACCATAAAGATCATCGTCCTTTGTGTTGGAATTTTCGTGCGCCCCAACAATCAACGACAGTGAGTTGGAATAAATTGTGACATTTCTAAATACCTTGTGGCATGTGCAAAGCGGGAGCGCACTTCTCCGCTAGGCTAGCGGCAAACTTCCAAGGAGGCTTGCCTTCACCTTCGCTCATCCTACGGATATACTACGGTCATTCTACGTTGTAGCTACGGTTATAGGACCGTAGCATGACTGTAGTACGACTGCAGCATGTCCGCTAATAGTTTGGGAGTAAGATTTTTGCTCAGTTGTTTCTACGTTTCATACATCTGTGGAAAGAGTGTGAACTTTTACTTAATGCCTTACGGCATACGCACCGCGGGGGTGCGCTTCTCCGCTTCGCTATCGGCAATGCTCCACTGGAGCATTGCCTTCACCTCTTGTGCATATGCTATAGATATAATACCATCAATGGATTGCGTGCAAAATGCAACTACCCTTTCTGCATTCGCTATGGCACCATAGAGCCACCACATCAACTCCTTTATCCATCCCATATGTTTAGTTTTCTCGTTGTATTACGCATAGGATCTATAGGTCATTTCCAAAGACTAGGAAACGAATATGAAGTGATGCTTTGGTGGTGATAAGTCGGTATTCGACACTTCTCAGACCTCTCTACTGGTGTTGTCTTGATAAAGCTCCGTCAACTTGTCATATTTCAGCTCATTGCCTAACCGAATAGCTTGTGCGTGCAATGTTTGGAGGAGGGTGGAACGCGATTGTTTTTTGATTGATTGGAAAAGTAAAAAAAGGAGCCGCCCGGGGGTGGCTCCTTTTGGTGTGTTTTTCCTTTATGCGGGATTAAGCAAGACGTTTCTCGAGACGGGTGCGGATAGCTTTGATGAACTCGTCGGAGTTGCAGGTCTTGGGGGTGATGCCTTCCATAAGGGCAGCGAGGTCCTTGGTGCAGATTCCTTCGTTGAGGGTATCGAAGCAAGCGCCTTCGAGCTGGTCGGCAAAGTTCATGAGGTCTTTGAGGCCGTCCATCTCACCACGTTTGCGCAGTGCGCCGCTCCATGCAAAGATGGTAGCCATGGGGTTGGTGGAGGTCATCTCGCCAGTTTCCTGGTATTTGTACCAGTGGCGGGTAACGGTGCCGTGAGCAGCTTCGAACTCGTATTTGCCGTCGGGGCTGACGAGTACGGAGGTCATCATGGCGAGGGAACCGAAAGCGGTGGAAACCATGTCGGACATTACGTCGCCATCGTAGTTTTTGCAAGCCCAGATGTAGCCGCCCTTGCTGCGGATTACGCGAGCAACTGCATCGTCGATAAGGGTGTAGAAGTACTCGAGACCGAGCTCTTCGAACTTAGCTTTGTATTCCTCGAAAACTTCCTCGAAGATGATGCGGAACTGAGCATCGTATTTCTTGGAGATGGTGTCTTTGGTGGAGAACCAGAGGTCCTGTTTCATATCGATAGCATACTTGAAGCAGCTGTGAGCGAAGGAGCGGATGCTCTTGTCGAGGTTGTGCATGCCCTGGAGGACACCAGCGCCCTTGAAGTTGTGGATAACAACCTCTTCGTGCTGACCGTTCTCACCGTCGAAGACGAGCTTGGCAACACCGGGCTCGTTGGCGCGGATCTCAACGCTCTTGTAAACATCGCCATAAGCGTGACGAGCGATGGTGATGGGTTTTTCCCAGTTTTTGACAACGGGCTTGATGCTGGGGATGGTAATGGGGGTGCGGAACACGGTGCCATCGAGGATGGAACGGATGGTGCCGTTGGGGCTCTTCCACATCTCGTGGAGTTTGTACTCATCCATACGTTTGAGGTTGGGGGTGATGGTGGCGCACTTGACGGCAACACCATATTTTTTAGCAGCCTCGGCGGAGTCGATGGTGATCTGGTCGTTGGTTTCGTCGCGTTTTACGAGACCGAGGTCGTAGTATTCGCTCTTGAGGTCAACGAAGGGGTGGATAAGATCGTCTTTGATCATTTTCCAAAGTACGCGGGTCATTTCGTCGCCGTCCATCTCCACGAGGGGAGTAGTCATCTGAATTTTTGCCATAATTAGAGATTTTAGATTGCAGATGGTAGATGGTAGAATGTAGAGTGGGCTGAGCGGAAAATATCCGCACCCGGAACTCTACAATCTACGACCTAACATCTTCATTATTTTTTTTATTTATTTTGATTTGCGTAGTAGTTCATCAAGCAGCCATCGGTGAGGATGGTGCGCTCGTCCTTGGTGAGGTTTTGGAAGAAGAGGTGGATGTCTTTGACACCGTTTTTGCTGATAACCTTAGCGTCGATCTCTTCTTTGCCATCGAGGACAGCCTGACGGATGCCGGGGATGAAGACCATATCGCCAACCTCGTACTCGAAGGGAGTGTCCTGAGAGATGGTGAAGGGCATGATACCCCAGTTGATGCAGTTGGAGCGATAGCGCTTGGTGGCGTACTCGTAGCAGATGTTGGCATCGCCGCCGAGCACTTTCTGGCAGCTGGCAGCCTGCTCGCGAGCGGAGCCGTCGCCAGGACGGTTGGCGAATACGCAGGAACCGAAGCTGGTGTTGTCGGCGCTGGCACCTACCTTGGCGAGAGCCTCGGCAACATTGGCGGGAGTATTACCGGCACGACGCTCGAGATCCTGGCTCTGGATGCGCTTGCTGTGGCCAACATAGTCGGGGCAGCGGCGGCTGAGAGCGAACTCGGAGAGCTTGAGGGGGTTGGAACGGTAAGAGGAAGTCTCGCCAGAGGGGATGAGTTCGTCGGTGGTGGTAACTGCATCGTGGATGACAGCAGCGAGCTCGACGAGCATGTTGTCCTGCATGGCGTACATCTTGGGCCAGTCTTTGATATTGGGGCCATAACGGAGGGCCTCGTTAGCGTCGGCCTTGCCGTAACCGTCGTAGATGCGGGTCTTGTAGAGGGCACCGTCGTACTCGTAGGACTTGTGGTCGTTGGTGTAGTCGATATCGGTAGCTGCAGTGATCACGCCGCCATTGGCTGCGGTGGCTGCGATGGAGCGAGCATCCATAAGGCTGACGAGGGCGATCTGACCGTCGCTGGGCTTGGAACCTTCACGGTTGGGGAAGTTGCGGGTGGTGTGGCGGATGGAGAAGCCGTTGTTGGCGGGAACATCGCCAGCGCCGAAGCAAGGACCGCAGAATGCGGGCTTGATGACTACGCCTGCCTCGATGAGTTCCTCGGTGATACCGCTGCGGGTGGCAGCCAGATATACGGGGGAGGACTGGGGATAGGCGCTCATGGTGAAGTAGTCGTTGCCAATGGTCTTGCCTTTCATGATGGCAGCAGCCTCGGCGAGGTTGTCGTAGGTACCACCGGAGCAACCAGCGATAAGAGCCTGGTCGGCACAAACCTTACCGTTGCGGATTTTGCTAACGAGGTCGATCTCAACCTTGTTGCCATAACGCTTGTGGGTGTCTTCCTCGACAGCGCGGAGGATAGCCTCGGGGTTTTCCTGCAGCTCGTGGATGGTGAAAGCGTTGGAGGGGTGATAGGGCAGAGCGATCATACACTCCTGCTTGGAGAGGTCGATCTTGATCATGCGGTCGTAGTAAGCTACGTCGCCGGGCATGAGCTGTTTGTAAGCCTCGGGACGGCCGTGCATCTTGTAGTACTCTTCCACTTTCTCGTCGGTGATCCAGATGGAGGAGAGGCAGGTGGTCTCGGTGGTCATAACATCGATACCATTGCGGAAGTCGGTGTCGAGAGCGGCAACGCCAGGACCTGCGAATTCGAGGACCTTGTTGTTGACGAAACCGTTTTCGAAGGTAGCCTTAACAAGGGAGATGGCTACATCGTGGGGGCCGACACCCTTGCGGGGAGCGCCTTCGAGCCATACGAGGACCACTTCGGGAGCGTTGATATCCCAGGTGTTTTTGAGGAGCTGCTTGGCAAGCTCGCCACCACCTTCGCCAACACCCATGTTACCGAGCGAACCGTAGCGGGTGTGGGAGTCGGAACCGAGGATCATGTTGCCGCACTGGGCGAGAGCCTCGCGAGCATACTGGTGGATAACGGCCTGGTTGGCAGGAACGTAGATACCACCGTATTTCTTGGCTGCGGAGAGACCGAAGATGTGGTCGTCCTCGTTGATGGTGCCGCCTACTGCGCAGAGGGAGTTGTGGCAGTTGGTGAGAGCATAGGGCAGGGGGAATTTCTCGAGACCGGAAGCACGAGCGGTCTGGATGATACCTACGTAAGTGATATCGTGAGAAACCATTGCATCAAAGCGGATGCGCATTTTCTTGCCTTTGGAACCATCCACGTCGTGAGCACGGAGGATCTTGTAGGCGATAGTGTTTTCGCGAGCTTCGTCGGCTGCGGGCATGCCAGCGGCATCCATCTTGATTTCCTTACCATTCAGGAGATATACTCCTTGATTGAATAATTCTACCATGTTGTGTTTTTTTTAATTATTATTGTTATTGTTGCTTTTAATCGGTTTGCTTTATATAAGTAAATGATACTATATATTATTTATGATGTGGGCAGCGAAGAGTGTCTGTGCCAACATATCGGCCGAGCCTCCGGGCGACATGTGGTGGTTTTTCATCCACTCGGCGAGTGCCTCGTTGTCTTCTTTGCTAAAATGTTCGGCCACCTGGGCGCAGCGCCGCTGCGACTCGTGGGTGAGCTCGGCTCCGCCACGGTGGTAGAGGTTGTTGTCGTCGAGGGTGGCGACGATGTGGAGCAGCAATCGCAGGCGGGCCTGCTGGTCGTCTTTGACTTGCTGGAGGTAGGGCATCCAGTCGTTGAAGAGTTGGGCATAGCCCTCGCGGGCCATATCCAGGGCTCCTTTGACATGGTGCTTTTGGCGCACGGCGGCGCCATGGGTGTTGTGGGTGGAGGGGATATCGTTGGCCAGCTGCATGATGACCTCTCTGATTTTGGCCGCATCCACTTGGCGCAGGCAATAAACGGTGTGGGCTATGCCGGCCACCATCATGCCCAGTGCGAAGATGGCTCCTTTGTGGGTGTTGACCCCTCCGGTGGCTTGGAGCATGGCGGCCTCGGCCTGGAGACCAATAGCCGTGACGGTTTGGGCGGAAGGTTTTTCCGAGGAGTAGCACACTTGGGCCAATTGGACGAGATAGGGCTCGATGGCATTGATGCTACGCATCATGAGCTGGTAGTTCATATCGCTGTGCGAGCCGTTGTCGTCGGGACCAATGAGTCCAGGCTTGCCTTTGAGGTTGAGCTCATCGCGCATAGCCTCGGCGGCCAGCACGCCCAGCACATAGGGCACGCTGGTGTGGGCCAGGAGCGAGAGGTCGCCCACCTGGCGCACTCGGCTGGCATTGATAACTACATCTTTCAGCGTAAGACGTTCAACCTCCACAACTTTTACGCCTTGGGCTTCGAGCACTTGGTGCATCAGCTGGTTGTAGCGGGCGGTGAGCCTATCGGTGGGCTCGCTGCCCACAAAGCGATGGGTGATGCCCAAGGAGGGGATGATGTGGCGCAGGCAGACGTCGAGGTCGAGGAGGATGTGCTCGTCGGTGGAGTCGGTGACCTGCTTGAGGAAGTAGGTGGGGAAGGTGGCCTCGGAGATCTGATAGTCGCTGCCTTGGAGCACATGGACGTTGGCAAGATCGCGGCATCCGGCCTCGACCATGGGCAGGCGGTATTTGTAGTCGAACATGGATTTATTTTCCTTCACGACTACTACAAACAGTTGATCGACTTGCTGTGCGGCTGTTTGGACCAGGTAGCGATGGCCCTTGGTGAAGGGGTTGGCATTCATGATGATGAGGCCGCGGCTGGTGCCTGGGTAACGGTCGGCTTCCTGGGCCAGATGGGCCTTGTAGCGATTGAGCTCGGACAAGGAGTTTTCCATGAAGAGGGCCTGGGGCGACTGGGCGATAAGCTTGAAGCCCAGCGACTGGAAGATGGCCAAGTTTTTGGGCTTGGTATATACTTTGCAGGAGAAATGGCCGTTTTCGCGGGCCACGCTCATGAGGTGCGACACCAACATGTTGAACAGGTGTTCGTCGCGGAGGTCTTCGCGCACGGCGACACACTTGATGATGTCGTTTTTCAGTCCACCGCCCGCAAGGATGTCTTCTTCGTCGAGACGGAAAACGCCAAAGTAGGCGTCCACGTCGTCGAGGCGCAGCTCGTTGAGGGCGAGGAAATCCTCGACCTTCTGACGGGTGCGTCGGTCGTGGGTGCTCAGCTGGCGTATTTCAAATTCCGAGATCATATTCTACGGGGGTGTCCTTATATTGATTAAATATTTCCTCCACACGGGCATAGAGGTCGGGCTTGGAATGGCGGCGGGCTCGGATGCAGGTGATGGAGGGTTGGTTTTCGCAGATGATGCAGCGGCGGGGTTCGAAGCCTATCTCGGTGCGCGACAGGGGGGTGGAGTCGGGACGGATGACATCGAAATCCCACAGGCGGCCCAGCGGATAGCGGTCTTCAATAAGACAGCACAACCGCTTGGCTTCCAAAAGGGGCAAGCGGCTGACAAAGTAGATTTCGGACCCGGTGTGGAGGTCGCGACGTTGGATGAAGCCAATCTGCAGGAACTGGTTTTGCTGCAGGAAGGCTTCGGCTTTGTCGGCCAATGCCATTGAGATATGGTTGCTCTTTACGGGACCCGGCATGACCATGGTGACCGACACGAGGGTGGCATCGGGATATTGCGCTAGCAATTCCAGATGACGCTGGTGACGGTTGTCGCGGCTTTGCAGGAGTTCGTCGAGAGTAACTTCCATGATGATGGTAGATGGTAGATTGTAGGTTGTAGAATGTAGAGTGGCTGACGCGGAAAATACCCGCACCCGGAACTCTACATTCTACATTCTACACTCTACATTCTAAAATTCTTTAAGCATTGATATTCTTGATGACATCGAGGACGCTGCCGTCGCGGTTCATCACAACGCCGACTACCTTGTCGCCGAAGGGCAGAGGTGCGGGGGTGCCGATGACCTTGAGTGCACGATCCTTGAGCCAGTTGATGTCAACGATGTTGAGACCGGCTTTCTTCAGGCGCTCAGCAATCTCGGGACGGTTGGGGTTGACGGCGATACCGTATTCGGTAACAACCACATCGACACTCTTACCGGGGGTGATGAGGGTGGTGACCTTGTCAACCACGCAGGGGATGCGGCCGCGGAGCAAGGGGCATACGATGATGCTGAGTGCGGAGTCGGCAGCGGTGTCCTGGTGACCACCGATAGCACCACGGATGATACCGTCGGAACCAACGAGAACGTTGACGTTGAAGTCGGTATCGACCTCAAGAGCGGAGAGGATGACGATGTCGAGAGCGTGGGTGGCGCTACCAGGCTCGTCGGCACTAGCGTACTCGTTAGCGGAAGCCTCTTTGTGCTTGGGATCGTTCATGATGGACTCTGCGGCAACGCGGTCGAAGGACTGTACGTCGATGAGGCGGTCGATGAGGCCCTCTTCGTGCAGCTTGACCATGTGAGCGGTGATGCCACCCAGTGCGAAGCTGGCGTGAACATTCTGGTCGATCATGCTCTGGCGGATGTATTTAACGGCAGCGAGGGAAGCACCACCAGAACCGGTCTGGATGGAGAAACCTTCTTTGAAATAGCCGCTGTTGACGATAACCTTGGCAGCCTGCTGGGCAAGGAGGATATCGCGGGGGTTCTTGGTGTCGCGGATGGCGCCGCTGGCAATCTTGCTGCTGTCGCCTACGCTCTCAACCTCAACAACGAAGTCAACGTTGCGCTCGGAGATGGAGTTGGGGGTGTTGGGGTAGGCCACGAGGTCGTCGGTGAGGATGACCACCTTGTCGGCATACTGTGCGTCGGGCAGAGCATAACCGAGGGAACCGCAGATGCTCTTGGCGTTCTCGCTACGGCTGAAACCGCAAGCGTTGCCCATGGGGTCGGAAGAAGAAGCGCCGATGAAGGCCACATCGATGTGGAGTTCGCCAGTAGCGATGGCGCTACCGCGGGCACCATGAGAGCGGAACACGACGGGGGTGTCCATGAGGCCACGGGAGATCTCGTCGGCCAATTTGCCACGGAGACCGGAGGTGGAGATGCTGGTGATGACACCGTTCTTGATGTGCTCGATCAGGGGTTCGTGAACGTCCTGGAGGGAGGAAGCTGCGAGGCTGAGGTTTTTGAAGCCCATCTCGGCCAGCTTGTCAACAACCATGTTGACCACCTTGTCGCCGCCACGAAAATGGTGGTGGAAGCTGATGGTCATACCGTCCTTGAGGCCGGATTTCTTGATGGCCTCTTCGAGGGTGACGATCTTGGGGCTCTTCTTGAGAGCTTCCTGTTTCTCGGTACCGTCTTTTACGAGGTTCTTCTCGTCGAAAACCTCTTTATTCATCTTTGCAGCTTCGGCTGCGATCAAAGCTTGTCTGTCTTTAGTTGCGTTCATATTACAAGTCCTCCTCTCTTAAAATACCAGATGCAATTGCGAGTTCGATGGTGTGCTCGGCGCGGATAACGACGGGCTTGTCAACCATCTTGCCGTTGAGGCTGATAACGCCGCTACCCTTGGCTGCGGCCTCCTTGATGGCAGCCTTGATACGGAGAGCTTTCTCGATATCTTTCTGCTTGGGAGCGAATACCTCGTTGACCACCTCGATCTGACGGGGGTTGATGATGGACTTGCCATCGAAACCGAGAGCCTTGATGGCTTCGACCTCGCGACGGAAAGCGTCCATATCGTTGAGGTTGGAGTAAACGGTGTCGAAGCAGTTGATGCCTGCGGCACGGCTAGCAACAACGATGGTCTGGCGAGCCATGAGGAGCTCGGTGCCAGCGTCGGTGCGGGGGGTCTTCAGCGATGCGGTGTAGTCCTCAGCACCGAGGGCGATACCCATCATACGCTTGGAAGCGGTGGCGATGGCATAAGCATTGATAACGCCGAGGGCGCTCTCGATAGCTGCCATGATCTGGGTGCGGCCAACGCAGCCCAGGCGCTCTTCCACTTTGATGATTTCGGCCTCAAGTTCCTTGACCTCTTCTGCGGTCTCGGTCTTGGGCATACGGATTACGTTAACGCCGGCGGAAACAACGGCCTCGACGTCCTTCTTACCATAAGGAGTGTTGAGGGGGTTGATACGAACCACCATTTCGGTGTTGCCGTAGTCGATGGTCTTAAGGGCGTTGTGCACCAGAAGGCGGGCAGCATCCTTTTCGGCCATAGTTACAGAGTCCTCGAGGTCGAGCATAATCGAATCGGGACCATAGAGATAAGCATCAGTCATCATGCTGGGGTTGTTGCCCGGCACGAACATCATTGTTCTTCTAAGACGGTCTTTCATAGTTCCTCCAATTTAAGCGTTCCAAACATCTTTGCCAGTTGCACGTACGGCAGCGCAAGTTACACGAGCTTTGATAGTGCAATCGAGGGCGCCCTTGTCGGTAGCCACAACGTTAGCGCTGGTGACGCCATTTTCCTTAAGAGTTTCGGCGATCACCTTCTTGATCTGCTCACCAAACTGGTAGGCAACGGTGCTGTCCAGCTCGATGTTCAGACCCTCATTGGTAGAGGGTTCAATCTGAATCATAATGTCGCCAGACTCCAGGGTGCCGGCGAATGCTTTGTTGATTGTCATTGGTGTTGTTTTTTTATTTTATTTTATTATATTTTTTTATTTTTCTATTTTTCTTTAATAAAAAAATCAATTGCAAAGGTGTGCAGAAAATTGACAGACAACGTCTTAACGACGCCCCCTATCCGATTTTCTTCACCCACAAAGATAAGCCTTTATTTTCAATTAACCAACGTTTTGTAAAAAATATTTTTTTCAACAAAATATGAACTTCAACCTGAAGAACCGAAAAAGTAGCGAAAGCCCCACCAAAGTGGCTCCAACCCGCCCAACAGAACCATAAACGAACAGCGTTTTTAGCCATAGGCGGCACTACAACCAACTATTCTTTGCCTGCTGCGGCGAAAGGCACTATGCTATTATGTACAATTTAATATATAGGGCACCCAAAAGTTAAAATCACCGTGTTATTTTATCAATTTTAAGCCGTTTTTACAGCTTCGGAAACCCACCGAGATTGCTCATTTTTATGTTCGCAAAAAACCGATTCGGCGGACGGAGCTACAGCGGAGCTTCGACGGAGCTTCGACGAAGCTACTCCGACGCAGAAAGCCCTCTCTCCTACCCTATGAATTGAACACTGTGGCCGTTATGAAAAAGTTAATTTTTGTATATTTCTCTTTCTTTAAAGTAAATTTCGTATCTTTGCAATTTGAAATATTAGATAAAATGAAAAGGTATATTATTATATTTGTGATGCTTTGGGGCTCATTGTCCCTGAAAGCCCAGATTCAACCGCTGTTTGAAAACGATGCTTTCATGTTTTTTGCAAATAAAATCGTGCAAGATCAGCAACATGCTTCTGTGCTGGCAAACAACGCCATGACGAGCACTTTAGACCACCACGACTGGCTGCAGAAGGCCGACCTGTCGAAGTTTCCCACTTTTGAATGTAATATTCCGTTCAGCAACACGCTTTACAACCTGGCTATGGATGAGCTGAACAACCTTATCACCAAGGACAGCACCCTGATGGGCGGCAAGGACAATCCTAATGTCCGCACCAAGGATTTGGGTTTCAGTGCGCTGCTGGCTACGGCCCTGACCACTCCCACTTCCACAAAGAACAGTCTGGCCAACAGAGTGAACGGATGGCGCATCAAACAGGACACCGGCAACGGCAATTCGTGGCCTATTTCCACCGACCGTGTGTCGTGGATTCTGGGCGCATGGCAGGTGTATCTGATTACTGGCGATAACAATTGGCTGAAAAGAAGTTACGACATAACTCGTGCCACACTGATGCAGGACGGCGAGGCGCTGATAGACCCCAAAACCGGGCTGGTGAGAGGCGAATGCGCAGCGATGGACTGGCGCGAGAACGTTTATCCCCAATGGATGGACGCCACCGATGTGGCCATGTCGGAGGGATTGAGCACCAACGCTTTGTTCTATCGTGCCTATGAGATTGCGGCTCGCATGGCCAACATCATGGGCGACAAGCGATTTGCAACTCAATTTTCCACCAAAGCCGAGGCTATAAAAAAAGGCATCAACGAATATTTGTGGCTTGAGGACAGAGGCTATTACGGCGAATACCTTTATGGTAGAGAGTTCCCCATTGTATCGCCCCGCAGCGAAACTTTGGGCGAAGCGCTGTGCATCATTTTCGGCATTGCCGACGAGGCTAAAGCGCAGCGCATTGTAAAAGAAATCACTTTGCCCGAATATGGTATGCCCTGCTTCAGCCCCCAGATTCCGAACGGCGCTTCGAGATATAACAATGCCATCATGCCCATGGTGCAGGCCTACTGGCTTTGGGCTTCGGCCATCGCCGGCAACCAGCAGGCTGTGATGCATGGCATGACGAGTATGTATCGCGCTGCCGCTCTTAATGTTTCCAGCATCGAATACTGCAATGCCACCACCGGCGAATTCTCCAAAGAAGACGGCAACGCATCTATGCTGTGGAGCGTGGCAGGCAACCTGAGCATAGCCCAACGTGTGCTGATGGGTTTGCACCCCGAAGAGAGCGGACTGGCCATTCGTCCTTTTATTCCCAGAGATTGGGCTGGCGAATTGCGGATGAACATCCGTTATCGCAAATCGGTACTTCAGATTGAGGTAAAAGGTTTTGGCGATAAAGTGAGTGGCATCTATATTGACGGCAAATCGCAGAAAGGCAACATAATACCCGCCACTTTGACAGGCAAGCACAAGGTTACCGTGACCATGGCCGACGACTTCAAGCATCAGTCTTTGGCCAAATTTGGAAAGCTCGCCACCAGTCCTGAAATGGTGCAGAAGGTGTTTTTTGACAGCCGCACCACTTTGGGTTGGAACCAAGTGAGCAACGCCAAAGAATATAAGATCATCTGCAACGGCAAAGTGCTGAAGACCGTTCCCGAACGTGGGTCGCTCGGCAATCGTTATGCCATCAAGAAAAACCCTTACTACACCGAATACCAAATAATTGCCATCGACAGCAATGGTCTGGAAAGTTTTGCCAGCGAGCCTCTGCTGAGCTACGACCGTGCCAACGAACACTGGTACGATATGACCCAGTGGGGCAAGGCCACAAGCATAGAGGGCTGTGGCGGCTGGACCGGTGCCGGCGCTGTGGAAGTGAGCAATGTCACGAACAACAAAATCGAGATGACTTTCGACGTGAAGCAAACTGGTATGTACCGCATTGATTTCCGTTACGCCAACGGCAGCGGCAAACGCGTTGGATCGGAAGAATGCGCCAGCCGAACCTTATACAGCAAAGATTCGCCCACCAACATTCCCCTCGGCGTTATTGTCATGCCGCAGAGAGGCGAGAACGTGTGGGACGACTGGGCAACAACCAACGCCATCACTGTGAAACTGATAGCTGGTCGTAACACTCTTGTTCTTTCGCTCGAACCCGAAAACGAAAACATGAGCGCCAAAGGCACCAACAAGGCGGTGATCGACGCTATGCGACTGGTGAGAGTTGAATAAAACCGATTATTAATTATTTGAATATAACATTAAATACAAACAATTTCGTTATGGAAAGAAAAAGAAGAAAAAAGAAAAGTTTTGGCCAAGTATTGCTCCGCCTGATGTTGATTGGTGCCGCTGTGGTAGTGTTGGTGGGTGGCGGATATTATGGCATCAAAAAGTTGATCTTAAGCCAGGAACACCAATTCAATGTAACCAAGATACTTATCCCGAAGAAAGGTATGCTTGACCAAGGTTCGGCACGTACCTGTTGGGCCTACACCGGACTGGCAATGATTGAGGCCGAATTGCTCAGAACGGGCAAAGGCGAGTTTGACTTGAGCGAAGGTTATATCACATATTACAATTCATTGGACCGCTGCCAGTACGGCATCAACAATCCTGATGAGAAATGGAATTTGGGCGGATGCCTGGCCGACGTTTGGGAGACCATCAAGAAGCATGGTATTGTGCCCGACAGCCTTATGCGCTATCCTGACGATAGAAAGTACAACCTGCTCCGAACCGAGATTAGCGGCGACGACGGTTTGGTGGCTCAAGCCCGTTGGGCAGTGGGCAAGGACGATAAAGAAGGCGAAAAAATGTGCAAAACCAACATTCAAGTTGCACACAACCGTTGCTTCAACGAGCCTCCTGCTATGATTGCCATCAATGGCGACTCTGTCACCCCTCAGCAATATTGGGAGTCGATGGGCTTGGATATCAACGATTATATCCAGGTGACCTCGGTTACGGGTGTTCCTTATGGCAAAGAGTGCGTGATGACCTATCCCGACCATTGGAGAAAAGTGCCCACCTTGAATGTGGAGCTTGACAAGATGATGGAGCTGGTTGACAAATCGATTGAAATGGGATATACCGTTGCTTGGGACGGCGACATCAGCGATAGAACATTTGCTTGGCATTTCCAGAATGGTTTTGCCCGACTGTTTGGCAAAAAAGAACGCTGGGTTTCGCCCTCAGTACGCCAGAAAGCCATCGACAAAAAGAAAACCTGGGACGACCACACCATGCTGATCTGCGGCACGGCTGTTGACGAGAATGGCGATGTTTATTATGTGATGAAGAACAGCTGGGGCAAACTGCTTCCCAATGGTGGTATGCTGATGATGAGCCGCGCTTATCTGCGCTACAAAACCATCATGCTGACCTTCCATAAAGATGTGCTAAAATAACACCCTACAAAATAACACTATTATGTATAAACAAATCCTGCTGGGTATTGCCATGGCATTTCTCATGATGAGTTGTGGCACCCAAAAAAACGACAATGAGATGAAAACCAACTGTTCTACCGTGGAGGCAATTCTTACCCGTACCTCGGTGCGTATGTATGAAGACAAAGCCATCGAACCCGAAAAAGTTGACACACTGCTTCGCGCCGGTATGGCAGCTCCCACCGCCTGCAACCAACAGCCCTGGCACTTTGTGGCCGTTGACGACCCCGATATCCTCCTACAGCTTTCTAAAGCCAACCAATACTCCAGCATGGCTGCCGAAGCACCGTTGGCCATTGTGGTCTGCGGCGATATGCGCAAGGCTGAGGGCATGTGCGGCGAGTTCTGGGTGCAGGACGTCTCCGCTGCCACCGAGAACATCCTACTTGCCGCCCACGCTATGGGTCTTGGTGCCGTATGGACTGGCATTTATCCCATGCAGGAACGTGTGGCCGAAGTGGGTCGTATTCTGCAACTTCCTGAATACCTTGTAGCCTTCAACATCATCATTATCGGCTACCCTGGCGAGCATCCCACGCCCAAGAACAAGTACAGCGAGGAGAATATCTCCTACAACCATTTCGGCGGCGCACCTCAGCAGGAGCGCAAGGCTAAACCCGAGTCGGTGAAGACCGAATTCCGCGAGTTCGACGTGGTTGATGAATATGGTGAGAATCCCTTTGCCACCTTCGAGAATGGCTGGCTTGTCTGCGCTGGCGACAAGGTGAAGAGCAATGCCATGACCATCGGCTGGGGCGGTATGGGCACCCTTTGGCGCAAACCTGCAGTCACCGTCTATGTGGCCGAGGCCCGCTACACCAAGCAGTTTATGGACAAGTGCAAATATTTCACCATCATGCAGTTCGGACAAGGTTACGAGAACGTAATCAAGTACATGGGCACCAAGAGTGGCCGTGATGGCGACAAGGCTGCCGCCCTCGGTCTCCACACCCTCTACACTGAGAACGGCACACCCTACTACGAGGAAGCCAGCGTGGTGATTGAGTGCGAACTCATGTATGCCGACCAGCTCGGCCGCCAAGGCTTCAAGGACGTCCCCACCCAGTTCTACGCCAACTTCGACGCCGGCCTCCACTCCATGTACATCGGCAAAGTGGTGAAGGCTATGAAGAAGGGTAAATAGTCGTTGACTGCTAGCATTTGCAGTCAATGCTCGTACTACCATTTTAGACCTTGAATAAATTTGTTCAAATTAGAATAAAGTATTGAATAATATATGAAGAAAATATCTGTTTTATTAGCTGCTGCACTGCTGAGTGCGCCTGTTTTCGCTCAAGAGGCAAGGAACAACGATGAGGGCTACAAGTTCACCATCGTGAAAGAACTGCCTGTCACTCCGGTAAAGAACCAGAGCAAGGCCGGCACCTGCTGGGACTATGCCAGCACCGCCTTCATCGAGGCCGAACTGCTCCGCATGGGCAAGGGCGAATATGATTTCAGCGAGATGTACAACGCCTATTGCGACTATCAGGACCGCGCCATGGCTGCCATCCGCACCCACGGCGACATATCCTTCTCGCAAGGCGGCTGCTTCGGCGACCTGCTGCACGTGATGGAGCGCTACGGCCTGGTGCCTGAAGAACAGATGCGCCCCGGTGTGATGTACCGCGACAGCCTCTCCAACCACAGCGAGCTCAGCGCCATGACCAACCCCATGGTCAAGGCCGCCGCCAGCAGTTCCTCGCTCCAGAGCGATGAGAACTATCAGCTCCTCGCACTCAAGGCCATCAAGGCAGTCCACGACGTCTATCTGGGCGTGCCACCCGAGAAGTTCACCTACAAAGGCAAGGAATATACCCCCAAGTCGTTCTACGAATCCACCGGACTCAAAGCCGACGACTATGTGCAGATTACCGCATTCTTGCACGAACCCTTATACAAGACCTTTGCTGTTGAAAGTCCCGACAACTGGCGTCACGACCCCAGCTACAACGTCACCCTCGACGAACTGCTGGAAATCACCGACTACGCCATTGCGCACGGTTTCCCCGTGGGTTGGGATAGCGATGTGAGCGAGCAGGGCTTCCGCATGGGCTCCAAGAAAGGATTTGCCGTGCTGCCCGCCACTGCTGCCGACGCCGCATCGGCCCAGGGTTCCGACATGGCTCACTGGATTGGCATGGATGCCAAAGCCATTCAGGACGAGGCCGCTAACCGCCCCACTCCGCAGCGCTGGGTCACCCCCGAGGAGCGTCAGCTGGGCTGGGACAACCACGAGACCAACGACGACCACCTTATGCTCATCTACGGCACCGCCAAAGACCAGATTGGCAACGAATACTACATGGTCAAGAACAGCTGGGGCGACTACAACACCCATCATGGTATGTTCTTCTGCAGCAAGGCCTTCTTCCGCTATAAAACCATCACCATCATGATCCACAAAGATGCACTCAGCAAGGACATGAAGAAGAAACTGGGTCTGAAATAAAGCTTTCAAGACTAGGAACACCTCGCACATCATATAGAATTGTTATGTTACAAATAGGCACACCCGCACCCGCTTTCGAGGGCAAGGACGAGAATGGCAACACCGTCCGCTTGGCCGACTTTGCCGGCAAGAAACTGGTCCTCTATTTCTACCCCAAGGACAGCACCCCCGGCTGCACCGCCGAGGCCTGCGACCTGCGCGACAATTATCACCGTTTCCTCCACCTCGGATATGAGGTGCTGGGTGTGAGCAAGGACTCGGCAGCTTCGCACCAGCGTTTCATCGCCAAGTACGAGCTGCCCTTTCATCTCATCTCCGACCCCGATTGCGAAATACTTAAGGCTTACGAGGCATGGGGCGAGAAGAAAAACTACGGCAAGGTGACCATGGGCACCCTCCGCACCACCTATGTAATTGACGAGCAAGGAATCATCATTGATGCCATTGGCAAGGTAAAAACCAAAGAACACACCGCTCAAATTCTCAAAGATTAACCAATTCTATACCCCAATGAAAAACCGCCTCGTATTACTCGCAATAGCATGTCTGACATTTTTTTGTGCGTGCAACAATGTTCCCCAACAAGAGGAAGAATCGACTGCACCAGAATGCCTATTAGAGGAGTTCTACTACAGCACGACCGAAATAGCCCCACATTTCAATATTATCTGGAACATCCGCGCGGCTATCCCAAAAGCCGGACAAGATGTCGCCACAGACCTCATACGCCAACAACTCATCAAAAGAGTATTCTCGTATGAGGGCCACATTGCCAATACCGACGATCCTCAGCAGGCCATGGAGATGTATGTGAACCACACAAACACCGTCCATACACAACAGGCCTCAGGCGAAGCTATGCCCGACTATTCCGAGTCGATATCATTATCGATGACGTCTATCACCGACATCATGATAACCTTTGTACTGTCAACTGAGGGATATTATGGTGGCGCACATGGCTCCCACGAAAACTATTACCTTGTTTTCGACCGACGCACAGGACTCCAACTAACCGACAATGACATTTGGGGAAATGTAACTAAAAGTGAAACGAAGGAGATGCTAGTGAAGGCCCTGACCCGGTATGCCAACGCGAACAACATCGATATGGGAGAGTTCATGATTGACAACCTTGGACCCAACAACAATTTCTATTTTGCCAACGATTCAATTTACTACACCTACAATCCTTACGAGATTGCTCCCTACTGCTACGGACAACAGACTATCGGAATTGCGATTAAAGATGTGAAGGGGTGTCACTTAGACTAACCCACCACGATACTCTCATCATCCTCAACACGAAGATTCTGCATAATAAATTCGCGGCGTTCGGAGGTGTTCTGGCCCATGTAGAAGCGGAGCACGCCCTGGGTGTCGAAATCCTTGTGCAGCAGCACAGGATCTAGGCGCATATCCTGATCAATAAAGCCTTTGAACTCGTCGGGCGAGATTTCACCAAGACCTTTGAATCGGGTGATCTCGGCATTTGAAGTGCTATTGATGGCGGCAATACGCTCCTCATCAGTGTAACAATATGTAGTTTTCTGCTTGTTGCGGACGCGGAAAAGCGGAGTTTGCAAGATATAGACATGCCCCTGACGGACGAGGTCGGGATAGAACTTAAGGAAGAATGTCAGCAACAACAGGCGGATGTGCATACCATCAACATCGGCATCGGTAGCGATAACCACATTGTTGTAGCGGAGATTCTCCATGCCGTCGTCGATATCCAGTGCGTTGTGCAACAGGTTCAATTCCTCATTCTTGTACACTTCGGCCTTGCCTACCGACACCGTATTCAGCGGCTTGCCTCGAAGAGAGAATACAGCCTGTGTTTCCACATCGCGACTCTTGGTAATGGAACCCGAAGCCGAAAGACCCTCGGTAATGAAGATAGTGCTCTCCAGTCGGCGAGCATGATTGCTGTTGTAATGAACCCTGCAGTCGCGCAACTTGCTGTTATTCAAGCTAGCCTTCTTCGAGCTCTCCTTGGCCAACTTCTTGATGCCGGCAATATCCTTGCGCTCTTTCTCGTTGCGCTGGATCTTGTCGAGAAGTATCTCTGCCGTCTCGGAGTGCATGTGCAGATAATTATCCAAATGGCGCTTTAGGATATCAAGGATATAGGTCTTCAGCACGGGGCTATCGTTGGTGCCGTCCTCCTTGTTGGGCTCCAGGTGGGTGGAGCCGAGTTTGGTTTTAGTTTGTGCCTCAAACACAGGCTCCTGAATGCGGATGCACAAGGCACACACCAAGCCCTGGCGGATATCTTCGGGCGCAAATTCCTTCTTATTATAGAACTCCTTCACCACACGGGCATAGCCCTCGCGGAAAGCACTCTGGTGAGTGCCGCCCTCGGTGGTGTGCTGGCCGTTCACAAAACTATAATAGTAGTCGCTGTTCTGACCGTTGACATGGGTGAAGGCAGCCTCAAAATCGTCGTCTTTAATATGGATAACGGGGTATAGACCCTGACTCTCCATGTTGTGCTCAAGCAGGTCGAGCAGACCGTTTTTGGAGTAGTATCGCTTGTCGTTGTAGTAAAAGGTGAGGCCGCGGTTCAGGTAGCAATAGTTCCACACGCGACGCTCCACATATTCATTAATAAAATGGTAATTACCAAATAATTTAGGGTCGGGGACAAACTCCACCAACGTGCCTGTGGCCATGAAGGGATCATCAGCCACATAGGGCTGTATGCCCGAGTCGGCAGTAAGCTTGCCCTGGGCAAATTCGGCCGAACGAGTCTTACCCTCGCGGAAAGCCTGCACACGGAAGTACGACGAGAGGGCGTTCACGGCCTTGGTACCCACGCCGTTCAAGCCCACCGACTTCTGAAACACCTTGCTGTCGTACTTAGCGCCAGTATTCAGCTTGCTCACAGCCTCCACCATCTTGCCCAGGGGGATGCCGCGGCCATAGTCGCGAATGGTCACCTTGCGCTCGGCAAAGTTGATCGACACATCCACACGCTTGCCGAAGCCTGCGGTAAACTCATCGATAGCATTGTCTATCACCTCCTTGATGAGCACATAGATGCCGTCGTCGTGAGATGATCCGTCGCCCAGCTTGCCGATATACATGCCGGGACGAAGACGGATGTGGTCCATGTCTTCGAGATGGATAATGCTGTCGTCGCCATATTCAACAGGCTTATTCAGAGGCAGTTCGTTGAGGTCTTCCATGATGCTAGATACATATAATTTGCGAATGCAAAATTACGATTTTTTTTAAAATAATAAGAATTCCCAGAAAAATTAGCCATGCAAGCTATTGCCGGACTCGCAATTCGAGTCCGGCCAAATAGCATTCAACATCACTAGCGGACAACAACTCTTCTTGAGTGATAATCACCCACTTGCACAAGATACACACCGGCGTGAGACATATTATAAGCAACAACGTTTTCTGCACAATATGACGAAATCAGGCATCTGCCAACTTCATCGAATATTTTTATCCGTTGGCCTACAACGTTGCTCACCACTATTCGCAGTCCGTCCACATCTATTTGGAAACCATACAAATTCACATCCTCCACACCCTGTGTCTCAGATTCAAATGTTGCCACCAGCACACTATCCGACTCAACCTCAACAGTGCGAACATTTTCCGTAACACCATCGCTCCACATCACAAATCTTGCCCCGGCCTTAGGCACCGCAGCCACCTCAACCTCAGTCCCTTCAACAAAACGGCCCCGGCCTACCACATAGCCTAGCCCAACATTCGCCGACACTACATCCAGCGAATAATAGACCAACTCTGGCTGGATTGTGACAGTATCGTAATGCCACAAATCTAAATATGCGGTATCATGAACATAAACAATATATGGAACGGAATCTACAACCGTCACCGTATCATGCACAAAGTACGGAATAGAATCAACCACAACCAACGTATCAATCAAAACAATGGTGTCTCGAACAATCACAGTATCAGGATCTGGTACAGAATCCAACATACTGAAAGCGAAGATGGCAGCAATCGTCGTGTCGTGCGATAGGACAAAAGTATAAGGATTGTCGCGCGAGCCATCACTCCAATGGTCAAATCGGCAAGAATCGCTGCTTGTGGCCGCAACAGTAATATGCAAATCATCGCAACTGGGAACCACGGTTACGTCAACACTGCCCATAGCCCCATTTTCGCTCACGACCGAATAAGCTGGCAGCGAACCAAAGGTCTCGTAACTGCAATTATTTGGCCAATAATATTTCTGCCTGTAAGCCGAAGCACTTCCGCAAGGCACCCAGACGGTCCTGCTAGAATCGGCCCATCCATAGAAAGAGGATGAACTTGCATCGCAAGGTGTTGCCGAAGCAAAGGTAAGCGTGCGAAGATTGCTGCAACCGGAAAATGCATAGAGGGGAATGTTCGCAAGCGTGGCCGGGAAAGACAGGCTGTCGAGACTGCTGCAACCACTGAAAACATAATTGCCCAAATCGACCAGTCGGGTGGGAATATTCACTTGCGCCAGCGAAGCGCAGCCGTAGAAAGTGCTGAGTGGAATGGATGTAATGGCATCGGGCAGCACCACCGATTCCAGTGCCGAGCAACCATAGAATACGGACGCCCCCAAAGTTGTCACAGTATTGGGCATCGCAAACGAAGTGAGGCTTGAGCAACCGTAGAAAGCAGAGGTATTGATGGCCGTCAAGGAGTCGGAAAAAGTTATTGACGACAGACTGCTGCAGCCTTGAAAAACAGAAACGCTGAATTGGCGAACAGCATCGGGCACTACAACACTATCCAATGCCGAACAATTCAGAAAAGCATACGGGCCAATGCTGTCAATGGACGAAGACATATCCACACTCAGCAAACTACGACATTCCTCAAATGCGTATCGAGCTATCGTGCTGACGGTATTAGGAATCGTCACGCGGGTGGCCGAAATACGGCAAGCCAGCACAGTGGTCCTAGTGCTGTCGGCATACACCAAATCTCCATCCACATGACCATTTACCGACAACGCTCCCCAAGGCGAGCCCGTAGCACTGCCACCATACTCAATATTTTTCAGCCTATAGAATGCGCTCATCCCAATGGCTTGAACCCTGTCGGGAACCACAACATCCGACAAATTCCTGCAACAATAAAACGCTTGAAAACCTATGGAAGTCAACGAGTCAGGAAAAACAAAACTTGCAAGAGAACGGCAGTTATAAAACAATTCTTCCGAGATGGATGTCAGTGTGTTAGGCAGAGTGGCGCTTACCAACGAAGTGCAACCGCGAAAAACACCGTTGCCTAAAAAGGTCACTCCCGAAGGCACTACCACGCTGTCCATAGCAGTACAGTCCAAAAAGGCTTTTTCTTTTATGCGCACCACCGACGCAGGAAAATCCACATGGCGCAGCGCGCTGCAGTAGGCAAAAGCTTGTTGGCCAATCACCGCCAGCGTATTGGGGATTGCGATACTTGACAAGCTGCTGCATCCACTAAAAATCCAATCCGGCAATTGAGTCAAAGAGTCGGGCAACACGACGCTGGTCAGACTTGAACACAATTGGAATGCCGCTGTTCCGAGGCTGGTCACAGAGTTTGGAAGAACCGCGCTTTGCAGACTGCTGCAATAAAAGAAAGCCTTATTTCCAACACTGGTCAGACTGCTAGGAAATACCACGCTTACCAATCCCGTGCAGCCATAGAAAGCGGATGCGTCCACGCTTGTCAACGTTGAAGGCAGCACCACATGGGTCAAACTGCTGCAGCCTCGAAAAACCTCCGTACCCATTGTGGTCAGCCCATCCGGCAGCGTGACGCTAGTAAGACTTGTACAATCACGAAAAGCATTTGAAGGCAAACTGGAAACAGTATTGGGCAACACAATGCCGACCAATGCGCTACATCCATAGAAAGCCGAAGTGCCAATAGATGTCAGCGAACTGCCTAAACTCACCGTATCGAGCGACGTGCACCCATAGAAGGCCGAATTGCCAATAGCCGTTAACGAATTGGACAGCAGCGCGCTGGCCAAACTGGTGCAGCCATAGAAAGCCTCGTTGCCAATGCTGACCAACGCATTGGGAAACGTCACAGACACCAATGTGGTGCAGTTACGAAACGCCTTAGTCCCAATAGTCGTCAACGAATTAGGCAGCACCACACTGTCTAATGACAAACAGCGGAAAAAAGCCTGCTCTCCTATCGAGGTAAGCCCTGCGGGAAACGCCACACTGTCCAAAGCCGAGCAACTGGAAAAAGCCTGGAGAGGAATAGCCGTCAACGAGGCCGGAAGAACAATCTTCTGCAGCGACGAACAGCCGGTGAACACAAAATTTCCGAGTTGGGTTAGTCGAGAAGGCAACGAAATGTTTACCAGCCCCGTACAATTGTAGAAAGCATAAGCCCCAACGCTCGTTACCGATTCGGGAAGCGTCACTTGCGTCAGCCCCGTGCAGGCGTAGAATGCGTTATTTCCAATGCCCACTACAGGATACATAGTGGAGTCTCGCAACACAGAGTCCGGTATTGTCACTGCTCCGGTCGGACGGTCAAACCCCGAGTAACACGAGCTCGTTGAAGAACCCGGAAATGTCACCACGGCTCCGGCGCTTTCAATTTTATAATACAATGTATGTCCGCTGGGTGACACGGCGCTGAAATCGTAAGCCCACGAAGCATTCACGCATAGAATCAGGGCAATAAAAAACAAAATCTTCTTCATTTCTACTAATTTAAATTGCAAATTTGAAATTGCAAAGATACGAAAAAAACTCAGATAACAAGATTTTTGATTGCAGACATCAAGAAAACTCAGCCCCACTATACATCAATCATCGCCCACAAACCACACTGCCTCCACTGCTGTCCCGCTCATTCTACGGTCATCTTACGGTTATCCTACGGAATTAGGCCATGGAGGCTCCACGTAGCAACTCCGTAGGATTACCGTAGAATCACCGTAGGATCACTGGAACTGGGGCAGGAGAATGGGTGAGCCATATCGGATCTACTCAGGGTGGGAATTTAAGGTTTTTGAGATGGTGGAAACGCCGATAAGAGCGCTGCCAAAAGGCTGTTTTTGAGCATTGGAGAGAGGGGTTGGAAAACAGTTTAACATCACGTTAATAAAATAATTTTATTATATCAAAAAAAAAATGTATCTTTGCAAATCAATTATTGGATAGAAACAAATAACAATTATTAATCACATAAATCTAATATTATGGCATTTAAAGGACAAATCGTTATCGATACCGAGCATTGCAAAGGCTGCGGCGTATGCCTTGAAGCTTGCCCAATGAAGTGCATCGAGTTATCGAAGAATGTAAACGGCAAGGGTTACAACTACACCCACGTCGTAAACGACAACTGCATCGGTTGCGCCAGCTGCGCAATCGTTTGCCCTGACGGTGTGATCTCCGTCTATAAAGTCAAATGTTAAACTAGAAAAAGAAAGATAAACATGGCAAAAGAATTGAAATTAATGAAGGGCAATGAAGCTATTGCTCGCGCTATGATTGCCAGCGGTACGGACGGCTACTTTGGCTATCCTATCACTCCGCAGTCGGAAGTTATGGAAACTCTGATGGCCGAGAAACCTTGGGAGACCACCGGTATGGTTGTGCTCCAGGCCGAATCTGAGCTTGCTTCCATCAACATGGTTTACGGTGGTGCCGGTACTGGTAAGAAAGTTGCCACCTCTTCTTCTTCCCCCGGAATCTCGCTGATGTGCGAAGGTCTCACCTACCTCGCCGGCGCTGAGATCCCCTGCGTGATTATGAACGCTATGCGTGGCGGCCCCGGCCTGGGTACCATTCAGCCCGCACAGTCCGACTATTTCCAGAGCGTTAAGGGTGGTGGTCACGGCGACTATCAGCTTTATGTTATGGCTCCCGCCAGCGTTCAGGAGATGTATGACTTTGTGTTTGACGCTTGGGACATCGCTTTCAAATATCGCAACCCTGTTCTGATCCTCACCGACGGTGCTATCGGCCAGTGCATGGAGAAGTGCTACACCCGCGACTATATTCCTCGCTGGACTGAGGAAGAGCGCCGCGCTAACGCTCCTTGGGCAACCTGGGGCAAGCCCGCTAACCGCGAGCACAACATCGTTACCTCCCTCGAGCTCGAAAGCTCCCGTCAGGAGATCTTCAACCAGAAGCTCCAGGCTAAATATCGCGAGATGGAGGCCAACGAGGTTCGCTATGAGGCTATCGACTGCGAGGACGCCGACTATATCTTCGTTGCTTATGGTACTTCTGCTCGTATCTGCATGAAGAGCATGGAACTGGCTCGCGCCAAGGGTCTGAAGGTTGGTCTGCTCCGCCTGATCACCCTCTACCCCTTCCCCAAAAAACAGATTGCCGAACTCGCTGGCAAGGTGAAAGGTATGCTCTGCGTAGAGATGAGCGCCGGTCAGATGATCGAGGACGTGAAGCTCGCCGCTAACTGCCAGATCCCCATCGAGCATTACGGCCGCTTCGGTGGTATCATCCCCACTCCCGAAGAGGTTCTCGAGGCTCTCGAACAGAAAATCATCAAATAACATTCTAAATTGAACCTATAATGAATAACGATATAGTAAAACCTGAAAATCTGTTTTACAGAAAGACCCCCGTGCTGACCGATAACGTTATGCACTATTGCCCCGGTTGCGGCCACGGTACTGCTCACCGCCTGATCGCTGAGGTTATCGAAGAAATGGGTATCCAAGATAAGACCATCGGTGTATCCCCCGTCGGTTGCTCCGTGCTGGCCTACAACTATTTTGATGTCGACTTCCAGGAAGCCGCTCACGGCCGTGCACCAGCAGTTGCTACTGCTATCAAGCGCCTCAACCCCGACAGCTTCGTATTCACCTATCAGGGTGATGGCGACTTGGCTGCTATCGGTACTGCTGAGACCCTCCACGCTGCCAACCGCGGTGAGAACATCACCATGGTGTTCATCAACAACGGTATCTACGGTATGACCGGTGGCCAGATGGCTCCTACCACCCTCGTTGGTATGAAGTCCGCCACCACTCCTTATGGCCGTCGCGTTGACCTCAATGGCTTCCCCCTGCGTATCACCGAGCTTCTTGCCACCCTGCCCGGCACCACTTTCGTAACCCGCCAGAGTGTTCACACTCCCGCCAACGTTCGCAAGGCTAAGGCTGCTATCCGCAAGGCTTTCGAGAACCAGAAAGAGAAGAAGGGCCTCTCCTTTGTTGAGATCGTTTCCTCTTGCAACAGCGGTTGGAAGATGACCCCCGTACAGGCCAACAAGTGGATGGAAGAGAACATGTTCCCCAACTATCCTCTCGGCGACATCAAGGTTGACGGCAAACTCTGCGAAGGCATCACCGCTGATCGCCTCGTGGTTTCCGAACCCCTCACCGTTGTCACTAAATAATCAGTTAACAGTGAATGGTGAATAGTGGGGCAGCAGCCAACAGTCACCAATCACAGTTCACTAACAACAGTTCACTGATACAACAAAATCTAAATCATAGAATAACATGACAGAAGAAATTATCATCGCCGGTTTCGGTGGCCAGGGTGTCCTCTCCATGGGTAAGATCCTTGCCTATTCTGGCGTTATGGAAGATAAAGAAGTCAGCTGGATGCCCTCTTATGGTCCCGAGCAGCGTGGCGGTACCTCCAATGTTACCGTTATCGTCAGCGACGAGCGCATCTGCTCCCCCATCATCAGCAAGTACGACACCGCTATCGTGCTCAACCAGCAGTCTCTCGACAAATTCGAGAATAGCGTGAAGCCCGGCGGTTTGCTGATTTACGACCCCAACGGAATCACCCGCGAGCCCGAACGTAAGGACATCAACATCTACAAGATCCCCGCTACCGCTAAGGCTCAGGAGCAAGGCATCAGCAAGGTGTTCAACATGATCGTCCTTGGTGGTTTCCTGAAACTGAAACCCATCGTTGGTTCCGAGTTCATCCACAAAGGTCTTGAGAAATCTCTCCCCGCTCGTCACCACAACCTCATTCCCCAGAACGAGGAAGCTATCGAGCTCGGCAAGAACCTCATCGAGGCTGTTCATACCCTGTAATTATATTATAAGGTATCAATATAAAAAGGCAGATGCATGTGCATCTGCCTTTTTACTTTTTGTACACAACCCGCTACAATACATCGAAACACTCACAAAGCTGAATATCAACCATATTACATCCCCACAAAAAATCGCCCGCACTTGGAAGAATAATAAAAAATTATAATTCTTTGACAAAAAATTGAAAGAATGCGATTTTTTTTGTACTTTTGCAAAAATTAATATATAAGTTACACTAATATTTTTCACAAAAAAACAAAAGAAAACTATGTGTGGAATTGTAGGATATCTCGGGGACCAGCAGGCTTACCCCATCTTGATCAAAGGTCTGCATCGTTTGGAATATCGCGGCTACGATAGTGCCGGCGTATCGATGATCAGCCAGAGCGGCGAACTGAATGTATATAAGGCCAAAGGCAAGGTGGTTGCGCTGGAAGAGAGCGTGAAAAACGACGACATCAGTGGCACCATTGGTATTGCTCACACCCGTTGGGCCACCCACGGCGAGCCTAACGCAACCAATGCCCACCCCCATTATTCTCAATCCAAAAACCTCTCGTTGGTCCACAACGGAATTATCGAGAACTACAAAACGCTCCGCACAGAGTTGGAATCGCGTGGCTACACATTCTGCAGCGAGACCGACACCGAGGTGTTGGTTCAGTTGGTTGAATGTATGATGGACACCCACAAATCCGATCTTTTCACTGCCGTTCAGTTTGCACTGAAGAGCGTTGTTGGTGCATACGCTATTGCTATCTTAGAGAAAAGCAATCCCGACCAACTAATCTGTGCCCGCAAAGGCAGTCCGCTGATTATTGGTGTTGGCAAAAACGAGAATGGCAATGCAGAGTATTACCTTGGTTCCGATGCCACTCCTATTGTTGAATACACCAACCAGGTTATCTACCTCAACGACGAGGAGATTGCCATCATGGACCGCAAAGGCCGCTTAGACATTGTAAATTTGCAGAATGTGCAACAGACTCCTCACCTGCACACCTTGCAGATGAATCTTGACCAATTGGAGAAAGGCGGATTCCCCCATTTCATGCTCAAAGAGATCTGGGAACAGCCCAACGCCCTGCGCACCTGCATTCGTGGCCGACTGAACAAAGAGCAGAAAGATGTCATCTTGAGTGGCATTATCGATAATAAAGAGAAATTCAAGAACTGCCGACGTATCATCATATGCGCTTGCGGCACCTCTTGGCACTCGGCTTTGATTGGCAAATACTTCATCGAGGAAGCCTGCCAGATTCCCGTAGAGGTTGAATATGCTTCGGAATTCCGTTACCGCAATCCCGTCATTTTCGAAGACGATGTGGTAATTGCCGTGTCACAGTCGGGCGAAACAGCCGATACCCTTGCCGCCATTCAGTTGGCCAAGAGCAAAGGCGCATTCCTTTATGGCATCTGCAATGTGATTGGTTCGTCCATTGCCCGCGCCACCGACAGCGGCACCTATCTGCATGTGGGTGCCGAAATCGGCGTGGCTTCCACCAAGGCTTTCACCGGCCAGGTAATCACCTTGTCGCTTCTGGGTTTGGTCATTGCCAAAGTGCGCAACACCCTGTCCGACGACATGTACAACATGCTTGTTGACGAGCTCTTTATGATCCCCGACAAGATGCAGTGGACCTTGGAGAACAACAAGAATATTGATGAGTTTGCACAAAAATTCACCTACTGCAAAAACTTCATCTATCTGGGTCGCGGTTACAACTACCCCGTGGCACTCGAAGGCGCATTGAAACTGAAAGAAATCAGCTACATCCATGCCGAGGGTTATCCCGCTGCCGAAATGAAGCATGGCCCCATTGCCTTGATTGACGAAGAGATGCCTGTTGTTGTTATTGCACCTCGCCAAGGCATGTACGACAAAGTGGTGAGCAACATACAGGAGATCAAATCCCGCAACGGTAAGATCATCTCGGTTGTAACAGAAGGCGACACTATCGTTAAGGAGATGAGTGACTACAGCTTTGTTATTCCTGACACTCGCGACTGCTTTGTGCCTATGCTGGCAGTAATCCCATTGCAGCTGCTGTCGTACTATGTGGCCACCGCCAAAGGTCGCAATGTTGACCAGCCCCGCAATTTGGCCAAGAGCGTCACCGTAGAATAATCACACCAACAATATTTATGGAAGCTCTAGATCCTCTCATCTAGAGCTTCCACATTTTATCTAATTACCCATGCCCACTCCCGATCCCGACCAACAAAAAATCATCGATATCAATTCTGGACGCCACCTTGTGTTGGCACCTCCAGGCTGTGGCAAGACCTTCATCTTGGCCGAACGCGTAATTCAAGCCCACAACCATGGGGTTGATTATAGCGATATGGTATGCCTTACATTTACCAATCGAGCCAGCAGAGGTATGCGTGACCGCATCAGCCAGGCCACCAACAGCCCCGTCCCACCCGACCTTTTTGTTGGCAATGTGCATCGGTTCTGCTCCAACTACCTATTTGAGCAAAACAAGATACCGCAGAACTCGGCCGTTATCGACGATCTTGATGCCGAAAGCATCATCACTTATCTGGGCAAATTAGACCTCACAGAGGACCATTCGCGCTTTGCCGCCGACATCGTAAATCTGCAGCACGCCATAGCCCAGCACGAGGCAGGCATGCCCCATCAACTCATTGTCCACAACGACCAACTCAACCAATATGAGCTGCCCACCATGCAGCGACGCAGAGAGTTGGCCAAATTGTATGCCGAATACAAAGAGACTGACAATCTACTTGATTTCGAAGACCTGCTCGAGAAAGCATATCTCAACGCCATTGCAGACCCCAATAGGAAGCGCTACAAATGGATTCAGGTGGATGAGGTGCAGGATTTGAACTTCTTACAATTCGCACTGATTGACCTCTTTGCCACCGATGATGCCACCATCGTGTTCCTAGGCGACGAGCAGCAAGCCATCTTCTCATTCGTCGGTGCCAAACTTGCCGCATTAGAAGAGGTGAAAAATAAATGTTTTCCCAACATCCATCATCTCGGTAAAAACCACCGCTCACCCAAATATTTGCTCGACGTATATAACACATACGCAGCCCAACAACTCGGCATCGATCCCCAACTACTGCCCACAACCGACAATACACAACAAGCCCAGCCTCAAGACTGCTGCGTATTTCGCGCCTGCTTTCAAGACCTATCGGCCATTTACAACAAAGAGAACCTTCGTTGTCGTGCCGACGGAGCCGCATGCACCTTGTGCCAGCGCTCCATCGCCAACGAATATCGCACCACGGTGTCGTTGGCCAAACGATATGCCGAAATCGAGCCCGACGGACGTGTGGCCATTATCGTATCGACCAATGCCGAAGCCGACCGTATTAGTCGAGAGTTCGGCGACATTCCCCATTTCAAAATATCGGGCCGCGATTTGTTCGCCACGCCCACCATGCAACTGCTGTTCTCCCACCTGAACATTATTGCCAACGAGACCTGCTTTATTGCTTGGGCCCGACTATTCTACCACCTACATATCGTGCCCGAATATGCTGCCGCCAGAAACCTCATGCGCGAACTCCGCAGCAGGGCCATCACGCCAACCGACCTACTCATCTACGACAACAGCACATATCTGCAACAATTTGTTGAAGTGCTCGACAACGAGGAAATTGTGCTATTCGATACCGAAACCACCGGCCTGGACATCTTCCACGACGATATTATCCAGATAGCTGCCATCAAAGTGCGCAATGGCAAATTGGTGGAGGGTTCGGAATTCAACATCATTATTGAGACCAACAAAGAGATACCCCCTATCGTAGGCGGACACGACAACCCAATGCTTTCCGTCTATCTCGAATCTGAACGATACTCCCGCACCGATGGACTACAGAAATTCCTCGACTACTGTCAGGGGCATGTTCTTGTAGGTCATAATGTGGAATACGACTTCAATATTCTGGACCACAACGTGCGGCGAACACTGGGTATTGAATTGGGACATCGCCAACGGTTCGACACACTTAAACTAAGCCGCCTCGTTGAACCCCGACTACGCATCTACAAGCTCGAAAAGTTACTTGAAACATTGCACTTGGAAGGGTGCAACTCACACAATGCCATCGACGATGTGATGGCCACCCTTTCACTCCTCACGTATTGCCGCCAGAAAGCCGAACAGTTTATACCCCAACAAAAGGAATTGCTATCCATGCCCAATATGCGAGGCATCGTAATGCGATTTTCCGAAGCCTACCGCAGCATATTCCTCCATACCAGCAACCGCCTTTACGCATTGCCAAACGGCACTAACAAACGACCTGCCATTGTGGATGAGATACAATATATTTATCTACAACTCCTGGCCAAAGGAAGTGTTGCCCCTGTGGAGAAATGGAAACATATTGTAGATTTTCTATCCATTGATGTTGTGGATGCCGCTGCCGCACCCACATTGCGCGAACAACTCGACAAATATCTAGTCGAGATAAACACCTTACGCGAATCTGACCTTTGCGACAGCAGCAGTATGCGGCAAATGTCACGCGAACGATTCTTTATCGCCACCGCCCACAAAGCCAAAGGCCTGGAATTTGAAAGCGTCGTCATCTTCAACGCCACCGAGGGCAGCTATCCTTTTTACAACAATATCAAAGAAAACAACGAGGAACGCATACGCGAGGATGCCCGCCGCTTTTATGTGGCCCTTTCTAGAGCCAAAAAACATTTGTGCATCACCTATGCAGCCATCAACTCGCGCAACTATCCTTCACGCCCTACCCCCTTCCTGAGAACCATTGCGCCCATGTTCACATTCTATACTTTCAATCCCGATAGTGGCCGGTTGGAAGCATCCAACTTTTCGCAAGAATAACCAGTTTCCGCCACACCAAGCAATGGCTATCATCACATGTTGAAAACTTTTTTTTCTTCAAAAAGCCATTGTTTAAAATAAAGTTGTTATACTTGCACAAAATTTAATACTCCATGAATCCACGCAGAACTCATAAAAAGAACTTGATAGTCAGCTACAAAAACCTATCCGACGAGTTGAAAGAACTCTTCAAAGAAAAGTATCCAGAGGGATATAAAGACTATCTTCAACGCTTCGACAAGCCTAATGGGGAACCATTTTTTGTAGTCCCCATGGAAACCGAAGACTCCGTATATATGGTCAAATTCGACGTTAAAATTGATACCACGCTTACCGATGAAGATGTAGAGAAAGACTTCTTTGACGAAGCCGTTGAGAAGGCCGACGAAGAATTCGCTCCCCTACAGGAAGCCATCGACAAAGAAGAGAACGAAGACTCTCATTCTTTGGGCACCATCCGCCATGGCAACTATGAAGACGACGCTCCTAAAAAGCGCTCCAAAAATCATGGTGCTTTGGGCGATTTGGGCAAAGAACTCGAAGAGGCCTTTGACGACTTTGATGATGAAGACGACGAAGACAACGACGATCTTGACATCGAAGATGACGAAAACCCCGATGCAGAATACGAACCCACCGATGCCGACCTTATGGACATCGATAGTGAGTTCTACCTCAAGAATGCAGCCATTCCCCCTGAAGAGCAGGCCAAACTGGATGCCATGCAGGCCCCGGAAAAACCCAAACGCGGCCGTCCCCGCAAAAACGCTCCTGCGCCCGAACCCGCAGCTCCCAAGAAGAAAGGCCGTCCTCGCAAAAATCCCATCGAGTAATCTTTCTATATAAAACATACACCTGTAAGATTTATGAGTACACCTACTCATAAATCTTACTTTTTAAAACACCCCTCACAATGACCGAAATCAATTTTACACTTTACGCCGGCGATGAATACATCCAACTTATCCAACTGCTCAAAGCTACCAACTGTGTGATGACAGGTGGCGAAGCGCAGGATGTGGTAGTGGAAGGCCTGGTGAAACGCAATGGCGAAATAGAACTCCGCAAGCGTGCCAAATGTGTACCTGGCGACGTGATCGAGTTCGACCAATTCCGCATCACAATTCAAGGCTAGACCGAACTCCATCAGGGTTCACCCTAGCCTTGCCATTCCTTTGGTGATATACAGGAAACTATTTCTTCTTACCAGCCCAATCGCGATAACGGGCCCACACATGAAGCCATACACGGGCAATAGAATCCACCGTATCGCACAGTATCACCTTGCTGTAGTCCTCAAACTTTGCCCACGATTCTGTTGCTTTGTATTGTGCCTTGGTCAGAGTCTGATCGTAATGAGTTGGTATTAACTCATGCGCCATAAGATAGGAATATTCCGAAATGGCACTCATGTAATCCCAAGTATTGCCGTTGCCGGTTCCCCAACCATACACAAACTCACGATTGATGGCATCATCTTCCACCGCCTGCATCAGAGCAGTTACCTTATCGGGCATCGGGTAGCCATCCGGATCGTAAAAGAAACGTTCGTTGGCAGTATCCACCTTATACGACTTCTTTACCTGATTATCCCATTGGGTTTCCAAATATCCATGAATATTCTCGCCCGACGAGAAGGGCCGGTCGTCACAATGCAATGGCATGTGGCAGTCGGCAATATAATGGCTTAGCATAAAGAATCGCAATGCGATATGGTTATTTGTCGGAGCAATGGGGCACCCCTTGTCCTCAACGGTCAACACCTTAAAGTCATCCACAATGCTATGGGCTATCGACTCACAACGGTCGGCCAAATTGCCCGACACTATCTCAAAATTCTTTCCAAACAGTGGCGACTTCTTACCCAATATCTGCAACTGCATTGTCTTGGGCAGTTTCTTGAAAGCACGAGGAATTCCGTCATCATTGGGTCGGTACTTAATCACATGGCTTGTGGCCATATCCTTTATCACCTCATCGGGATACCACGACCCCTCTATCACAAAATCGCGATAGGAATGGAACCATTTCACCAACGCCTTAGCATCAGCCTTATTTTCCTCTGGAATAGGACCGTATTGCAGTCGTTTTATGGCCATAAAAGCCAGATAAGCATGTGTAAACTTTTTCATATCTATTGATTAATTAGCTCAATCCTACCATGTGGTAACCCATTCGATGAAGTTGCACATAAGCCCCCATCAGATACAGCTGATGGATGCAGGCCACATAGCCTCTGAAGGCATCCTCGGTGCCATACTCCAAGTTCTCGCGCATCAGCGTTCTATAGGTACGCTCGGCACATTCCTGCACCAACTCTTCCGTTTTATCAAAATCCTCTTGCATTAATCCCAACAGCGGACCACGAATATATTCATCCAAAAGATCGTAGCCGCTTTTATCGCGCATAAACACATATAAATCGGGGATTTGTGAATATGTCGGCCAGTCCTCATCCCACATTTTGGCAAGTGCCATGCCAATATACATCACCCAACCCAGACTTACGGTAGGATAATTTTGGAATTCTCGCACACCATCGGCCAAATACGATTCGCCAATCTTGGGCCAGAGTTCTTCTATGTCATAAGCCTCGGGCAGGCGTTCGTCGATCTCGTGGCACGACAATAGGTATTGGTGAAGGTCTTTTTTAACTCTATCTTCAAATTTTGGATCGATCATAGCAACTATTATTTTTATGCAAAGATATGAATTATTTTTGTAATAAAAGAAAAAATGTGGGCAATTGAGAAATTAATCGTATTTTTGCAATGCCGACAAGAAAAGGCATTCACGTACAAAATGCAATTACTCAAAACGATACGCACCTGCGCACCAGTCATAGCGATGCTCATATTTTGCAGCAGCGGAGCAACGGCTCAGCAAGTGTGGCCAAACCACATTCTGCCCTTTATGCCCAAACGCGACACTACGCATATCCGCGCTCGCATTCAATACGAGCTATCCGACGTGATAATGGGAAAACGCACCCCCATCGACACCCTTCGCTATGGCCATCACGGATATGAAGTTTCGCACAATATCCGAGTGGCCTTCGATACCCTAGGGCGCATCACCGATAGAGAGGTGACATTTGAAGAAATGCAGACCATAGAGCACGTGGAATACAATGCCGAAGGTGTTGTTCGTTACTATCGTTCCAACCAAAATTTCCTCCACGCAGGCGTAGCCCCCGACACAATTGTGCACACATATCGACTCATCAATTTCGTCCGCCATCCGCAAATAGGCATCACCCGAGCCGCATATCGTGGCGCGCACTCCCGAGTATATAACGACAGCATTCCGCCAACCGAATACGACACACTAGTCGTTGAACGAGTATTCGATGCCAAGAGCCGACTCATACAAGACTACATCGAAGGGTCCTGGCCCGACCGCATTCACGATGAGCAGAATTATTACTACTACGATGCCAACGGCCATATCTCAGCCAAGAAACATCTGGCCGGAACCTATTACGACTCAACTAGCTTCCAGTATAACATCATGTCAGAAATGATAGGCGGATCAGGCAAAGGTAACGACGAAGAAGAGGCATGGGATTTCATTTTTAGTTGCACCCCCAAACGCGTACCCGTTAGGCGAACCACCATCTATCATATTACTCAATTTGACGATATTGCCCAACAGTGGATGGAAGTGCAATCCACCTACAATGTCTATTTTGACCACAAAGGCAACATCAGCCGTCGCGAAGTGCCCGACGAACCTATTAAGGAATTTGACTACATTTATTGGGACGAATAATTATGTACACTGGCGAATTAATATCACTCGGAGTAGCTCTCTCATGGACAATTACGGCCCTTTTTGCCGAAATTGCGTCCAAACGCATCGGTTCACTACCGCTCAATGTCACACGTATGGCTATTTCGCTGGCATTATTGGCTATCATCCTTTGGGCCACTACAGGTCTGCCCTACCCCCAGTTCACCGATGGGCGAACATGGCTATGGCTCTGCCTTTCGGGTGTGGTGGGATATGTGTTTGGCGACTACTGTCTTTTCAATAGTTACATCCAAATGGGGTCACGATTCGGCCAACTGTTCATGACTCTATCGGCACCTACAGCCGCACTCGTAGGCCGACTATTGCTTGGCGAGCAGATGAGTGCCATGGGTTTTGCCGGCATGTTTGTCACACTCTTCGGTATCGGTTTCACCATTCTGGCTAAAAAGGATGGAACTGACCAGAAAGGGCTCAAACTGCGACTCCCACTCAAAGGCATTCTCTTCGGTATCGGTGCAGGTGTCGGACAAGGATGCGGACTGGTGCTGAGCAAAGTGGGTATGGAATATTACGACCAGTCGATCGCCGCAGCAGGTATTGCCGACCTCACCACCTACTATGCACCCGGAGCGCTCATCCCCTTGCCCCTATCCACTACCATGCCATTTGCATCCACCATGATACGCGGACTTATCGGCATCCTGGGTTTCAGCATTGCCCTGCTATGTTTCAGTCCCAAAGGCGGACAACAGCTGGTGAATGCTGTTAAGGACAAAAAATCAATGGCCTGTGCGCTATGCTCATCGTTTTTCGGTCCTTGCGTAGGCGTGAGCCTTTCACTTATGGCCACACTCTACACTAGCACCGGCATAGCACAAACCATCATGTCGCTCACCCCCATCCTCATCATTGCCCCTGCCGCACTTATGTTCCATCAGCGAGTCACTCTTCGCGAGGTGCTAGGTGCCATCATCAGCGTGGCCGGTGTTTGCCTATTCTTCTTATAATCTATCATGACCGAGGAAATCATCGAAATATCAGGCCGAAACTGCCACCTCATTACTGGCGACCAAACGCCACAGGTAATTGTAGTAAAACCTCTGGGCAGTTTCGAGTGGCGCTGCCTCAATGACGAATGTCACCTGCTTGCCACTATGGTGCAGGCACCATTTGCCATGTGCGCCTTCGATGTCGAAGATATGGATACTTTCCGCCAACCCGATATTCCCAGCCTCGACTATCTTCGATATCACCTCATCCCTTATCTCCAACAGCACTACGGGAACTTGCCTCTAGTGCTAGGGGGATATTCTTTGGGCGGACTCTTTGCCTTATGGTGTAGCACCCAATGCTCTCTATTCTCGGCAGTGGCCGCCTGCTCACCCTCGTTGTGGGCCGGTTGGTGGGCCGAATATGCCCAAACACATCCTCCTCTGGCACAATATGTATATCTTAGCGTGGGCGATACCGAAGAGCGCACCCGCAAAGAACCATTCTGCCACATGGGCGATGCCCTGCGCAACCAGCACCAACTACACCTTGCCCAACTCTCAACCCAGCGTTGCACACTCGAATGGAACACAGGTGGCCATTTTAACGATATTGAGATGCGCAAAGCCAAAGGTTTTGCCTGGTGCATCAACCATCTGCTACCATGAGAAATATGCCACAACTCCACAAACCTTCGCCCAACGGACTGTTTCGCCAACTATTTCGCTATGCCCTGCCCAGCGTGGTAGGCATGCTTATCGTAGGGTTGCAGACCATCATCGACGGCCTTTTTGTTTCCAAAGGAGTCGGCACCTTGGGGCTTGCGGCAGTCAACCTCTCCATGCCGCTCATCAACGTGATGCTCAGTGTGTCTATCATGATAGTATCAGGAGGTATCGTCATTGCCGGCATCGCACAGGGCAAGGGTAACCAACAGCTGGTCAAAGGCTACACCACGCTCACCCTTGTAGTGCTCGTAGCCACCATACTATTCTTATCATTGCTTGTGGCCCTCAATCTGCGACGACTCTGTTATTTTCTAGGAGCCAACGACGAAGTATTCCCCTATGTGCAACGATACCTAGGCATCATCGGCTGTGGTTTTATCTTTTACTGCATACCCAACTTCACCGAAGCCTTCACGCGATTATCTGGGCGACCTAACTGGGTGTTCATTTCGGGCACCATTTGCTGTGTGGTCAACGTAGTACTCGACTACTTCTTTGTCCTACGCTGGGGCTGGGGCGTGTCGGGTGCCGCCATAGCCACCTGCGCAGCCAACACCACTGCCACCATTGTGCTAGCGCCTCTTGTTCCTTTTGGCCCTATGCGCGGATCATGGCGCGAGGTAGGCAAGATATTCTATAATGGGTCGTCCGAGATGCTCACCTCCGTGTCGGCCGCCATCACCACTTTTGTTTTCAACCTTGTGCTCATGCGCCAAATAGGGCCGACAGGTGTGGCCGCCCTCACCATCGTTTGCTACCTCAACTTCATTGTCAACATGTCCATTTTCGGACTTTCACAAGCCCTCTACCCCCTTATGACCTACCAGCTTGGAGCCCGCAACCACCGCGGCATACGCACCCTGCTCTTAGCCTCACTATTTTTCAGTGCATGCATAGGAGTGGGTGTATATATACTCGTGGCCATTTTTAAGCATCCCATTGTGGAGGCTTTTGCCGCCAACGACCATCAGTTGCTAGCCATAGCCACCACAGCCACCACCTTTGTGAGCCTCCACTACCTGGTGTCATTTGTCAATATCATAGGCAGCAGTTTCCACACCGCAGTCGAAAGGCCTATCGAGTCGGCCGCTATAGCCCTATGCCGTAGCATTGTATTTGTACTCCTGCCCTTATTCTTGCTCACCCCTGTCATCGGCCCACTAGGCATTTGGCTAAGCATGCCCATTGCCGAGGTGCTTACCCTTGCCGTAAGCCTCCCCCTCATGCGCCACACACTGCGCAACCGCCGCCGATTCGCCGTAGCCTCCAAATAATGCACCACCCAACATCTAGTGTATCAGTCCTTTTTCAAAAAGCAAAAATAGACTGCCTCTTCACAAATTTTGATATATCAAAAAATAATCGTAATTTTGCAAAATCATTACAAAACTCAAAACCATGGAAGCTAAGAAACTCGAAGATATCATTGCCGACGAATTGTGCGATGTACTGGACGAACCCGAAGTTTATGACGACTGCGTGCTGGGCATTCACAAGCACACCCATGCCGTGAATATTGCCGAAGCCGCTGGCTTCAACAAAGAATATGACACCTACCCTCTATCCACCTTCTTGGTGGTGAACGAAGATGGTGAAGCCGACCTCGACATGTCGGAAATCAGCTACGTTGCCAGCCGCTACGAATGATTGAGCGCCACCCACTCGCCCCTTTCCTGCCCCCCAACGCACGATTGCTGATGTTGGGCAGTTTTCCGCCACCTCACAACCGATGGTGCATGGAATTCTTCTACCCCAACCGCACCAATATGATGTGGGAGATATTCGGTGCCGTGTTCTTCAACGATGCCAACCACCTGGTGGATGCCGAAAACAAGACCTTCCGCCAATGCGAAATTGAACAGCTGCTCCGCCAACGAGGTATAGCCATCTACGATACCGCGTCGGCAGTTATCCGACTACAGGGCAACGCCTCCGACAAATACCTACAAGTAGTAGAAAAAACCGACATACCTGACCTTCTTGAGCAAATACCCTACTGCCACGACATAGTGTGCACTGGTCAGAAATCGGCCGAAACACTTTGCGAGGACTATGGTGCAAAAGTACCCGCAATGGGCGAAAGTCACACTTTTTATATAGGCCAGCGCGAAATGCGTCTTTGGCGTATGCCCTCTTCCTCTCGGGCCTACCCCATGAAAATAGCCGACAAAGCCCAATACTACAAAGCTATGTTTTCCAACATCGGAATATTATAAAAGATAATAAGGCGGAGCCGACTGGCTCCGCCTTATTGCTTTTATTACATTTTCTATTTGGCCATTAATTCTTTACTACTCATGCGCAGCAAAACGCTGTTGGGCCAATTGTTCGTAGCGGGTGCCGGGACGCCCATAATTGGCATAGGGATAGATGCTAATACCTCCACGGGGGACAAACAAGCCGGTAACTTCGATATACTTGGGATCCATCAATTTGATAAGATCTTTCATGATGATATTAACGCAGTCTTCATGAAAATCGCCATGATTGCGAAAACTAAAGAGATACAATTTCAAACTCTTGCTCTCCACCATGCGACGATCGGGGATATAGCTGATGCGGATTTCGGCAAAATCAGGCTGACCCGTGATAGGGCAAAGACTAGTAAACTCCGGACAATTAAAACGCACCCAATAGTCGTTGTCGGGATGCTTATTCTCAAAAGATTCCAGCACCTCGGGTGCATAATCATCGCGGTAGGTGGTTTTCTGGCCCAACTGCTGCAGGCCCTCGCTTTCACGGTTGCTCATAAGTCAAGAATTTTGAATGGATTGTACGAAATATTATTATCGAAGGTATCAAGTTGTTCGAGTTGTTTTACTCGCTGCACCACCCATTTTGTAACGGGCAGAATAACTATCTCATACAGCACTTTGGCCGATACCTGGCACAACATCATGATGCCCACAGCCTGCCAGCCCATAGCCCAAAACATGATGGGAATAAAGATGAGCGAGTCGGCACATTCGCCCACCACCGACGAGAGAATGGCACGCAACCAGAAATGCCGCCCTTGTTGGAACACTTTCATTCGGCTCATAACCCATGCGTTGAGGGTGGAGCCTGCCCAAAAGGCAAGCAATGAAGCAATAGTGGCGCGTGGCGTGGCACCAAAGATAGAGCGGAAAGCCTCGTCGCCCTGCCAAAACACCGCACCGGGCAGCAATATGGCCAGCTGAGTGACAATGACCATGAAAAAATTCATAAGGAAGCCCAGACAAATGACCAATCGGGCACGACGATAGCCATAAACCTCGCACAAACAATCGTTAAGGATATACGAAACCGGAAACACAATAACAGCAGCCGGCAAAGTCACCCCCAACACAACAAACACCTTGGAGGCAATGAGATTTGACACAATAAGACATGTGCAGAAAAGCACAGCCATGAAAAGGAATATCGGGGAAAAAGAAACTCGCCCCTGCGAGTGAAGTTTACCGTTTGTCATTGTTTCTTGTTTTTTAAGTGGTTAGCAAGTACACTAAGCGGAATAATCACCGCCATTTTGGATTGCAAAGATACAAACATTTGTCGAATAATCAAAAAAAAACTTCACCATCTCTATTCCAATGAAGTTCCAGTGAGACCCTACCGAAGCTCCATATCAAATCCCTTATCCATCCCATATGTTTCCTTTTCTCATCGTATTACTAATGGCGCGAATCCACATTATCCATACTCCAGAGGATGGATATGAAGAGACGCAGATGTGATGACTGAATGGAATATAGCGGTACGCCAGCATTAATCGAACCAAAATTCCACTGCAGTAGAAAACAAAAAGGGCTCCCCAAAGGAAGCCCTTTTCTGTATAATTGTTGGTCAGCTATTAGCGAACAACAAGTTTCTTGACCATGCTGACGTTCTCGCC
>JAKSMO010000011.1 GCA_024400545.1 Bacteroidales bacterium | reverse complement strand
AATGTTTCTGAAGGCGCTTTTTCGTGAACAATCGGAAATCTTTCGGGAATGATTTATTGAATATTTTCCAAGATTTGTGTTGATTGGCGGTGATTTTCGTCAAAACCCAACATATTATTTTTTAACGCGAATAGCCGGGAATAATCGAAAATCTTTCGGGAATGATTTATTTAATATTTTCCAAGATTTACGTTGATTGGCGGTGATTTTCGTTGGCAGGAAAAGAGGACTGGGGGAGTACTCGGAATTGGCCATTTCGGAATTTTTGACACAACAAAGCGGACACAAATTTGCGTTTTCGGCATTTTTGTCAGCAGAAAAGTGTTTGGCATCGGGATTGATAATAATGAGGTCGTAGGGCGGAAGCAAGGAGCCTGCAAGAAGCAAGAACCCGCGCAACCGACCTGCAAGAAACAAACAACTAAAAACTAAAAAATAGGAGAACAAAATTATGGTAATGACCAGAAGAAACATGGGTATCATGCCCGCACTGCTGAACGAACTGATGGACTGGAGCAACTACGCTACCGAAGACCGCAACGAAATGCCCAAAATGAATGTGAGCGAAAGCGAAAAGGAGTATGTGGTGGAGATGTGTGTGCCCGGCCACAGCAAGGAGGAGCTGAGCCTGAGCATGGACAGCGAGAACAACCTGGTGGTGGAACTGGCAGCAACCAAGAAAGAGGAAGAAAACAATGCGCTGCACTATCTGCGCCATGAGTTTGGCCGACTGCAGTTTAAGCAGACCCTCAGCATTCCGGAAAACGTGAAGAAGGAGTCGATCGGCGCCCAGATGGAGAATGGCGTACTCACCATTGTGCTGCCCAAATTTACCGAACAAGAAAAGGAGGCTCTGAAACAGAAAATCGAAATCAAATAAACGCAGCAAACTAATTGGAGTTTGATTCATAAGCCAGAACCAATCATCAGAAAAACTACCGCAGGCCGAACCGAGAGGTTTGGCCTGTTCTCTTTGCTCCACCCACCGCCAAAAGCTTGGCGCGCACACACGCAAACGGCCACAAACGACCGAACATTTGGACTAATTTTATAAATTAAATATTTATATCGGATTTTTTTCGTATCTTTGCAAAATAGAAGAATTGTGTAATATGGAAGAAAAGACACCCATTGACCCCGAATCAATTTCGCCAAAACACATTGACATTCAAAAAGTTTTGACAAGCAAAAACGTCAAGCTACCCAAATGGTTGGTTGGCTTGACGGAACGCCTATTGCATTTGGACGAGATAAATTCGGCCATTTACCGTTATAGAGATAAGGTGGGTTTGGATTTTGTGGATGCCGTTTTGAGCAACAACCACCCCGGCGACCTGAACATTAAGGTGACGGTGACCAACCCCGAGAATCTGAACGCCGTGGGGCATCCCATTATTGCAGGCAACCATCCGCTTGGCGGCCCCGATGGACTGGCATTGATGGGCGCCATTGGTCAGTATCGCAAAGACATTAAATTCCCGGTGAACGACTTTCTGCTGTTCCTGCCCGGACTGCAGCCCCTGTTTATCCCTATCGACAAGGTGCACAGAAACGCCAAGAACGTGAACGCACTGGAGGAGGCTTTTGCCGAAAACAACGCCCTGCTGTATTTCCCCGCAGGCCTATGCTCGAGAAAGCGGAAGGACGGCAGCATTCACGATTTGGAGTGGAAGCCTACCTTTATCAAAAAAGCCGTGAAATATGAGCGCGACGTGATCCCCTTCTTCTTTGACGCACAAAACCGCAAACGTTTTTACAACCTAGCCCGTTGGCGCGAGAAAGTGGGCATTAAGTTTAACTTTGAAATGGCCCTGCTCCCAAGCGAAATGTTTGCCCAACGCGGCAAGACACTGCATCTGGTGGTGGGCAAACCCATACCCTACTCCACCTTCGACAACAGGCATACGGCAAAAGAATGGGCACAGCTGGTGCAGGACTACTGCTATAGGCTGAAAGACGACCCTCAGGCCGAATTTGGCCTTTGATATACAATTTTGAAGACATTATCCACCTACAATAATACACGTCACCCAAGCTATTATGATTGACACATCCTATATTATCCCCCGAGTGCCGCGCGAACTGATACATGCGGAACTGAAACATAAGCATTTCCTGCGCAAGACCAATTGCGGCAATAAGGAAATATACATCACTACAGCCCACCTCTCGCCCAACATCATGCGCGAAATTGGCCGTTTGCGCGAATTGAGTTTCGCCCTGGATGGCGGCGGCACAGGCAAGGACTGCGACATTGACGAATTTGACACTCTGCCCGAGCCCTACTGTTTCAAACAGCTGTTTGTGTGGAGCCCGGAGGACGATGAGATTGTTGGCGGATACCGCTTTATCCACGGCAGCAATATGATGCACCTGGACAACGGCCCCATTGCCACCCCTACCGCCGAACTGTTCCAGTTTTCGGAGGATTTTAAGGCCAATTATCTGCCCTATACCGTGGAGCTGGGCAGAGCCTTTGTGCAACCCGACTTCCAGCCCGGCAACAACTTGCGCAAGGGACTCTACTCGCTGGACAACCTGTGGGACGGATTGGGTGCCATTGCATTGGAGATTCCCGAAACAAGATATTTCTTTGGCAAGATTACGATGTATCCGCAAATGAACCGTCGGGCCAAAGACTTGATTCTTTATTTCATGCAAAAGCACTTCCCCGACAGAGACGGACTAGTGTGGCCTTACGACAAGCTGCCCTTGGAGTCGGACTTGAACGAGCTCAGCGCCCTGTTCAACGGCCGTAACTACAAGGAAGACTACCAGATACTGGTGCGCTCGGTGAGAGACCTGGGCAGCACGGTGCCGGCAATGATCAATGCCTACATGGCCCTTTCGCCCACCATGCGCTCGTTTGGCACCGCCATGAACAAAGAGTTTGGCGACACCGACGAGACCGGCATCCTGGTAACCATACGCGACATTGTGGCCGACAAGCGAGCCCGATATATTGAAACCTACACCGAACGCAACCGCGTGCTGGACCGCCACCACCTGTTCCGCATCAACATGAAACGACTGCCCTGGTGGAAACACATCGACGATTCGGAGCGCGAGGAGCTGAACCGACTGAAACTGCTGAAGCGCCAGGCCGCCCAAAATGTGAGAGCCCAGCGCAGAAGAATGCGCAGAGAAAGAAGATCGCAGCGCAGAGGCGACAACGAATAACACCGAAACAAAAGAACTATGGAAATAAAGAAAGCCGAGTTTGTGGTGAGCAACAGCGACTATCGCAAATGCCCCAAGACCGATCTGCCCGAGTACGCCTTTATTGGCCGCAGCAATGTGGGCAAGTCGTCGCTCATCAATATGCTGACCCGCACCAAGGGGTTGGCCAAAACGAGTGTGCGACCCGGCAAAACCCAGCTCATCAACCACTTTTTGATCAACAACGAATGGTATCTGGTGGACCTGCCCGGATACGGCTATGCCAGAATCTCGAAATCATCGCGCGAAAAATGGCAGAAGATGATTGTAGATTACATGCTCCAACGCGAAGAATTGGTGAATGTGTTTGTTTTGGTTGACTCACGCATTCCCCCACAAAAGATCGACTTGGAATTTATCAGTTTCCTGGGGCAGAACGGTGTGCCGATGAGCATTATCTTTACCAAGATAGACAAGCAGAAGCAACGCGAGATTGCCGCTACCGTGAACGAGTACAAACGCGTGCTCTCCGAAGAGTGGGAAGAACTGCCCGAAATGCTGATGACCTCGTCGGTGACAGGATTTGGCAGAGACACCGTGCTGACACGAATTGACGAAATAAATCAAATGCTTAAAAACAATAACGATCAGGAATAATGAAGTATTGCAAGAGTTTACTACTGATATTCTTTGCCGCCTTTGGACTCTCGGCCATTCAGGCACAGAACACCGACCGTGTGGATTTTGTAGTGCGACACATCACGCATCGCCCTGCGGTGAAACACGCATCGCTTTCGGTATGCATACACAATATTACCAAAGACAGCACCGTTTATTCCCGCAACGAGGACCTCTCGATGATGCCCGCAGCCATCAACAAACTGTTCACTACGGCAGCGGCCTACAGCCGACTGGGACCCAAGTTCACTTTTGAGAACTATCTTTATTATTCAGGCAGCATTGACCAGGGCACCCTGAACGGCGACCTGATCATGGTGGGATCGGGTGACCCCTTCTTCTGCTCCGACAGATTTCGTTACACCGACTCCACTTTCTACCGCCTGGCCAACAACCTCAAGAAGATGGGCATTAAACGCATCAACGGCCATGTGTATGTTGACACCTCGATCTTTGAGGACGAGATGATGCACCCCTCATGGCAGTGGGCCGACATAGGCAACGGCTACGGTAGCGGTGCCTGCGGACTGAACTTTAACGAGAACTCGGTGGATGTGCACTTTAAAGCCGCACGCAGAGTGGGCGAACCTGCCATCATCACCAGCATAGACCCTGAGATTCCCATTGCCAACCATGTGGTCACCGGCCCCCGCGACACGGTGTTTGACATCTGTTTCTTTGGCTCGCCCTACGAAGACAAGCGCATGTGCCGCGGCATTATCCCCCTGGGCACTTCCGACACCCATTTCCGGGCTTCGCTCCCCCACCCCGCCCAATTCATGGCACAATCGTTCACCCAGTATCTGCGCAACCACGGCATTGCCGTATCGGGCGAGCCTTCGGTTCATTTCTCCATGCCCAAGCAGTATCGCAAAGTGTGTGTTGACACCTCTTTCAACCTTTTCACCATCACCGCCCTCACCACGCAGACCAACAGCAATATTGCCGCCGAAAGTCTGTTTAAGGTGCTGGGATGCCTGCGCGACGGCCACGGATGCTACTCGTCGGGAAGGAAGTTTATGTACGACTATTTCCGCGAGCTGAATCTCGACACCCGCGAGGCAAAGATTGTGGATGGTAGCGGACTTTCGCGCGACAATCATGTGACGGCCTATTTCGTAACCCAATTCCTGGATGCTGTGGCCCGCCAGCCTTTCTTCTGGGATTTTGCCAGCGCATTAGGCATCAGCCGCAATCTGCCCGAATATGCGGTAATTCCCGAAATACCCGGTGGCTGCTCGCTTCGCGTAAAGAGCGGCATCATGCCCGGTGTGCGCAACTACGTGGGCTATTTTACCAACGATGACGACCAGATGTTCAGCTTTGCCATCATGTGCAACAATTACGACTGCGACGATGCCACGATGGATCGCCTTATTAAGAACGTGATTGAAGAAATCGTAAAGCTCTAACGTCTATTTCGAAATATAAGAAAAGGCATCTTGCAACAAGATGCCTTTTTTTCTTGGCCAAACAGTACAAAATATAAAAGACGCCCGCGACGGGACGCCTTTTATTATCGTTTTGCCAAGTGCCTTATCGGATAAGGAACGAGAACTTATTGAAATTCTTAAGTGCGATACCGGTGCCACGAGCCACTGCGCGCAGAGGATCTTCGGCAATATGCACCTGCAGCTTGGTCTTGGAAGAGATGCGCTGATCCAAGCCACGGAGCAGAGAGCCACCACCTGCCAGATAGATACCAGTGCGGTAGATATCGGCAGCCAACTCGGGAGGAGTGGCGGAAAGGGTGTCGAGAATGGCCTGCTCAATACGGGCGATGGATTTGTCGAGAGCGTGAGCAATCTCCTTGTAGTTGACGGAAATCTCTTTGGGAAGACCCGTGAGGAGGTCGCGACCCAAGGTGGGGAAATCCTCTGGGGGTTCGTCCAGCTCGCTGATGGCGGCGCCGACTTTGATTTTCACCTGCTCGGCGGTGCGTTCACCAATAACCATATTGTGCTGCTTGCGCATATACTCTACAACATTCTCGTTAAACTCGTCGCCTGCCACACGGATAGAGTTGTTGCAAACGATGCCGCCCAAAGAGATAACAGCGATTTCGGCAGTACCACCTCCGATGTCAACAATCATGTGGCCTTCGGGTTCCAGCACGTCGATACCGATACCGATAGCAGCAGCCATAGGCTCGTGGATCATGCGGATTTCCTTAGCACCTGCCTGCTCGGCGGACTCGCGCACGGCACGCTCCTCAACGTTGGTAATACCCGAGGGGATGCAGATAACCATACGCAGCGAAGGGGGCATGAAAGAGCGGTTGATGCGGGTCATGCCAATAAGTTCGCGGATAAGGTGCTGGGCCATCTCGAAGTCTGCGATGACACCACCGCGCAAAGGACGGATGGTCTCAACGTTTTTATTGTCGGTCTTACCAGCCATGCTCTGGGCACGCTTACCGACAGCGATAATGTGGTTGGTGTTGCGATCGACAGCCACAATGGAAGGCTCATCGATAACTACTTGGTCGTTGTAAATGACGATGGAGTTGGCAGTACCCAAGTCCATTGCGACCTCTTTGTTGAAAAATGAAAAAAGACCCATTTTTATATTATGTACTTATTTATTATTATCATTCGTTATCTTAGCAATTAGTGCTTGAAGTGGCGGAAACCGGTAATGGCCATACCCATCTTATTGGCCTCGCAGTAGTCGATAGACTTCTGGTCGTTGATGGAGCCGCCGGGGTGAGCCACTGCCACGATGCCTGCTTCGTGAGCAATCTCCACACAGTCGGGGAAGGGGAAGAAAGCGTCGCTGGCCATCACTGCGCCATTGAGGTCGAAGTTGAACGACTGTGCCTTGGCGATAGCCTGGCGCAGAGCGTCCACGCGGGAAGTCTGACCCGTGCCGCTGGCACACAGCTGACCGTTCTTGGCCAGCACGATGGCGTTGCTCTTGGTGTGCTTAACCAGGATGGTGGCAAAAGCGAGGTCTTTGGCCTGCTGCTCGGTGATGGGAGTAGAGGTTACGCTCTTGGCCATATCAGCGGCGGTGGGCACCACGTTGTCGCGATCCTGCACCAACACGCCGTCGAGCACGCTGCGGAACATCTTGTCGTGCATCTTGAAATTGTTTCGTTTCAAAATGATGCGGTTCTTCTTGCCTTTCAGCACCTCGAGGGCATCGGCATCATAATCGGGAGCGATACACACTTCGAAGAAGATCTTGTGCATCTCCTCTGCCACCTCCTTGGTGATAGTGCGGTTGGTGATCAGAATGCCGCCAAAGGCAGAAACGGGGTCGCCAGCCAGTGCGTCGGTCCAAGCGTCGAGCAGATTGGCACGGCAAGCCAAACCGCAGGCGTTGTTGTGCTTGAGGATGGCGAAAGTGGTCTCCTCAAAATCGTCGATCAAAGCACATGCGGCATCAATATCGCCGATATTATTGTAAGAAATCTCCTTACCGTTGAGTTTGGTGAAGCAGGCTTCCAGGTCGCCAAAATAGTAGCCCTTCTGGTGAGGATTCTCGCCATAGCGGAGCACATTGCTCTTGGTGCAGCTCTGTTTGAAAGCGTCGATCTGTTCCACCTGGTTGAAATAGTTAAAGATTGCAGTGTCGTAGTTGGAGCTGACATTGAAAGCATAGCCGGCAAAATGACGACGCTGAGCCAGAGTGGTACCACCGTCCTGCTCGGTGTAGATCTTGAGGAATTCCTCGTAATGGTCCACTGCGGGAACAATCACCACATCCTTAAAGTTCTTAGCGGCAGCACGGATGAGGCTGATGCCTCCGATGTCGATTTTCTCGATAATGTCCTGCTCGGGAGCGCCGCTTGCCACGGTGGCCTCGAAAGGATAGAGGTCAACAATAACGAGGTCGATTTCGGGGATCTCGTACTGTGCCAGCTGTTCGCCGTCGGAGAACATATCGCGACGACTGAGGATGCCGCCGAACACCTTGGGGTGGAGAGTCTTTACACGACCGCCCAAGATGGAGGGATAGCCGGTGAGCGACTCCACAGCCACGGGCTGAATGCCCAAGCCTTCAATGAATTTCTGGGTGCCGCCGGTGGAGTAGATTGTCACGCCCTGCGCATCCAATGCTTTAACGATGTCTTCCAGCCCGTCTTTATAGAAGACGGAAATGAGTGCTGATTTTATCTTTTTAGTGTCCATTATATATCTTTTTATTTATTTTCTATATTAATATTAGTTGCGCAAGCGCCTGCCGCGGCCTTAATCGCCAAACACGATGCCCAAGCCCTTGGCGGTATGCACCAAACGACTGTCGGGATCCACCAGGTTCTGCGCCCTCACGGCCTCTTCGAGCGACACATCCACCACTTCGGGATGGCGATAGGCCACCATGCGGCCATAGTTGCCTTCCATTACCAGCTCCATGGCCCTTACGCCAAACTCCGAAGCCAGAATGCGGTCGAACGCAATAGGCGTGCCGCCGCGCTGCAGATGGCCCAGTATGGTGCAACGGATATCGTGCTCCACGCCGGCAGCCTTCAGCTCCTCGGCCAGCTGGTTGCCAATGCCGCCCAGCTTCACGTGCTGGTAGCCCACCTCGCCGGTCTCGGTGCCCACGGTGGTGCCACCTTTGGGCTTGGCGCCTTCGGCCACCACAATAATGCAATAGCCGTGGCGCTTGTTGTAGCGCTGCTCTATCTTTTCTTTAATCTTCTCAACATCATAGGGTATTTCCGGAATCACACACACATCGGCGCCGCCAGCTATGGCGCTGTGCAGCGCAATCCAACCGGCATCGCGGCCCATCACCTCCATGATAAACACACGGTTGTGGCTGGCAGCGGTGGTCACCAGCTTGTCGATGGCCTCGGTGCAGATTTGCACAGCGGTCTGAAAACCGAAGGTATAGTCGGTAGAAGAGAGGTCGTTATCGATGGTTTTGGGCACCCCCACAATGTTGAGTCCCTTTTGGGCCAAGCCCAAAGAGATGCGCTGCGAGCCGTCGCCGCCAATGTTGATCACGGCATCCACGCCCATGTAGCCCAGCTTGCGAATCATCTCGTCGCTGCGATCCACGGTAGTCCAAGTGCCATCGGTATTCTTGGTAGGCCACGAGAAGGGGCCGCCCTTGTTGGTGGTGCCGAGAATAGTGCCGCCCTGAATTTGCAGACCCTCTACCGTTTTTTCGGTAAGTTCCACAATTTCGGTGGGCTCGCGCAATACGCCGTTGAACGACTCAATGCAGCCTATCACCTCCCAATCTTTTTCTTGCGAGGCGCGCTTCACAATGCCACGAATCACGGCATTCAGTCCGGGGCAATCACCGCCACCAGTAAGGACCATAACTCTTTTTAAACCCATAATTATTATTTATTAATTTGATATTTATTGGATTGCGCAAAAATACGCCATCCAATAGAAGTTACAAATATACAAATAAATTTTTATATATAAATATTTTTTCTTTGCCTTTCGTCAATTATCCCATTTCAAATTACGAATTGCCGGCTTTTTCAACCTGCAAAACTGCCCCCATTTTCCATGCCGGAACTAAGCCTGCCTGCCCAGCCAATTTCAACGACCTATATTACTTTTTTTCATCCATGTCGAATTATTTTTGTACTTTTGCAAAATCGTTACAACACGTTTCGGCAGCAAAGTGGAGCGCACCGAAACTTGTTTTTCCCCATCAAATTCACCATTGCTTCACACCCAACACTATTATGAAGAATCGACTCTCGTCCAAATTTATGATTCAAGCACTTGCGCTAATAGTATGCGTTGCTTTGATTCCCGCCGGATGCCAAAAAGAAGACAACATCACTCCCGACCAACCCGCCGACTCTACCATCACTCCCGACCAGCCCAACAACTACGGCTATCTGGTTTATCATGGCGACACGCTTCATATTTTTGCCGTTTGCAAAACCGAGAGCACAGCCACCAATATCGACTTTTCGTTTTCCGACCAGCCCAACATGCTGTTCACCATTTTCGACTACGATTTTGCCCCCTCTGCCAACTCGCACAATGTTGACTTTGGGGTCAACGAAACTCGCTCCTCCACCGAGACCGACACATACCCCGGCCAGCTGAGCACCCACGAATCCGATGGTGTTTACGACATTGTTTTTGAGGGCTCCGACAATCGTGGCGAACTGAAGTTGGAGTACCACGGCACCATCGACAACGCCAACGCTCCCGTCGGACTAGGCACGCTGACCTTAGATTCCGACTCCGCCCAATGCGACCTAGCCCGTGTGTTCTCCTACGACCAAACCTACTCCTATCTTGTTTATTCCAACGGCTACCTCAACGCCATCAAAATCACCTCGCTCCAGCCTCTTGTGGCCGGCGAATACCAGCTCTCGCAGTCCGCCCCGTCGGCCAATGCCGTAACGGCACAAGTAATTTATTTTGCCGGCAGCTATGTCAACGCCAAGCCCTATAGCGGCAGCCTGATTGTCAGCCGCAATGGCAATCAGTTTCACCTGGAGCTGAACGGCGAAAGCAACAAAGGCGACATCACCTTCTCCTATCAGGGCACATTCAACCGGCAATGTGTGGTAGATTTCTGACCCACCTCTACCCCACCAATCCCAATAATCCTACGGACATCCTACGGTGATCTTACGGTCATTGGGCGGTTCCATACCGTAAAATCACCGCAAGATCACCGCAACTTCTACGGATCTTGACCGAGTCCACTCCCTCGCCAGCGCGGTAAGAATCCTGGGCATAAACAATAACGGCCGAATGGCTTTTTTGTATCTTTGCATCCGATTGCATATTGATAAATAATGTAAACGGAGTTGCATTTGTATTTTTATTTAGCCCGTTTAGTAGGGTTTAGTTGTTGTCGCAACTACTAAGCCTTTATGCTATTCGCATTATGCAGCCTTCCCCCGAATGGGCAAATTGGACAACGCAGCATTTCCCAAATACAATTCGTTAAATAACTACATGATTCACAAATGCTTGCTTATTGGATTTTTATTGTATCTTTGCAATTTATTACCTTTTGCACAAAACCATCTAAGGTGGTGATAAACGATTGGATTTAAGCAATAAACACAATATAGCACTGCATAATTAAGAATTACCATATTTATTAAACAAATTATCAAAGTTATGTTCAAACACGTACTTCGACTGATGCTCTTGGTGGCCATTGCGCTACCGCTGGCATCGCAGGCTCAGACCCTGGACGAGTACACCTTTGCCACTGGCACCAACGCATCGTTGTGGATCAACGTTCCCAGTACGGCTACCCAGCTCATAGGTGCTTCTGCTGGCGATGGTTCAGCCTCACCAGTTACTGACCTTGGATTCTCTTTCCCTTTTGGAGAGAATGTTTACACCCAGTTTTCGGTGAATACCGACGGCAACCTGCGCCTGGGCAATTCCGCAACAGGCACCAATGCCTACTCCAATCCCTTTGGCTCGGGCACTGCCACCACCAACGCACCCAAAATCAACTATTTTGCCTGCGATGGTTACAGCTCTACCGACCACTACGTACGCTACCTGCATACCCAAGCCAGCAATGGCGACTCGGTGGGCGTGGTGGAATTTTGCCTTGGCACCTACAACACTGTAACACGCTCTAACCTGTATAAATGGCAGGTTCAGCTATTCCACAACGGAACAGTGCAGATTGTGATAGGTGAGGCTCCGGCAGCCGCACCCTATGTGACTCGCCAGCCCGGCCTTTGCGTCAACGCACAAAGCGGATATGTGATCAACAATGCTCACGAGGCCGTTTATTTCACCAATGGCACCTCCACCACTATTCCAACGGGCACCTACACAAAAGGGTCTCCATCTGGAGGCCCTTTTGTATTTAGTGGATTATTCGTTTTATTGCTTAGTTGTTGGCGCATGGTCGTTTCCGCAACCTATAAGCATGAAGCGAATAGCCTAACACCTTTTAACCTGAACGTAATCAAGAACTGACTGCCACGCAAAACCCATAAACTAATATTTCGCCAGGCATCTAAGCTTATTTATCCAAAAACTTATAAACCAGCCAACTCGCAAATAATCATCAAAAATATTTTCTCCATATCACTCTTTTTTTGTATTTTTGCATTTGCTTTATTTAGTCGCTTGCCGACAAAAATATGCATATTTAATTATAGACTACACGTTTAACGTAACAATTATTATATATGAAATTGTCATTTTTGGGAGCAGCCAAAGAGGTGACTGGCAGCAAGCACCTTATCACCACAAAAAAAGGCACCAAGATTTTGCTCGACTGCGGCATGTATCAAGGTAAAGGTCTGGAAACCGACGCTATGAACCGCGACCTGGGTTTCGACCCCACCGAAATCGACTACCTCATCCTTTCCCATGCCCATATCGACCATTCGGGCCTTATACCTTACATTTATCGCCTCGGTTTCCGTGGCACTATTCTGTGCACTCCCGCCACCCGCGACCTCTGTGCCATCATGTTGGCCGACGCCGGCCGTATTCAGGAGGCCGATGTTCATCAGTTCAACAAAAAGCGCAAAGCCAACGGAGAAGAACCCGTAGAGCCCATCTACACCGAAAAAGAGGCCCAAGAGTGCATGAGCTGCTTCATTTCTGTGCCCTACCACAAGCAGTTTAACATCGAAGGCGAGGTCACCGTTGAGTTTTTCGATGCCGGGCACATCCTCGGCAGTGCCTGCGTATATCTTGAAATCAAAGACGGCCGCCGCACCATTAAGCTGGGTTTCACCGGCGATATTGGCCGCTACGACAAACATATCCTCAAAGACCCCGAACCCTTCCCCCAAGTAGATTACCTTATCATGGAATCCACTTATGGCGACCGCTTGCACACCACCCTCGACACCGCCGAACAGGAACTGCTCATGGCCGTGCTCGACACCTGCACTAAGAAACGGGGCAAACTTATCATCCCCTCCTTTGCCATTGGCCGTGCGCAGGAAATCATCTACGCCCTCGACCGCCTGTCCAACGCCCAACTGCTGCCCGATGTGGAAGTTTTCGTAGATAGTCCCCTCAGCGTTTCTGCCACCAACATCATGCGCCTGCATCAAGAATGTTTTGGCGACCCAATTCTGGAATACATGAAGACCGACAGCGACCCCTTTGGCTTCGACCGCCTACAGTACATCCAGTCGGTAGAGGCATCCAAAGCCCTAAACCTCCGCCACAAGCCCTGCGTCATCATTTCCGCCTCGGGCATGATGGAGGCTGGCCGCGTGAAGCACCATATTGCCAACCATATCGACAATCCCGCCACCACCATCCTTTGTGTGGGCTATTGCGAACCCTCCACCTTGGGCGCCAAAATCATGCGTGGCGACAAAGAGGTGTCCATCTTCGGCCACCCATACAAGGTGCGTGCCGAGCTGCGCCGCATCGAGTCGCTCTCGGGCCATGCCGACTACAGCGAGATGATCAACTATATCGGCTGCCAAGAAAAGCGCCGCTTGAAAAAGATATTCCTCGTGCACGGCGAAGCCCAAACCCAAGAGAATTTCCGCCAGACCCTCAACCTGAACGGTTGGAAACGTGTAGATATTCCCGAATTCCGACAGGAGGTGGAGCTGTAAAAGAGTGTAGAATATAGTGTGTAGAGTGGCTGGCGCGGTAAAAGGCTTAAAATCTGTCCCCTGCGCCGTCAACAATAAATGTAAAAAACAATAGAACATGATAACTTTCGTAATTGCCGTAGTACTATTACTCTTGGGCTATTTCATCTATGCCAAGATATTGGACCGCATTGTCGAGGTTGATGCCAATCGCCCCACACCCGCCATCAGTCATCCCGATGGCGTTGACTATGTGCCCATGAAGCCCTGGCGCATATATCTTATCCAATTCCTCAACATTGCGGGCGTCGGCCCCATCTGTGGTGCCATCATGGGTGCGCAGTTTGGCACGGCGTCGTTCCTGTGGATTGTGTTCGGATCTATCTTTGCAGGAGCAGTACACGACTTCATTGCCGGATTCATCTCCATCCGCAAAGACGGTGCCTCGTTGCCCGAAATCCATGGCGCATATCTCGGCAATGGCATGAAAACATTCATGCGTATCTTCACCATCCTGCTCATGGTGCTGGTGGGTGCCGTGTTTGTCAACACCCCTGCCGTGCTGCTCAATGCCAACTTCACCCCCGACTGGAACATCTTCATCTGGGTGGGCATTATCTTTGCCTATTATCTCATTGCCACCCTGCTGCCTATCGACAAGCTCATTGGTAAGATTTATCCCGTGTTTGGCATCTTACTCCTGGCCATGGCTGCCGCCATTGTGGTGGCGTTCATAGCCTTCCGCCCCGAAATCCCTGAATTGTGGGAAGGTCTTCAAAACCGTCACCCCGATGCCGCCCACAACCCCATCTTCCCCATGATGTTCATCAGCATAGCCTGCGGAGCCATTAGTGGCTTCCACGCCACCCAGTCGCCCCTCATGGCTCGCTGCATGACCAACGAGAAACAGGCACGACCCGTATTCTATGGCTCAATGATCACTGAAGGCATCGTGGCCTTAATCTGGGCAGCTGCAGCAGCTTACTTTTTTGGTCCCGATAGCCCTGTCGATACCGCTGGCAAGGGTGGTCCCGCTATGGTCAGCGTCATTGCCAACACCTGGTTCCCCGCAGCCATTGCCGTAGTCACTGTGCTGGGTGTCATCTCGGCAGCCATCACCTCGGGCGATACCGCCTTGCGCTCAGCCCGACTAATTGTTGCCGACTTTCTTAATTACGACCAAAAGCCCATCAAGAATCGCCTCTTCGTGGCCGTACCCATCTTCGTAGTTACCGCCGCCATCCTGGTGTATTCACTCATGGATGCCAAAGGGTTTGATGTGATCTGGCGCTACTTTGCTTGGAGCAACCAAGTGCTGGCCACCGTCACCCTCTGGACCCTCTCGGTCTATCTCTTCCTGAAACGTAAGCCCTACATCCTCACCCTCATCCCCGCCATATTCATGACCATGGTCACGGGCTGTTTCCTCTTTGTGGCCGAGAAAGAAGGATTGGGTTCGTTCATTCCCCGCTGGTTGGGTTACACCATTGGCGCAGTTATCACAATGGCAGTCACTTGCATATTCTTTTTAGCAATAAAGAAAATGCGCAAAAACAACCTTTCCGAAGAAGAATAAAAAAAATTCAACGAAATAACAATAAATAAAAATTATTTTCGTTATCAATAGCTAGAAATAATAATATACTCTTATCAATGAAGACAAGATTTTTCACTCTCGCACTCATGTTGCTGGTTATCGCAAGCGCGGTGGCAGGCCCCAGAACCCGCAAATCTTCTCGTCAGGAAATGGGCATCAACGGCAATGCAGTGTATGTTATCGAATACACCTACGACATCCATGGTGGCCGCAACGGTGGCCGTCGCCTCATGTGCATCGACTCCATCACTTTCGACAAGCGCGGCAATTTCCAAGACAAATACCGCACCAAAGACGGCGAATACACGTGGTACTCTTACTACTTTGACGTTCATGGCTATGCGCTGGGTTGGAACGAGTACAATCGTGCCAAACAGCTCACCGGCCGCACCGCTTATCTCAACGACAAAAACGGCAACCGCATTGAGCGCAAAGTGTTCATGGGCGAACACATGACCAAGAAAGAGACCTCCCGTTACGAGAACAACCGACTTGTGGAAGAGCAGAGCTTTGCCCCCGACGGCACCCTCACCGAGAAACGCGTATATAAATATGACGCTTCCGGCAACAATACCGAAATGGAGTTCTACGACCGCGACGGCGAGCTTATGCAGCGCTACCTCTATAAATACGACAGCCACGGCAACCGCATCGAATGGCGTTTCTACGATGCCGACGACTTCCTCGTGGCCCTCACCACCTACTACTACGACGACCACGACAACCTCATTGAGCTCTCCTCCTTCAACTACGACGAGCACCTCAACTGGAAACACTCCTATGTGTTTGAGTACGATGAGGATGACAACTGGGTGCGTCAAACCATTTACCGCAACAACGTAGCCTACCAGGTTATCGAACGCGAAATCGCATTCCCCGCATACTAATGGAGGCTATAAGGTTATAGGCCTAGCAGAAGGGGCAACCAACAAACTTGTAAACTCTTTTACACAAACTGGCTCTGCCCTTCAACCAAACAATTAGTCCAACAACCCTTAACCCAACATAATGAAGTTTTGATGCTTGGTTAAACCCTTTCTCAAAACTTCATTCTTTTTTATAACAAAATTAAAAAAAACTATAACTATGAAAAAATCTGCTATCGTCGCCACCGCTATCCTCGGCCTTTGCATGGTCGTGTCCGTTTGGATTGGTGGCAAAAAATTCGTTGAAGCTCGCCATGGTGCCAAAACCGTATCCGTCGTGGGCGGCTGCGAGCGCGACTTTGATTCCGACCTTATCGTCTGGAACATTTCCTACAATGTGCTCAATGACGGCATGAAAGAAGGCTACGCCGAAATCAAGAAAGTCAACAACATAATGCGCGACTACCTCAAACAAAAAGGTATTGCCGAGGCCGAGATCGACTTCCGTTCTCTCGACTGCAACAAAGAAACCGAATACCACTACAACAACGGCAACGGTTACTATACTTTCCTTGGCTACCGCCTGAACCAGAGCGTGCGCGTGGAGAGCAACGATGTCGATAAGATTGAGAAAATCTCACGCGAGATTTCCGAGCTCCTCGAGCACGGCATCAATATCGACAACAACAGCCTCAACTATTACTACACCAAGCTGGCCGACCTTAAGATAGAAATGCTGGCCGAAGCCACCGAAAATGCAAAGAACCGTGCCGAAACCATTGCCAAAAGTGCCGGCTCGCATCTGGGCAAGCTGCAAACTGCCAACATGGGTGTATTCCAAATCACTGCCCCCAACTCCACCGACGAAGACTACTCCTGGGGCGGCACATTCAACACCACCTCCAAAAAGAAACGCGCCTCCATCAATATGCGCCTCACCTATTCCGTGAAATGATGTTGTGTGAGTGATGAGTAATGAGTGAACAGACAAATGTACTGTCAGATCACTCATCACACATCACTGATCACTAAAAAAAATCATGACCCTCGAAGACAAATACCAAGAAATGACACAAATGCCAGTGCGCCGACTTGTGCTGCGCCTGGCCATACCCACCACGCTGAGCATGATGGTCACATCGTTCTACAACGTGGTGGATGCCGCTTTTGTGGGCCACCTCAGCACCGAGGCCACAGCCGGCGTAGGCATCTCCTTTGCCTATATGGTGGTCATCCAGGCCTTGGGCTTCTTCTTTGGTCATGGGTCGGGCAACTACATCTCGCGCCAACTGGGTGCCCACAAGTTCGACACAGCAGCCACCATGGCCGCCGTCGGATTCTTCACCCCCCTACTCATCGGCATCTGCATGTCTCTGGGCTTTGGGGTCAACCTCCACGGCCTGGCCGAGCTGCTGGGTGCCACCCCCGATGTAGTGCCGGCGGCAGCCGAATACATGCGCTACATCGTCTATGCCACACCCTTCATGCTCACCGCCTTCACCCTCAACAACCAGCTCCGACTCCAAGGCAATGCCAATTACGGCATGGTGGGCATCATCTCAGGTGCGGTGCTCAACATTATCCTCGACGCACTCTTCATCCCGGTGCTCGGTTGGGGCGTCACCGGTGCTTCGCTGGCCACGGCCATCAGTCAGTTTGTCTCTTGGGTGCTGCTGCTTTGGGGCACAACCCGGCCGAGTAGTGTGCACCTCGACATCCGCCGTTTCCGACCCACTCCCCGGGACTATTACGAAATCCTCATGGGAGGTCTGCCTTCCCTCTGCCGACAGGTGTTCAACTGCACCTCAGTCATCTGCCTCAACTATGCCGCCGCCCGCTATGCCGCTCCCGAGCACGTGGCCTCAACCGTGGCAGCTTTCGCCGTAGTGTCACGCACCATGATGTTCGCCTTCTCCTTTGTGTTGGGCATCAACCAAGGGTTCCAACCCGTGGCAGGATTCAACTATGGAGCCCAGCGTTACCTCCGTGTGCGCCAATCCTACATCTTCACCGCTGTCGCTTCCACCACTATCCTAGCCCTCATATGCGTCATCGGCTATACCTTTGCGCCCCAAATCATCAGCATCTATCGTGCCGAAGACCCCATGATGCTCCAAATCGGCACCCGCGTTTTGCGTCTCCAGTGCCTCACCTTCACCCTCATAGGCTTCTCCACCACTACCAATATGCTCTTCCAAGTCATCCGCATGCCCATCCGCTCCACCCTTATCAGCATAGGTCGGCAGGGACTCTTCTTCCTCCCCGCCCTCTTCATCCTGCCCCTGTTCTATGGTCTCGACGGAGTGATGTACACCCAGCCCGTGGCCGACATAGCCACCTGCCTCTTCTCCATCCCCTTCTCCGTATGGATAGTAAGAAAATTGGGCGAAATGGAGAGCGATAGTAGCAGAATGTAGCTAGTAGAATCTAGCGTGGACAACCAGATCTTGCAAACATTTGCGTTCACGTCCCCCTCACGCAAACCTTCCCCCTTATTTGTGCAGTAGCACTACAGTGGCTTCAGATCAAATCCCTTATCCATCCCACATGTTCCCTATTTTAATCGTATTAGTACTATACAACGAGTAGCCATTTTATTTCCGCAATGAATAGAATCTGATGCGATGCCACTATGATTCTATCGATCATAATCCGTGGCCGAACCCGGACTCCAGCTACACAGTCGGCAAGTCGCCACCTAAGGCTTGCCTTTACTTCAAGTTTAAGAAATAAGTTATTTCAATCGATGGTCTTTTTCATTTAAGTTCTTCATTGGTCATGGAGGTATGGCAGACTGATATTTATCAATTAGGCACTCCGTGATAGAGGGGAGCCTGTGTCCTTATTAAGAATGTGTTACAATTGGGGGTTGTAACATTGCTGTAATGGAGATGGTGTACTTTTGTGGCAGATTTTTAAATGACACGTTGTTGCGCAACACGTTGTAAACGAACAAAAAATGAACAAAGAAATGAAAAGAAAGAGAAACATTATCGGAGCCGTGGCTCTATCATTAATTCTGATGGGCGGCCCTATGAGCAAGGCTCAGCAAGCTCCCACCAGCAACGGATCACCTATCATTACCGTGTTTGCCGATGCCGGAGCGGGGTTTGACAAGAATGGCGTCGCTAGTCTGGGTTTCAATCTAGAACGTGCATATCTGGGCTACCAGTACAAGTTGAACGAAAACTGGAAAGCTAAGGTGGTTTACGACATGGGTAAGGGTGACGACAACGCTTTGCAGCGCCTCGGCTATGTGAAGAATGCCGAAATCGACTACAGCCGTGGCCGCTGGAGTGTGAGCATGGGTTTAACTTCGACAACGCAGTTTGGCGTACAAGAGAAGTTTTGGGGTTATCGCTATGTGTACAAGTCGATGATGGACCAATGTAAGTGGGGCAGCTCGGCCGACCTGGGTGTGACTGCCACTTATAAGGCCACCGACTGGCTGAGTGCCGACCTGGCAATTTTTAACGGCGAGGGGTACAAGAAGGTGCAGGCCGACGAGCAGTTGCAGTATGCCCTGGGTGTGACAATGAAGCCTGTGGATGGGCTGACGGTGCGTGTGTATGGCGACATGAAGACGTATAAAGACACGGTGAGTCAGCATAATATAGTTTTCTTTGCCGGCTACAAAACCAAAACGATGCGCGTAGCTGCCGAGTATAACGTGCAGCTGAATCATGGTGGTGCCGAGGGCCGACGCCTGCAAGGTGTGTCGGTATATGGCGCTGTAGCCACAGGTGAGCATGGCGAGGTATATGCCCGCTATGATCGCGGTGACTCCTTTGCCAACGATGCTTGGCAGTACGGACAGGATGGTCAGACTGCCATTGTTGGCTACCATTATCAAGCCAACAAGATCTTTTCATTCTCGCCCAATTTGCGTATGAACCAGGCAACCGGCAGCGATAAGCTGTCGGTATTTGCCTGCGTAAGCATGAGCGTGAGATTGTAGAATGTAGATTGTAGATTGTAGAGTTCCGGGTACGGGGTGGTGGATTACATGTAGTGTGGCAGCCCATTCTACAATCTGCAATCTACATTCAAAATCAGCAAACGCCAAATCAACAAACATCAAATCAATAAATCAACATATTATGAAACATTTAAGCATTAAACTTTCAGCCATTGCTATGGCCACATTAATGGCCATGGGATGCAACAACAATGAGAATACTGCCAGCGTGTCGTGCTCGCTTTCGGGCGCTGGCGCAACTTTCCCCGAGCCTTTTTACAGTATGGCTTTTGACAATTATGCCACTAAGTCGGGCAACACGGTAAACTATGGCGGCATTGGTTCAGGCGGTGGTGTGCGCAACCTGAAGGACATGATCGTGGACTTTGCCGGCAGCGACGCCTACCTGAGTGACGACGAGATGGCCGAGATGGAGCCCGTGGTGCATGTGCCTACTTGTATGGGCGCTGTGGTACTGGGTGTGAATTTGCCCGAGGTGAAAGAAGTACGACTCTCGGGCGAGGTGGTAGCCGACATCTTTGCCGGCAAAATCACAAAGTGGAACGACGCACGTGTGTGTGCGCTGAATCCGCTGACCAAACTGCCCAACAAGGCCATTGTGCCAGTGTTCCGCTCGGACGGCAGTGGCACCACATTTGTGTTCACCACCTATCTGAGTCAGGTAAATGAAGCATGGAGCCGTACTTATGGTGCAGCCAAGTCGGTGGACTTCCCCGTAGGTCAGGCCGCTAAGGGCAATCCAGGCGTGGCTAGTGTGGTGAGTCAGACCCCTTATTCGATAGGCTATATAGGTTCGGAATATGCTTTTGCGCAACAGCTGCCCATGGCAGTGATGCAGAATGCAAGAGGTGAGTTTGTCAGCCCCTCGGTGGAAAGTATTTCTGCCGCCGCCAAGGGCGACCTGCCCAGCGACACCCGCACCATGATTACCAATTCCGACGCCAAGGGCTCGTACCCCATCAGTTGCTTCACGTGGCTTATCGTTTATCAAGAGCAACACTATGCCGACCGATCAATTGACCAAGCCAAAGCCACGGTGGATTTGCTGAAGTTCATGCTGAGCGATGCCAACCAACAAGCCGCCCCACTAGTGGGCTATGCCCCGCTGCCCAAGTCGATGGTGAAGACCAGCCTGGAGAATATCAAGAAAATTACGTATGATGGGCAGAGTTTGTAAATAGTGGCTTAGTTGTTGAGAGGCTTAGTTGCTTAATCTTGTGATAGCTTAGTTGCTTAATCGTGTGATAGCTTTGTTGCTTAGTCGTGTAATAGCTTTGTTGCTTAGTCGTTGAGACAACAACTAAACAACTAAGCATCTAAACAACTAAACAACTAAGATCTAAGCACCTCAACAACCATGCATCTAAGCACCTCAACAACCATGCATCTAAGCACCTCAACAACTAAGCATCTAAGCGACCAAACACCCCTATAAACTCATTAACAGATCAACAAATATGACAACAATAAACATACATCGCCTACGCCTTAGCGGAATAATGTCTGGCCTGGCTGTCCGAAACCCCGACAAAGGATTCAGAGGGGTGCTTTGGGCCGCTGCGCTAGTGGTGCCGCTGATTTGTGCGGCCATGTTGCTCAGCCTCATCACTGATTCTGCTCTTGCGTTTGGCGAATTTGGATTCTTCAAATTCATATTTTCCACCGATTGGAGCTACACTCAGGGCAAGGAGAACTATGGTGCGCTGCCCTTTATTGTGGGCACATTGGAGTCAACATTCCTAGCCTTGGCATTCTGCATCCCATTCTCGCTGACAGTGGCTTTGTTTGTGGGCGAATACTACAAAGGCCGCAAGGTTGCCACAGTATTCGGCACAGTCACCGACCTGCTGGCGGGCATACCGTCCATCATCTACGGCCTATGGGGATTTTATGTACTGCGTCCTATCGTGGTGGCATTAGGCTTGTCGGACCAGGGTTCCTGTGTGCTTACCGCCTCGTTGGTGTTGGCAGTGATGATTGTACCTTATGCGGCATCGTTGAGCGCGGAATTCATCAAGATGGTGCCTGCAGAGATGAAGGAGGCCGCCTATGCCCTAGGGGCCACCCGAGCCGAAGTGATGCGGACCGTGGTGTTCCCCACAGCAGGATCAGGCATCTTTTCGGCCTTCATTCTGGCTATAGGCCGTGCGTTGGGCGAGACCATGACTGTGACAATGCTTATTGGCAATACCAACCAGATGCCCACTTCACTTTTTTCCACCGGCAACACGATGGCCAGCATCATTGCCAATCAGTTTGGCGAAGCCGACGGACTGAAACTCTCATCGCTTTTTGCCATCGCGCTTATCCTCTTTGCCATTACGGCACTGATCAATCTTATTGGTAAAATTCTCATTCACAGAGCTCAAACTAAATGATTATGGATAGATTGAAATTCAGATTATTCAAGAGCCACCTGCTGCACTACTCGGTGGTGGTATTGGCGGCACTGATGGCAGTGCCTTTGGTGGCCATATTGGGCAAGGTGGCAGTGGAAGGTGTGCGCAACCTGACGCTTGAATTCCTCTTCCGCCCTGCTCCCACCACTTATGAGGCCGTGATAGCATCCACTACCGGACAAGCCATTCCGGGCGGTATAGCCAACGGTTTGGTAGGCACATTGCTGATGCTAATCATGGCATCGCTATTTTCCATCCCTGTGGGCATTCTCAGCGGTGTGTTCCTGGCCGAAAAACGCGAAACTGCGTTTGCCAAAGTGTCGAGCTATATGACCGACATCTTGCAAGGTACGCCTTCGATTATTTTAGGCGTGATAGTATATGCCTGGATAGTGATACCTATGCGAGGCTATAGTGCTATAGCAGGCTCGGTTGCGTTGAGCATCATGATGCTGCCACTAATTGTCAGATCCACCGAAGAGGCTGTGAAGATGCTGTCGTCGAGCTACAAGGAGGCATCCTTGGCCTTGGGTGGAAGCTATTTTAGAACTGTACGGAAGGTTTTGATTCCGTCGGCCTTTGGGCAGATTTTTACAGGAGTGCTACTTGCCGTGAGTCGCATCGTGGGCGAGACAGCTCCACTGATGTTCACTGCCTTAGGCTGTGCCATCGTACAGTGGAATGTGGCCCAGCCTATGTCCAGCGTGCCGCTGCTCATCTGGCAATTCTTTAACAATCCCACTTTGCAGCCATTGTTATGGAGTGCATCGCTAGTGCTGCTATTCTTTGTGCTGCTACTGAATGTATCATCAAAAATTGTTGCAAACAAATGGAAAATCTAGACAACTCGATTCTCAAAATCCGCAATCTCTGCGTAGCATACACTGCCGATAAACTGTCGGTAAGTAATGTCAGCACTGATATACCCCGCAATCAGATCACCGCCATCATGGGCCCTTCGGGCTGTGGCAAGAGTACGCTGCTTAGGGCCATCAACCGTATGCATGAGCTGTATCGTGGCATACAGGTAAGCGGCCAATTGTTATTGGACGGACAAGACCTTTTGAAAATGAATGCCATGCAAGTGCGTCGCGAGGTGGGTATGGTATTCCAGCGCCCCAACCCATTTCCTACGATGAGTATTTCGGACAATGTACTGGCCGGATATTCGCTCAACGGAATCAGACTGGACAAGTCGGTGAAGCAAGAAATTGTAGAGCAGAGCTTGAAAAGTGTCGGCCTTTGGGATGAGGTAAAGGACTCGCTGACCAAACGAGGTACTTTTCTCAGCGGCGGACAGCAACAGCGACTCTGCATTGCCAGAGCCTTGGCACTGAAACCCAAACTGATACTGATGGACGAACCCACATCAGCGTTGGACCCTATAGCCACCTCTACTATCGAGAATCTGCTGGTGGAATTGAAAAACGAGGTATCAATTATCATCGTGACTCATAATATGGGTCAGGCGAAACGAATCTCACAGAAATCGCTGTTTATGTATTTGGGCGAACTGGTGGAGAGTGGCGATACGGAACAAATGTTCAGCAATCCTGCCGACCAACGTACGAGAGCCTACCTTTCGGGAAATATTGGATAAACCATGAAGGAGGTTTATGAGGTTATGGGTTTATGAGGTTATTAGTTTATAAGGTTATGGGGTTATGGGGTTATAAGGTTTATGGGGTTATTAGTTTATACGGTTATGGGGTTATGGGTTTATAAGATTAAGTGCAACAACTCTATAACCTTATAAACCACTAAACTTATAAACCACTAAACTTACAAACCACTAAACTTCCAGAACAACAAATCAACACAATATGAAACAGTTAAACATTGCCTTAGTGGCGCATGACGCCAGAAAGAGGGAGTTTGTAGAATGGGCCGAGGCCAACATCAGTCAGCTGAAGCCTCACCGCATGTATGCCACCGGAACCACAGGTAGGTTGATTGCCGAGATAACAACGGCCGACGGCCAGCGGCCATTTGCCGATCGGGTGGTGCGGCTGCTGTCTGGTCCGTTAGGTGGAGACCAGCAGATTGGTGCCATGATTGCAGAAGGACGTATCGACATGCTGATATTTTTCTGCGACAATCTGGTGATGCAAGGCCATCAAAATGATGTGTCGGCCTTGACCCGGCTGGCTTCGCTCTACAATATTGCCTTTGCCACGAACCGCACGACAGCTGACCTTATACTTTCGTCAAGTAAGTTGGTGTCAGGCTATGAGGTGCAAGTGCCGCAATGCGTGGCCGATTATGCACAAAGAGATTTGAACCTCACACACCACTCTGAGCCAGTGTGACAATGATGGTGAGCCCTCCGCCGGGGGTGGCTGAGGCCGAGATGGACCCACCATATTGGATGGCTATATTCTTGGCAATTGCCAGCCCCAGCCCGGTACCACCTAGACGTCGCGACCGACTTTTGTCAACACGATAGAATCTTTCAAAGATGTGTGGTAGGTGCTCCGGTGGAACTCCGACACCATTGTCGCTAAGACGGAACATATAATGACTTCCGGCTATTTTAGCTTGCACCTCAAAAATAGTGGCATCGGTAGCATAAGCCAAAGCGTTGTTATAGATGTTGCGGAACAGGGAATAGACAAGGGCGGCATCGCCTTGGATGGGGAGTGTGGGAGGAATGCTTGTTTTCAACTGAATTCCACACTCCTGGAATTGCGGGGCAGTTTCCTCCTGAATTTGACGCAACACAGAGGTAACATCAACCAGTGTAGTGGGGCGAAGGAGTTGAGCTTCATCAAGACGGGTCAGCGTACTCATATCGGCCAACAAACTGCTCATACGCCGACTCTGATGGTAGCAGCGATCAATGAACTCTTGTTGTTTCTCAGCAGGGAGGTCCGGGTTGGAAACAAGGGTTTCAAGGTAGCCTTCAATAGTAGCTGCGGGGGTTTTCAACTCATGGGCAGCATTCTCAGTTAACTGTCGTTTGATACGTTGTTTTTCGTGTTCGCTATGAGCATATTTGAATCGAAAGTACAACATCACCATCAGCAATGTGATAATTCCTGCAGTGTAAAGGGGAAAGGTGTAGTCGTGCTGGAGCGATGATGTCAGTTCGGCCGAATAGGGAACCGACGACCGAACCACGCGGTTGTCGAAACGTGTGGCAGAATAGAAATGTTTCTCGCCATTGGTCTCCGAAACTCGTTTGATGTCGAACCCGCTTCCGTTATGCAGAGCTTCCTGGATTTCTTTGCGTTGCAAATGGTTGTCCATATGCTCTACCGACTTCTCTTCAGAATCGAAAAGCACGTTGCCCAAAGTGTCGGTGATGGTTAATCGAATATCGGGGTCAGCGGAGCCAACCATATATTGGTAGTTATTTAGCTGTAATTGGGAATGCAAAATATCCACCCTGAACGCACGCTCGCGCCCATATTCATAGAGGCCAAAAAAGATGGTGAACAAGGCCACTAAGATAGTAACACTGACGAAAATATGGTTTGATAGTTTGATTTTTGTCATCGGATTAATTTGTGAATTTGAAGTAACTCAAAGAATTCAACGTTTGGAAATCAAGCCTTCCTGAGGCTGCTCAACGATTCCTATCAATTAAAAATATACCCATAGCCGACCTTAGATTTCAGATGGCTGCCGTAGCGACCCAGTTTCTTGCGTATGCGCGCTATGTTTACATCCACCGTGCGGTCCAGCACTATGGTGTTTTGCGGCCATACCCGCTGGAGGATAATGTCGCGCGAGAAGACCTGACCACGGTTGGATATCAGCAATGCCAATATTTCAAATTCTATTTTCGTAAAAGGTATTGATTGGCCGTCAACAAAACACTCCTTGCTGTCCAAATTTAGCATAACAGTATCGAAACGAAGGGTGTTACACACTTCGTTTGTGGATGAAAGCAATCCTCCAACTCCTGATCGGCGCAGCACTGCCTGCACTCTAGCCTTCACCTCGCTAATACGGAAAGGCTTGCAGATATAGTCGTCGCTACCTAGCGAAAAGCCTTGCAAAATATCGTCCTCCAAGGTTTTGGCAGTGCAGAATATAATGGGAATGGAGGCTGTACGCTGATCGGATTTCAGTTCAGTCGCCCATTCAAATCCCGACTTAGGAGTCATCATCACATCCAATAGTATTAAATCGGGCAACACCGGCCCCAAGTCGATAGGACCTTCCTCCACTTGGACATCATAGCCCTCTAGATCAAGGTTAAAACGAAGAATCTCACAGATATCGGGTTCGTCATCAACAATTAAAATTTTTCTTGCCATGAGTGTGCATTATTTTTAAAATCATAACGCAGACGGGGTTTGAATGTTGTGTTGAGACTACAAATGTAACAGAATTGTAATCTACTTTCTCTACGCTTCACTCCCCGCGTTTTCTGCAATAGCCTTTGTAGGGACAAGCATAGGGAGCATCGCAATGGGGCGACATGGGAACTGAGGGTTCCTGACCAAGGATAACTTGCTTGAAATGGTTTATGTTTTGCTCTATTACAGAATGTTGCGACTGACTAGGCTGAATGAGGTCTTCGCGAAGGAATCCATCGTGACCGTCGTTGAAGAGAACAAAGAAGTTTTGGAGCGTAAGACCCTGGCAGAAAATGTCGGCCACCACAATAGCCGGCAAGGCATGGGAGATGACATAGTGCTGGATGGCGACGTCGTTGCGGAAAGTGTCGGAGACATGAACACTATTTTTGACCTCGAAGATGGTGACGATGCCTTCGGCGGTTTTGTGCACCACGTCGGCAAGTACCAACACATCGTTGTAGAGGAAACCGGCCTCGAAGAGAGCCACCTCTCCTGGGGCAGACAATAAGTCGGCCGTGAGTTGCGGATAGGCCGAAACATTGCCTTTAAGTCGGGCACTGATGTCAATGCCATGAGGGAAAGTATCCTTGAAGCTCTTTTCAAAGTCGCGTCCCCTCCGGAAACGGGCCAAGGTTTCGGGTGGATAATAAGCCAAATGGGGCGCATGGACATCGAGGAACATAGCCTTGGGACATTGGAGTCCGCGAATGTATTTTGACTTGGTGAGAAGGTAGGCCAATTTGTATTGAGAGTTTCTGAGTTGTGCGTTATGGCGGGTTATTTCTCTATCTCGGCCAGGAGGCTTGCGGGAGTAGATGCAACGCTAAGTGCCCGGATGGATTGCGGAAGGAGGAGCCCGTCGGCAATCATGCGGTCAATTTGCTGGAGCAGCGGGTCGAAATAGCCATCGATATTGAGCAGCGCCATAGGTTTGTTGCAAAGATTGAGCTGATTGGACATAAGCACTTCAAACACCTCGTCGAGAGTGCCTATGCCACCTGGCAAGGCAATAAAGGCATCACACAGGTCAATCATCTGGCTTTTACGCTCCTGCATAGAAGTGACCAGTCGTGTTTCGGCACGGGGCTGGGAGTTGATAACCTCGGGCGAGAAGATAGTAGGGATGATGCTGATAACTCGACCGCCAGCATCAAGCGCGGCGGTGGAAACGACGCCCATGTAACCGAGGTTGCTGCCACCATAGACCAGGGTGTGGCCATGCAAAGCAACCAACTGCCCAAGCTCTTGGGCAGTTGATTGGTATTTGGGGTTGCTACCCATGCGGGAAGCACAAAAAACAGCGATATGCATGGTAGTGAGTGATGTGTGATCTGTGATGAGTGATCTGTGAACCGACAAATGTATTGTCAGATCACAGCTCACAGATCACCTATCACTGATATTTATCAATTATTTTCTCTTCAAAACAGCATGCACTTTCTCAACGATGTTGTTGGCGCGAAGACCATAGTTGGTGAGCATCTCATCGGGGGTACCGCTCTCGCCAAACTTGTCGTCAACAGCCACATACTCCATGGGAGTGGGGCAGTGAAGGGCCAGGGTCTGTGCTACGCTGTCGCCCATACCACCGTTGAAGAGGTGCTCTTCGCAAGTAACAACGGCACCGGTCTTCTTGGCAGAAGCCACGATAGCCTCAACGTCAAGGGGCTTGATGGTGTGGATGTTGATAACCTCGGCGCTGATACCTTCGGCTTCAAGAGCCTTGGCAGCTTCGAGGGCTTCCCAAACCAGATGACCACAAGCAAAGAGGGTGACATCCTTACCTTCGTTCATAAGCTGAGCCTTGCCGATTTCGAACTTAGCACCTTCTTCGGTGAAGTTGGGCATCTTGGAACGACCCAGACGGAGATAGACAGGACCTACGTGCTCGGCAGCAGCAAGGGTGGCAGCCTTGGCCTGGTTGTAGTCGCAAGGCACAAGAACGGTCATATTGGGCAGCACTTTCATCAGGGCGATATCCTCCATAGTCTGGTGGGTGGCGCCATCTTCACCGAGGGAGATACCGGCGTGAGAACCACAGACTTTCACATTCTTGTTGGAATAGCACACCACCTGACGAATCTGGTCATAGACGCGACCGGTGACGAACTCGGCAAAACCACCAAGGAAGGGCACTTTGCCACAGAGCGACATGCCTGCCGCAATGCCTACCATGTTGGCTTCGGCAATACCGCACTGCACGAAACGCTCGGGGAAAGCTTTGGCAAAATCATTGATCTTTACGGAACCGCAAACGTCGGCACTGAGAGCCACAACGTTCTCGTTGGCCTGGCCGGCCTCAACGAGACCTTGGCCGAAACCGGCGCGGAGTTCCATGGATTTCTTGTTTTCGTAGGGTTTCATATATTATATGTATTTATTCTATTATTAATTATATTTGTTGGTTCGCTTGCCAAACTAACAAATATCGATTCAACTATTTTTCTAAATTCACGGCTGTTTGTTGGGCCGAGGTGATGGTGAAACCAGCTGTGCGGACGGCGGAGTACTTTGTGGCCTCGACAGGGCGCAAGACTACCTGGTAGCTACCGGGCATTAGCACGATACGCTCGTCGAAGGTGGTAGGATTGAGGTCGCAGACCCATTGCATGGTACCGTTTTTAAGCACAAAGACACTTCCTGTGGTTGCCACTTTGGGCTTGCTGAGGGCCAGCTGCCCCGGCATGGGTATCTGCAGGCTGGTGTTGGCACCCTGACGGATGATCACATTGCCGAGATGGGTAACGGGAGTGGTGAGTACATCAATATCGTATCGGCCTACAAGGTAATTGGCCTTGGCTCCTATCGGCTGGCTGGCAAGAATAGCCGTGCTATCGTGCTGCCGCACTAGTACGGTGTAGTCGGGCACCTGAAACTGAGTGCGCTTGTTGACCAACTGTATGGAAAGGCTTCCTTGGTAGGCGGGCAGTGCCGTGACAATGCCATCGTTGAAACGGTGACTGCGGAATACCTGCTTGGGCTTGGTGTAAACGACCACGTCGTAATCGACCAACGGGTCCACTTGCAAGGTGTCGATACCATTCTCAGTGTCATAGTGGTAGATGGTGGCAAATTTGAGAGCATGGGTCCTATGGTCGAAGAAGGCCACGGGGATGTCGGTCTCAAAAAGTCCATTAGCATCTTCCAAGGTTAAAGGCAGGTGGGCAATCTTACTAACGGTGTTGAAGGTTCGATTCAGCGCGTCAAACAGAAAGTCCTCGTTCCAGGCGAAGTCCAGAAGGATGTCGTCGGTGTTTTGGAAATTCTTTTTGTCGCCAATGCCTATGAATTCGGTGCGAACCACGTTGCCGCTCTCCTCGATCTTTTCAGTCACCTCCACGATGTCGCCATCAGGATCATTAATATGGTCGGTGATGACAACGATGATGTTGCGTGATTTGGGGTCTTGGGGAAAGTCGTTGAGCGATTTGCTGAGCGCCGTGGCCGCGTTGCATCCGCCGTTGGGTACAAGAGTCTTAATCTTGCTCTGCAGCTTGTAGATGTTGTTTTTCTCGAAGGGTACTTCGAGGCTGGTGCCATAGGCGTGGTCGTTCAGATGACCGAATACGCGCAAAGCCACCTCCACATCGGGCCGGGACTGAATGCTGTCGAGCAGGCGCAACAACACCTTCTGCGTCACCTTAATCTTGGAGTCGCTCTGCCACTTATCCCACATGCTCTGAGAGCAGTCGAGGACGAGTAGCACACGCGTCTTCTGCGGTGCCGCAGTGCTTTTCTGCGCCATGGCAACAAAGCCGATGGCCATAAGCATTACTATGAGCAAGATACGTTTCACTATCTTATTATTTTCATTGCCGATCACAGTTCACCCATCACTGTACACCGTTCACTGTTCACCATTCACTGATTAAAAATCGCCAAGGGTTTCTTCAATCTGAGCCAGAGCCTTGGGCAGGTCGTCGGCAGAGAGCACAGCACCGTGATACTTGTTGGTGCCCTGCATGAAATCAACGCCATAGCCCATCTCGGTGGTAAGGATGACGCACACGGGCATACCCTTGCCGGCCTGAGCCTTAGCCTCGGCCATGCCGTCGAGCACCTGCTGCATATCGTTACCGTTCTTGATGACAATGACTTTCCACATGAAAGATTCGAACTTGGCCTTGAGGTCGCCGAGGTCCATCACTTGGTCGGTGGTGCCGTCGATCTGCTGGCGGTTGTAGTCGATGGTAGAGATAAGGTTGTCAACGTGCTTGGCACCGGCAAACATGGCAGCCTCCCAAATCTGACCTTCCTGAAGCTCGCCGTCGCCATGGAGGGTATAAACCAAGGTATTGTCGCCAGTCATCTTTTTGCCAAGAGCAGCACCAATACCCACACTCATGCCCTGTCCCAACGAACCGCTAGCCATGCGGATGCCAGGAAGATTGTGTGCGGTGGAGGGGTGACCCTGCAGACGGGTGCCAAAAATACGGAAAGTGCTAAGTTCCTGCACGGGGAAGAAGCCGCGACGGGCCATGGTGCTATAGATAACGGGAGTGATGTGGCCCTGCGAAACGAAGAGCATGTCCTGCCCCTTGCCGTCCATGGTGAAATGCTCGGGATCGTGGTTCATGATGTTGAACTGCATGGCAGTCATCCAATCAGCAGTGCCGAGAGAGCCGCCCGGGTGACCCGATTTGGCGGCGGTGGTCATACGGAGAATATCGCGACGCACCTGCGAAGCGATGGTTTGAAGTTCTTGTGTAGATTTCATTATTATGATAAACTTTAATTATTATTCTCAGTTGATAGATGCACTTAAAGTGGCAACGACAGATAAACTGCCATGCCACATAAAGTACGCCTGAAAGGGGATGATTACAAGCGGAAGATGTACTGACGGCTATTCTGGTCGTAGCAAATCAGCTCTTCGCCCTGGCGGGTGCAGCTAACGGTGAGCGCGTTCTCGTGCTCGTCGGTAACGGTGCCAGTGCCTTTGTTGCCCTTCATGGTGATATGACCCCAAACACGACCGTTGGCGCCATGACCGGAGATGTAGAGCACCTCGTCCTTGACAGGTTCTTTCTTCACTGCCGGGCGCACAACAGCAGGTGCGGGAGCAGGAGTTTCTTCGATAATTTCGGGTTCTTCCTCTTCAATTTCAAGTTCGGGTTCCACCACAACGGTGTCAAAAATAGGTTCCTCGGCAGGTTGTGCATGCTTGCAACCCATAAAGAGAAGTGGCGTAACTGCCAACAAAATGAGTAAAGAACTACCTTTTTTAGTGATCATGATACTAGAATTTTTGATGTGGCAAAGTTACATAAATATTTTGAATTTATAATAAATATTTTTCAACATAGTGTTATCAAGCCTTGTTGGGGGCGTTTGGAAAGTGTTTTTCTGGCCAATCTCCCGTCATATTTTCTCAGTTAGCCATGAAAAATGTATAAAAACTCACAAAAAACATTATGAATAATGTGTAAAATCCCACGTGTTTGGCACATAATTGGCACATCTGGTGGACTGATGGAAATATTTTTGCCCTTAGGTGTAATAAAATGGGGGTGTTGTGCGTCTATATAGCAGAAAACTTGAAAAAAACATTGAATTGTAAGGAATATAACAAGGGAGTGGACCTCTGGGCGGATGATGCTTACCGCTTTGCGTGCTCATGCTGCGACGATGCTGAGTGTTGCAAAGATGCTGTGCAGGAAGCTTTTGCCAAATTGTGGGAGCACCGCGAGGAGGTACGTTGGGAAAAGGGCAAGGCCTTTCTTCTGAGCGTAGTCCACAACCACCTGATAAGCCGAATGCGATACGACAAGGTGCGTAGCGCCCAAGGCAACACGCAGGAGGAATCTTTGGCACCCGACGACAGCTTCGACCTCAAAGAAGCCATCAACCGAGCCATGAGCACCCTGCCGCAAGTGCAACGCGAATGTGTGCAACTGCGTGACGTAGAGGGATATTCTTACAAAGAAATAGCAAACATACTCAACATAAGCGACCAACAAGTGCAGGTGTATATCTTCCGTGCTCGCGTCGCTTTAAAACGACAATTAAAAGAATATCATATATGATTACCACCGACAACTACGAGCTTTATTTCCTTCAATATCTAGAAGGTGCCTTATGCCCAAAAGAAAGGAAAGAGGTGGAGGACTTTATGGCCCAGCACTCCGAGCTGGCCGAGGAACTGGCGCTCTATGCCGAAGCCCCTATAATCGAAAAGGACGAGGCACTTGTCTTTGCCGACAAAGAGAGTCTCAAGCATCCAGAAGCCACACCTTTTCGCATCGGGCCCACGCATTGGCGCTGGTCGGCCGCAGCCGTGGTGCTCGTAGCAGTGGGAACCACCTTTGCCTTGCACAATAGTAAGGTAGAACCCGTTGTGACTCAAGTGTCCGCAACCAAACCTGCGGTAAAGGTGTTGCCGATGCAAAAAAAGATTGAGTCCGAAGAAACCCTTGTCGTAAAGCCACAAGCAGTTTACTCAACACCTGATATTGCCGAAGTCATTGAACAAGCAGTTGCCGAAGAACAGCTTGAGCCAGCCATTGAAGAAGAGATTCTGCAAACCTTCGCTCCCGAACCTTTGGTGGCGGAAGTAATTGAGGAAGAAGACCTTGAAGCCGCCCTTTACCGAGAAATAGAGTTCCTATTATCCACGCCGGAGGAGAATGTGGCTGAAGTGAAAACGCCAGACGATACTGAGCAATTTGCAGCTGTGCCCAACCGCTACCGCCCTTCCACCGAACAGATGGTGAACATGGTGGTCAAAGGGTATGAAGCCAAGCTGGCTTACGACCGTATTATGGAAAAAACCGAGTCCTTTCGCGAGGCGCTCAGCGTAATATTTAGTTAAGGTGAGTTCTACAAATTCACCGATTAGACAAAAGAAACAATAATGATGGGTAATAGAAATCTTTTCAGCGATTTTGAAGCCTTGTCGGCATCTTGCTGCTTGTCACTCGGTTGCATAGCCCGCTATGCGCCCTCGCTTCGCACAGCAATCTGCTCGACAATCCAATCAAAATCACAAGAAATGAATTTATAGAACCCACCTTAATAATTAAATCGTTATCAATATGAAAAAGATTTTCTCTATCGCACTGTGCTGCTTGATGGCATTTGCCACCCTGGCGCAGGCCAAACTCAACCAAGAAACCAGAAACTGCATCACGGGCAGTTGGACGACTCCGGGCGTTTGCGACATTGTGAGTTGCAAAGCAGAGCTCCAAGGCTCGGTGGCCAAAGTGGAGAATTCCATGAAAGACTGCGTGGTAATGCTGGTGAACGACTCAGTGAATCAGTATGTGAAGGCCGTGAGCCTTGAGAAGACTGGAGGCTGCCTGCAGCATATCCATTTCGAAGGCAACACAATGTTTATCAGCGATCCAAACGTGAGTCTGTATGTTGTTCACATAAATGATGTTACCGACCAGAATGTACGTTGTTACATGCTCGAATCCGACATCGCCGAAGAATTTGAGGCCGGACTTGACTTATTTGTGGAAAAAATGGTGGAAAAAGGCGATGTTACGCTCTTAAAGACTTGGGTCCAATTGTCTAAGCGGTCTAAGGAGCTTGCCACGGGAGCCACGTTTGGACTCTTGTCGACGGTAAGGCATCAAGGTGCCGTCAGTGCAGCAAAAAAATTTGAACCAATTAAAGACCAGCAGAACCAGCAAAGCGGCAACCAGAATCAAAAGAAAAAGAAGGAATACGACTCGTCCGACCGAACCGACATCGACTTCCACTGGGCTTTCAACAATTGGGGTTCAACGCCTTTCAATGGCCTCATGGGTATAAGCGCACCGGGCTACGACTTGCGCACTTCTTTCAGCAGCTATCAGCTCTGCACAAAGTACGAATTGGTGAAAACCAAGCACTTCAGAACATACGTAGGCATTGGATATGAGTCGGATGTGTATAAATTCAACAACCCTTATGTCACCTTTGAAAACAATGCTTTTGTGGCAACCGAGAATAACACTCCCGGCGGATATTACAGCTCTCGGTTTGTGACACGCTATGTGCAACTGCCCGTGGGTATTGCTTATCGGAACAAAGGTTTCCGTGTTGGGCTTATGGCCATTCCGGCTCTGGGTTGGACTGGTAAGCACACCGGACTGAAACACGAATTCCACACCGCGGGGCGCAATCCGCAGGACAAAACCGACATCAAAGATGATCTCAATCCCTTCAAACTGGACGTCCGACTGGAAATGTCGTTCAAAAGTTTCGGTATCTTCCTGCAAGTGCCCACCATGCCGCTGTTCATCCCGAGCGAGAACAACCCCACTAAGATTTACCCCATCAAAATCGGCTTCTTTATTTAGCCCCATTGGCATAGCCTAGTCCTACCCAAACAACCCTGTAAACCCACCATAGCTCCGCCCTAGCTTCGCTCGTTATCCTATAAATATACTATAGTTATACTATATTTATCCTATTGCGTACAACGAAACTATAGTATATATATAGGATAACTAAGGTATAACGAGTGAGACTTCGGCAAAGGTATGGTGGGTCTGGATTTGCGGTGCGTGAAGCGTGCGGAAGCGTTAAATATTGCGTGTTCGGAAAATATTTTTTGATAATTGCTTCAACTTTTGTAACTTTGCAAATTCGCTCACTATGTGTGCGAACGATTAATTATATTGAATAATAAACAGATATGAATAAAAAATCAATTATAGGCATAGTCCTAATTATGGCCATTTTTGTGGGCTACACCTGGTGGGTGGCACCCAGCAAAGAGGAATTGGCCGAACGTCAAAGAGTAAATGACTCCATCCGCCAGGCTTATATGGACAGCGTGGCATACGCCGAACAGCTGGCCCACGAGCAACATGTGCTTGACAGCATGGCAGCTGCCGGCGACAGCAGCGCACTGCATCAGATGCAGATGAACAAACGTGGCGACTTGGGCGCATTCAACGCCAGCGCTTTCGGCGACACAATCATCGTGAACGTCAAGAACGAAAAGATGTGCGTGAGCATCAGCAACATGGGTGCTCAGGTGAACGAAGTGGTGTTGCGCAACTACACCACCTACGACAGCATGCCCCTGCAGCTCATCACCCCCGCCGACGACAACATGAACTTAATCTTCTCGACCGAAGACAACCGCGTGATCAACACTAGCGACCTAGTGTTCGTACCTTACCGTTTCGAGGGTGAAAAGGCAACAAAAATCGAGTCCGACACCGAGTTTGAAATTGCTGACAACGAGTCCATTGACATCCGTCTCCGCGCTTATGTAGGCGACAGCAATGGTGTCAATCAGAACCAGTATCTGGAATTCAAATATGTCTTTACAGGCGAGGGCTATGATGTCGATTTTGACATTGCCTTCCATGGATTGACCAAAGTGGTTCGCCAGACTCCCTTTATGGATTTTTGGTGGCACAACCGCATGAAACGTCAGGAGAAGGTGGATGCCAGCAGCCGAGGCAGCAACAACCGCAACAAAGACCCTGAGAAATTCTACTCCGGAATCTACTTCCGCTCGGCTAAAGATGTTGATTACGTGAGCCGTGGCCGCGATGGCGAGAAGAATGTGAAGACCTCGCTCGATTGGGTTGCTTTCAAACAGCAGTTCTTCACCGCTGTGCTGATGGCCGACAGTGCGTTTGAGAATGCTGGCTTGAGCCAGGTGACCACCAAAGAGGGATCGGAAGACAATCGATACCTGTGCGATATGAGCGCCAACCTGGGTATTGCCTATAATGGAAATGCCGACTATGTGATGCCACTCAACTTCTATTTCGGTCCTACCAAGTATCGCGACCTGCGTGCTATGGACCGTGGCTTTGAGAAGATGCTGCCTTTGGGTTGGTGGATTTTCTCTAAGTTCGTCAGCCGTGTGCTCATCATTCCCACCTTCAACTTCTTGGAAGGTTTTGGCTGGAATTATGGTATCATTATTATTGTATTTACCATTTTGCTTCGCTTGGCGCTTCTGCCCTTGGTCTATAAATCATATCAGGGCTCTGCCATCTCTCGCATTCTCAAGCCCGAGATGGATGCGCTGAACAAGAAGTACCCCAACCCCGAACAGCAAATGCAGAAATCGCAAGAGGCCATGGCCTTGCAGCGCAAGGCGGGATATAATCCTATGGCCGGCTGTCTGCCCATCTTGCTGCAGATGCCCATCCTCACTGCCATGTTCATGTTCTATCCTCAGGCCATTGAGTTGCGTCAGCAGGGATTCTTGTGGTGCGACGACCTTTCCACCTACGACAGCATCCTTGACTTTGGATTCAACATTCCCCTCTACGGCGACCACATCTCGCTCTTCTGCCTCCTGATGTTCGGCATGCAGTTCTTCTATACCTGGTACACCATGCGTGGCCAGCAGGCCCAGGCAGGTATGCCCGGCATGAAATTTATGATGTACTTCATGCCCTTCATGATGCTCTTTATGTTCAACAGTATGGCAGCAGGTCTGAACCTCTACTACTTCTTCTCCTTGGGCATCACTATGGTAACCATGATTCTTATCCGCAAATTCACCAGCGAGAAGAAAGTGCGCGCACGCATGGCTGCCTACGACGCCAAGCACGGCAAAGGCCAGAAAGGTGCTAAAAAGAGCAAATTCCAGCAGCGCCTCGAGCAGATGCAAAAAATGGCCGAAGAGGCTCAGCGTCAGCAGCAGAGAAGATAATTGGAAAACGAAAACAAAAAATAAATTATTAATTATTAATTATCAATTAGTATGATAGTAGCAATTATTGTCACTTTTATCTTGGGTTATGCCTGCATCGCGCTTGAGCATCCCTTGAAAGTCAACAAGACCGCTTCCGCCCTTCTGCTGGGTGTTGTGGTTTGGGTTATGTATGCCATGTCGATGAACGTGTTTGGCGCCGACATGGGTGTGGAAGGCTGGCATCACCACCTCAAGGAACTCCTTTGCGAGAACTTGGGCGAAACTGCCGAAACCGTATTCTTCCTCCTCGGTGCTATGACCATTGTTTCCTTGGTTGACAACTACCAGGGTTTCAGCATCATCACCGATCGCATCAAGACCACCAACCGTAAAAAACTCCTCTGGATCCTCAGCATCCTCACCTTCTTCCTGTCGGCTCTGCTCGACAACATGACCACCGCTATCGTCATGTGCGCACTGCTCCGCAAACTCATTGCCGACCAGAAAGAGCGCTGGCTGTTTGCCGGTATGGTAATCCTCGCCGCTAACGCTGGTGGCGCTTGGAGTCCCATTGGCGACGTTACCACCATCATGCTGTGGATTGGCGGCCAGGTCACCACCATCAACATCATGGTGAAGACCATCATCGCATCCCTCGTCAGCATGGTTGTTCCCGTGCTCATCCTCTCCGCTATGCCCATCATGAAGGGCGAAATCGTCCGCCCCGAATTGGTTGAGAACGAAGAAGACAGCATTCCTTCCGAATGGCGTCTGCGTATCCTTCTGCTTGGTATCGGTGGCCTTATCTTCGTGCCCATTTTCAAGACCATCACCCATCTGCCTCCCTATCTGGGTATGCTCTTCAGCCTTGGTGTGCTTTGGGTTGTTACCGAGATTGGTAGCCGCAAGCGTCACATGGCCAAGGGTGGCGAAGGCCGTCCTATGCCCACTGTTATGAGCACCCTCGAGCACGTTGATACTCCCAGCGTACTCTTCTTCCTCGGTATCCTCATGGCTGTTGCCGGCCTCAACGCTGCTGGCATCCTTGCCGGTCTCTCCGAAGGCTTGAGCAACGCATTCCTCGGCACCTCTTTTGTCGGTGTTTCCGGTTTCTTCCTGATCGACATCATCATCGGTGTTCTTTCTTCCATTATCGACAATGTGCCCCTCGTGGCAGCAACTATGAAGATGTATCCCATCGCTGGCGATGCTGTCATGTTTGCTTCTGACCACGCTTTCTGGGAGTGTCTGGCTTACTGCGCCGGTACTGGCGGTAGCCTCCTCATCATCGGCTCTGCTGCTGGTGTGGCTATCATGGGTATGGAGAAGATCGACTTCATCTGGTATCTCAAAAACATCTCCTGGCTTGCCCTCGTTGGCTATCTGGCAGGTGCTATCACCTACATCCTGATGTACACCTTCATGTTCGAGCCTATGGAGGCCGCTAATGCAGTGGCTTCGATTGCTCCCGCAATCGTGCCGTTGGCCTAACAATCAACTATCTGAACGTCATTTACTAATATAAATAATGGCTTCGAAATTCAAATCAGCTATTAATAGCTGGAAGCAACGTTCCGCATGGCGAAAAGTGTTCAATATCTTTGAGGCACTTTTCGCTATGGCGGGCTTTGCCATCATAGGTGCCTGGGCTTTTTATCAGCTCGGCTTTACCAAGAACCGCGGTGCTGTTGACAAGAACTACCGCTATATGCTTTCGGTGGATGAAATGGAAGCCTTGCAGGATTCTACATTTACCCAAGAGCAAATCAACCAACGTTGGATGCAGCAGTATGCCAAGCTGGCCGTGTTCAGCAAGTTTTACCCCACCAATGCACAACTCATCACCCGTGGCGCACAGTTCAGCCACGACCCCATGATGGTGGACCGCATGATGAAGGCTTGCGGCATGTATATTGACGACATGTCGGAATACAACGAACTGCTACAGAAAGTCAACAAATTGCTTGACAGCTATCCCCAACAAGAAGCCGGCAACGTTATTCCCTGGATGCAAGGCATCGAATGGGATGCGCTGAAAGAAGCTATCGTCCGCGACAAGGCTCTTATCATTGAAGCCGGCAAACTCACCGGTGTAGAACCACGTCTGATTGTGGGTTGCCTGATTGGTGAGCAGATCCGACTGTTCAACTCCAAACGCGAGACATTCAAGAAATATCTTGGCCCGGTGAAGGTGTTGAGTGTTCAGTCGCAGTTCTCTTATGGTGTGAACGGCATTAAGATTTCTACCGCAAAAACCATCGAAGACCACTTGAAGGATCCCAAATCGGAATACTACATGGGCAAACGTTATGAGCATTTGTTGGACTACACCGTTAGCGGCAAAGCTCAAGAGGACGAACGCTATAACCGCCTGGTTGATTATCGCAACCACCTCTACTCTTACCTATACACCGCATGTATCCTGCATCAGACTAAGGTGCAATGGGAAAGAGCCGGCTACGATATCAGCGAACGCCCCGACGTGCTGTTCACCCTTTTCAATGTGGGATTCGCACAATCGGTGCCTAAAGCTAATCCTGTTTGTGGCGGAAGCCATATCAAGGTGCGCGACCAAATCTACACTTTTGGCGCCATCGGTTTCGACTTCTACTATTCTGGCGAGCTGGCCGAAGACTTTCCTTTCTGGCGCGAGCACTTTATCCCTGGCGACAAAGAGCTGACCGACGAGGAGATTGCCTATATCCAAGGATCGGTAAGCAACTGCAAACGTCCTCCACGCGGCCACGAATACATCAAGGCCGACTCGTCTGCCAATGCAGCACCACAAACTCCGATTTATACCTACGACGACGATGACGAATACGCTGGCACCTACGCCAACGAATAAATGAAACAAAAATGGGCAGTTATCACTGATGGCTGCCCTTATTAATAATATTGATATGAAAAAACTGGTAAATATTTTATCGTGCCTGGCCGTGATAGCTATGCTGGCATCTTGCGGTGGCAAACAGAACAAAGTACCCAACAGCATGGTTTACAGACCACTTGGCGACACGGGCCTTCAGGTGAGCGAAATCAGCATCGGATGTGCCGCTTTCGGCAAACTCGACACCGCCCAATGCCGCGCTTTTATGCAGGTGGCACTTGACAGCGGCGTCAACTATATTGATATCTACGACCCCGACCCCATTGTTCGATCCAACATCGGCTATGCCCTCCAAGGTCGTCGCGACGAGATGATCATCCAAGGACATATCGGCTGTTGGTGGAATGGCGACGACTATGAGCGCACCCGCGATGTGGAGAAATGCAAGATTGGGTTTGAAGACCTCCTCAACCGACTGGGCACCGACCATATCGAAGTGGGTATGATCCATATCGTTGACGACCCCAATGAGTGGGACACCTTGGTCAACAGTCCTTATATGGAATATGTAAAGCAACTCAAAGCCGAAGGCAAAATCCAACACATTGGCGTCAGTAGTCACAATGTAGCCGCTGCGCTTAAGGCCGTCAAGTCGGGCATAGTCGAGGTGATTATGTTCTCCATCAACCCGGCTTTCGACCGTGTCACGGCAGACAATAGCGTTTGGAATCCCGAATCGTTCAAGAATATGTTGCCAGGAATCGACCCTATGCGAGTCGAATTCTTTGATTATTGCACCCAACATCACATCGGTGTCACCAACATGAAGACTTTTGGCGGTGGTGGCCGACTGCTCGATGCCGAACGTTCGCCCCTTGGATTTGCGCTTACCGTTGACCAATGCAATGCCTACGTCTTGGCAAAGCCCTGTGTCTCCACGTCAATCTGCGGCGCTTGCACTATCGACGAACTGCTGGCCGACTTGCACTATCTGCATGCTACCGAAGCCGAGAAGGACTACAACACCGCCCTCAACAATGGTGGCAACACGGCAAAAGCATCTACCGGCTGCACCTACTGCAACCACTGCGCCCCTTGTCCGCAAGGCATACAGATAGCCAAAGTAAACCAATTGCTGGACAAAGCCGAAGTGGCCAAAGCTCAAGGCCAACCGGTGCCCGACGATGTGAAGCAAGCATATGAGGCCCTCGACCATCACGCATCGGAGTGCACACACTGCGGCTCTTGTGTTGGCCGTTGCCCGTTTAGCGTCAACGTGCCAGAAAGAATGGATGCCGCCAAAGAGATTTTTGGCAAATAGCCCATCCACCTACACCACAGATTATTTTCACCTGTCAACATTACCTTATGACATCCCAACGAAATCATTCTCTCGACATACTGAGAATTTTGGCCTGCCTACAAGTTATTCTCTGCCACACGGCGGGATCCCCCATTATAGCCAATTTTGTCAGCCCGGGCACTTCTGACTATGCACTTTGCTTAGGGCTTACGGCAGTCACACGTTGGGACATTGGCATATTCGTAATGTTGACAGGTTTCTTTATGGTCGATCCACAAAAAGATTTATCCATAAAAAAGCTACTGAGCAAATACGTTGTCCGCATTATTGGCGCACTCGTGTTTTGGTCACTCTTCTACGCCCTGACCTTACGAAAAAGCATCTATCCATTTGGTAGTCAAGAAGGCCACTTTTGGTATCTTGGCATGGTCATCGGTGTTTATCTGTCGCTGCCCATCTTGCGACTAATTGCGCAAAATAAAGATATTCTGCGTTATTTCATCTACGCTTGGATGGCATTCATTGTTTACGACTATCTGGGCAACTTCATAGCCCTCCCATTCTCTATCACTACCAACATATTCGTCAACTTTGTCGGCTACGCCCTGCTCGGATATTACATTCGCACAATCTTCTACAATGCCGACAACGCAGCGAATACCCGTAGGGCTAGCCACATTATCTATTTATTAGGCGTACTCGGATTTATCGCAACCGTTGCCCTAACCATTATCAGTCAGGACGACGAATCCATCTTTATGGGCTATACCGCGCCCAATGTGATTGTGCAAGCTGCTGCATTATTGGTCTTCGGCATCCGTCACCCAATCCATTTAGGTCGCCGCTTAGGACGATGGACCGAAGAGTGTTCGCTCTGCACCTTTGGCATCTATCTAATACATATATGGATCCTAATCCAAATATTCAACCGCATCCACCGCTTCATTCCTCAGCCCCTCCCCTTAGTGGCCATCTGCCTAGTGGTTGCCTTCGGTGCCAGCTTTGCCGTCAGCTATCTCCTGCGCAAAATCCCATTCTTTCGTAAATATATAATATAGAACAAGATATTGAAAAATAGGCACAAAAACGAGTAAAAGACAGTATTTTTCCACAAAAACAGGGTTCAAATGCCCTCAAAAATGCGCAATAATACAAGCATTCCACAAAAAAATTAAATTCATAACATATTACAAAACAATAAAATCAAATAAAAAAATAAAACTTTTAAGCGTAAAAGGCTTGCTAATTCAAAAAAAAGTTGTAATTTTGCACCCGCTTTTGAGGGCAGATTGTGGATTGTAGATGCTCTTTCCCATGTGCATAAAAAAGCGATTTTGAAAGAAAAAATAGATTAATAAAGACATGGCAAAGAAAAATAAAGACGCAAGAGTGCAGGTTATCCTCGAATGCACCGAGCAGAAAAACAGTGGTGTTGCTGGCATGAGCCGTTACGTCACCACCAAGAATAAGAAAAATACCCCTGAGCGCTTGGAGCTCAAAAAGTACAATCCGTACTTGAAGAAAATGACTGTTCACAAAGAAATCAAATAATATAGGAGATAGAGTACTATGGCAAAAAAAGTTGTTGCAACCCTTAAGACCAATACTGGTAAGAGCTATGCTAAAGTTATCCGCATGGTTCGTTCTCCCAAAACCAACGCCTACACCTTCCAGGAGAATATCATCCTCTCCGACCAGGTTCAGGAGTTCCTCAAGAAAAAATAATATTGACACAGTAATAATATTTTTTTTCATACGCTTTTGTTTTAGCCTCCGTTGTGAAACGGAGGTTTTTTTATTTATAGATATTTTTGACATACCACACAATAACATTTTCTTTTTATCGTTACTAAAGTAGGTTCGGCATATTCTCACAATAAACGAACCTACAATTTATATTTTGTTGAACATAAAAATAAACACAAACGATATGACAGACAAATCTTTCGGCAACAACTACGACCATAAAGCCACCCTACGTTTCTTTGCCAAATGGTGGAAACTACTCACTTGGGTTTTCGCCATTGCACTTGTGGCCTCCATTGTGGTGTCGCTGTTCATCACCCCAAGATACAAATCCACGGCAATTCTTTTCCCCACCAACTCCAACCGTCTGAGTAAGGCCATCATGGACTACCATTACAGCCTCGACTTCATGGACTATGGTATTGAACGCGACTGCGAATACTGCATCCAGATCCTCTCGTCCGAGTCGATGGAACGCGATGTTTGCAACAAGTTCAACCTCATGGAGCACTACGGTATCAGCAACGACGACCCCCACAAGATGTTCAAACTCCACGAGCAGTACCGTGGCAACATCAATGTCAAGCGTACCGAATTCCTGGGCGTTGAGGTTGGTGTGCTGGACGTTGACCCACAATGGGCCGCCGACATTGCCAACTATATTGCCGCAAACTACGACACCGTGTGCCACCGAATCCATCACGACCGTGCTTGCGACGCATCCGAAATCATGGACAACGTGTGCCAAAAGATGGGTGAGGAAATCCAACTCCTCCAAGACAGCCTTAAGCGCAACCCACAGTACAGCCTCGGCCTCACCCAGCTCATCCACGAGAAATGTGCGCAATTGGCTGACATGCAGACACGCGCAGCACAAACCCAAGTTGACATGAACGAGAGCGTAAGCTACAAATTCCTCCTCGACCAGGCCGTAGCATCCGACAAGAAAGCTTGGCCCAAACGCAGCATCATCGTACTCCTCGGCACGCTGGGTTCAGTGGTCATGTGCATCCTCGTGCTGCTGCTGATTGATGCCTCTAAGAAAGAAGACGAAGAATAACCCCCACAAACAATAGTATATATGCGTTCCTGGCTCAAACAAAACCTTACAGCAGTCATCGCAGTGGCGGTGACGCTGCTGTTTGCCGTGGCCAACTCCGCATTGCTCATCCGCGATTTTTACTACCTTTCTCTCATTCCCCTGGCAGGCATCGTACTGCTACTCTTCATCACCAAACTCGAAACCGGCTTGCTCTGCACCGCCCTCCTTACTCCATTTGCTATCAACTTTGCCCTCATACCCAAAATGGAGCTTTCCATGCCGGTGGAGCCCATGATGATACTTTTCTCGGCCATTTTCCTCTTCCGCGTGCTGGCTAGCCGCAGTTACGACCTCCGCATCCTCCGCCACCCCGTAAGTATCACCCTTATAGCCTCTCTGATTTGGTGGTTCATCACCTCATGCACCTCTGCCCTACCCTTCATATCGTTCAAATATCTCATTGCACGTCTCTGGTTTGTGACGCCTTTCTTCTTTGCTGCCGCCCAGATTTTCCGCAACAAGAAGCGCATCCGCCAGTTCTTCTGGTGCTATGCCATAGGCCTCATCGCCGTCATTGCCATCGCAACAGCCAAAACCCTTGGCAACTTCAGCGACCTGCAGACCCTCCACCGTGTGATGAAACCCTTCTACAACGACCACACCGCCTATGGTTGCGTTATTGCCCTTTTCCTGCCCGCCGCCTTCTACTTCATCTTCAGCCGCAACAGCAAAGGTTGGTCGCGACTATTCTTCATGGGCATCTTCGCCTTGCTCATTGTAGGCCTTTTCTTCTCCTACTGCCGTGCTGCATGGCTCAGTGTGCTGGGAGCCATCGGAGTTTATGTGCTCATCCGCATGGGTATGAAAGTCAAATGGATGGTACTTTTCTTCGGACTTGGTGTGGGTGTGTTCTTCATCTACCAGAGCGAGCTCATATACAAGCTGGGCAAAAACCACCAAGACAGTTCCTACGACCTCTCGGGTCAAATCAAATCCATCTCTAATATTTCCACCGATGCCAGCAACTTGGAGCGTCTCAACCGTTGGGCTTCGGCTTTCCGCATGTGGAAAGAACATCCCGTCCTAGGTTGCGGACCCGGCACCTACTCGTTCCTCTATGCTAGCTACCAGCGCAGCTACCAGCTCTCCACCATCAGCACCAATGCCGGAACCCTCGGCAACGCCCACAGCGAATATATAGGTCCGCTTACCGAACAGGGGGTGCCTGGAGTGGCATTCGTCATCTGCATATTCATGGCCACCTTTGCCACGGGTGTGCGCGTCTATCGCACTGCCAAAGACCCCCAGATAGCCAACATGGCATTGGCTTTCACACTCAGCCTGCTCACCTACTACATCCACGGCGTATTCAACAACTTCCTCGATACCGACAAGCTTTCGGTGCCCTTCTGGGCATTCACTGCTGTGGTTGTAGCCCTTGATATCTACAGCGAGAAGAAAGACACCAACCTTATAGCCGACAAGAAAAATGAATCTTAAACGGCTCTATACTCTAATAATCCTCGCCTGCTTCTGCACATTGGGGCAAGCACAATCCCTCTACCCCAAGGTGCCGGCGCCTTGGCAGAAAAACACTTGGGACAACAATGATGTCATCATTCCTCCCCTGCGCATATCAGTTCAAACCCTCAACCAACAGCCCGACAGCGCCGACCTAATCTTTCAGGAAGCCACGCGCCATCTCGGCAAGCCCTACCACTATGGGGGTAAAGGTCCCAACGCCTTCGACTGTGCAGGTTTTGCACGATATGTATATCTTAAATTCGGATTCACCCTCCCCGGAGGCAGCGCGTCACAATATGTCAAAGGGCGCAAAATTAAAAGCACCAAGCAGCTACAACGTGGCGACCTCGTCTTTTGGCAAGGACGTGAGATGAATGGCCGCGTAGGGCACACCGGTATTGTTGCCGAATGCGATCCCGCCACAGGGCGTTTCCGCTTCATCCACGCCGCCACACATTCCGGCGTCATCTTCAGCTACTCTACCGAGGAGTATTATGCCAAACGCTATGTCGGAGCCTGCCGCCTTATTGGCGACCGCCAAAAGCCCGAAGACCCCATCCCTCCAAAAGTACGACGGAAAAGGACTTAACGAATACCTTATCTTGACTGTTAAGAGCCTATGGTTTAGCGTCAGTTTAGGACCTAAAGTCTAGGGATACAAGGTATTTTGATTCACCTGCCACCCTATATTTACACGCAAGAAGAAATGCTAGGTTAAAATAAAATCAACCTAAAAGCACATTTTTTTTAGTGATTCATACTTTTTTCGTAACTTTGTAGTTTCAAAAAACAACAAGACCTTTATTAACTTATTATATATTAGGAGAAAAACAATGAAAGTAAATGTCAAAAACTTTGGTGAAGTGTCGTTTGCAGAGCCTTGCTCCATTATCGACATCATCAAGATGGTAAATCCCGATGCGCTCAACAACTATGTTGCCGCCAAGATCAACAACGAGTCAACCCTCATCGATCTGCGAACTATCATCACAACCGATTGCGACATTGAACTGCTCGATACCACTTGCAAAGAGTGTCTCTCTGTGCTGCGCCACACCACTGCACATATCATGGCCGAAGCCGTACAGAACCTCTTCCCCGAAGCCAAGATCACCATCGGTCCTGCCACCGACAACGGCTTCTTCTACGATTTCGACTTCCGCCCCTTCAGCCGCGAGGATCTCGATGCTATCGAGAAAGAGATGAAATCCATCATCAAGAAAGCCACTCGCTTGGAACGTCGCGAAGTCACCCGCAACGAAGCCCTGCAGATGATGACCGAACGTAACGAACCCTACAAAGTAGAGCTTCTCGAGGCCATCCCCGAAGGCGAAACCATCACCATCTACAAGCAGAACAACTTTGTTGACCTCTGCCGTGGACCGCACCTGCTCAACACCCGTCCCATCAAGGGCTTCAAGCTTCTCTCGGCTTCCAGCACCTATTGGCGTGGCGATAAAAACAACAAGTCTTTGAGCCGCATCCATGGCACCGCCTTCTTCACCAAAGAAGACCTTGAGGCCTACCTCGTTTACCTTGAAGACGTGAAGAATCACGACCATAACAAACTCGGTCGCGAACTCGAGTACTTCACCACCGTCGATGTTATCGGCCAGGGTCTCCCCCTCATCATGCCCAAGGGTACCAAAGTCATGATGACCCTCCAGCGTTGGATTGAGGACGAAGAAACCCGCCGTGGTTATGTCCGCACCAAGACCCCCCTCATGGCCAAGAGCGACCTCTACAAAATCTCCGGCCACTGGGGACACTACAAAGACGGCATGTTTGTTCTTGGCGACGAAGAGAAAGACAAAGAAGTCTTCGCACTCCGCCCCATGACCTGCCCCTTCCAATATTACGTATATAAGAACAGCCAGCACTCCTACCGCGATCTGCCTCTCCGCTATGGCGAAACCTCTACCCTTTTCCGTAACGAGGACAGCGGCGAGATGCACGGCCTCACCCGTGTGCGCCAGTTCACCATCTCTGAAGGCCACCTCATCGTGCGTCCCGACCAGATGGTAGAAGAATTCAAGGGTTGCATCGACCTGGCTAAATACTGTCTCACCACCCTCGGTCTTATCAACGATGTTACTTGGCATCTGTCCAAGTGGGATCCCACCAACACCGAGAAATACATCGGCGATGCTGAAACCTGGGAGCAGACCCAGCAGCACATCCGCGACATTCTCAACGAACTCAATATCCCCTTCACCGAGGAAGTTGGCGAAGCCGCTTTCTATGGTCCTAAAGTTGACATCAATGCCAAAAACGTCTATGGCAAGGAAGACACCATGATCACCGTGCAGTGGGATGCCCTGTTGGCCGAGCAGTTCGATATGTACTTCATCGATAAGGACGGCAGCCGCACCCGCCCCTACATCATTCACCGCACCAGCATGGGCTGCTACGAGCGCACCTTGGCATGGCTGATTGAGAAATACGATGGCGCACTGCCCACTTGGCTCGCTCCCGAGCAGGTTCGCGTGCTGCCCATCTCCGAGAAATTCCTCGACTATGCCGAGCAGGTCACCAAAGCCCTTCAGGACAATGGTATCGAAGCCACCATCGACCGCCGCAACGAGAAGATTGGCTACAAACTGCGCGAAACCCGCATGCAGAAAGTGCCCTACGCATTGCTCATTGGTCAGAAAGAGCAAGACGAGCAACTCGTTTCCATGTGGAGCCGCAAGGATGGCGATCTGGGACAGAACACCCTTGACAGCTTCATCGACGCCGTTTGCAAAGAAATCCGCACCAAGTCGGTGGAACTCACCATCCGCAAACAGGCCGAATAAAGACCGAACAATACGCTAAAGAACCGTAAAGCCACCCCCAGCCCGGAGGTGGCTTTATTCTTATTTTTCTACTTAGTGTTGCATTTGCTGATAGAAACTATGGTGGTTGTTGGCTTTAATATCAACTCCAATCTAATTATTTCTATTTTTTTTGCTTTATTTTTTTTGCTGTTTATCAATTGTTTAGATTTTTTGGATTAAAAAAATAATCATTCGACGCAATATTAGTCAAAAAATGTCGTTAATAGGACTAAAAAATTAATCAAAAGAATAATATTGTAATCATGGCAAGAAAGAAAGAACAAGAAACAGGCACGCTTACCAAGGCCGAGGAACAAGTGATGCAGTCGCTATGGGGATTGGGCAAAGGGTTTGCCGGAGAAATTGCGGCTAATGTTGAAGATCCCAAGCCGGCCTATCGTACAGTGCTGAGTATCATTCGTATCCTAGAAACTAAAGGCTTTGTGAGCCATCATGAGTTTAATGGCAACAACCAATACTTTCCCTTGGTGAGCAAGGAGAAGTACTCTGGGCAGATGCTGGGTTCATTGATGAAGAACTATTTTAGCGCATCGTACAGTTCGTTGGTGTCGTTTTTCTTGAAAGACAAGAACATCTCGGCGCAGGACCTCGATGACTTGAGCCAGCTTATTGAGCAGACTCGCAAAGATATTGAAAATAGAGAGAAATAATTCTGTGTTATGGAATATATCAATTATATTTTTTATGTGATTGTGGCAATGGCTCTTTTCCTGTTGGGTTATTGGCTGCTGATGCGGCATGAGGTGCGCCATCAGATGGTGCGAATTTATCTGTTGTCCACCATGGTGTTATCGCTGCTGTTGCCTTTGGTGCATCTGCAGGTTCCTATGCAGGTGACTCAGCCAAAGGAAGGTGAACCGACCATCTACCGCACTATCTTTGCGAATCAGGATTTAGTCAGTACTAATGCTTCTGTCTCTAGCAAACCTGTCGAAGCCAAGCCACAAACTGGTGAAGCGGACGAACAGGCATTGCCTATCAATACCAAACCGAGTATGATGGTAATAATTAGCTGGATTTACTGGCTTGGCGTTGGCGTGATGGCACTTGTGTTTCTTATTCGCCTTGCCAGTTTGCTCGGCAAACTGCGAGGGC
>JAKSMO010000105.1 GCA_024400545.1 Bacteroidales bacterium | reverse complement strand
TGGTGCTGAAAGCCCCCAAATACTGCTATGTGATGGAGTTCAAGCTCGACGGCACTGCCGAGGATGCTTTGGAGCAGATCAAAGATCGCAACTATACCCTCCCCTTCCAGCTCGACGGCCAGCAGATCATCCGCGTAGGCCTCAACTTCTCCAAGGAGCACCGCAATATCGAGCGGTATGTGGTAGAGTAGTGCGAATTTACATATAGTCGAAAAAGCAGGAGGGCTCTCGTGTTGAGAGCCCTCCTGTTGATTATAATGTCGGCGAAATTGAAAAAAGAAGAGGGCCTCCAGACTGGAGACCCTCAAAGAACAGATTATTTAATAGATTTTGGTGAAGAAGTAACTTCAAATCGTGGGTTTTCGTTACTTTCTGTTAGAAGTGGTGTGGCGGCTATCGGCAGGGGCGGGAGTAACCAAACGCACGGCATTGCCATTACCACGGGTGTTGCTTTCGATACCGGCCGATATGTGAGTATTGTTATGGGTCAACTTGATATACTGAGCGTTGCCGTTGTTGGTGCAGGTTCTAGCCCAATAGTAGCCCACGATGAATGCCTGGGTGGCATCGGTTTGACCACCACGGCCCTGCCCCTGACCTAAGAGAGGGAGGAACACGCAACCGAGTCGGACAAGCTCGTTGTAACGGCGGTAGGTCAAGGAATAGGCATGATTGTTGTGGAAGAACTCGTGGGAATTGAGGACCTTATCAGCAGGGAAGTCATCGGGATAGATAACGATGCAGGGGATACCGGCCCACTCATTGCCTGTGATATTGACGCCAGTTCGGTACAGTCCTAACGGAAAGTCCCAATGAGTGCGATTACTAGGATTGTCGCCATCGTAAAGTGTTGTGACATACTGGGTGGCAGAGTCTGTCAGGAAGTTGCTCAGGCGGAAGGTGTGGGTGGTGCCATTGTGAACATAATCTACAGAGAAATTATCGTCGGCAGGAAGGATGTAGGCGTAGCCAAAGCAATTCATAGTGGGTGACTGCATGTGCTCATCTTTGCGATTATGGCCATTAACAGTCTCGCCCAAGAGGTAGCGCCATTCGTCGGACGAAAGGGTAAACCAATAGTTGGGGTCGTAGGTGGTGCTGCCGTCGAAGCTTTTAATGCTATTGACGCCCCAGTCAAGGAAATCCTCATTTGCCATAGCCTGGTTTGTGTGAATATCAACCTTCATGCCAAAATTATCGCCGGCATTAGTAACGCTCCAACTGAAGCGGTTCCAAGTGACTTGCTGGTTCAAATACTGGGTAACCATATCGTATGGATGCTGAGCAAAACGCCAAGAATCTTCATAATAGGCATTGGGGCCAGCGGTGTTCATCAAGTTGCCATTGGCAATATAAACATGGTCGGTGGGGTTGATGGCAAAGATGCCAGCGTTGGCATAGGGGGCTGCGGGGGGAACGTCGGTGATGGAGGCCTGCAGATTCAATCGCTTAACGTGATTGCGGTTAAAATTGATGGCACTGGTGGAGGCTATAGTCTGTGTGCCACCAGTCACAGTGCGAATGGTGATAGCAATGTTGTAGTAACCCACAGGCAGATAAATGTTGAAATCTGTTGCCTCGGTGATGTCAACTCCGCTAGCACCGCAATCCAACGACACATATTTTCCGTTGCTGGCCGAAGCCTGAGCACTTGTTTCGGCCGCCCACACTTCAGCCTGATCCAGCGTACCGACCACGGTAGCATTATAAGGATAAATATCAAAATTGCCGGACAAATAGTAGTTATCGGTACACTTGACAATAATACTCTTGACGCGGACACCACTCTGCTGCAAGTTCAGTCGCAGTTGAGAGCAAAGGTTTTTGAATCGGAAAGTAGGATGGTCGTTGCTATAGTTGAGTCCCGAATAGTTGGTGTTACCATTGTGTTCGTATTCGGCATACATGGGAGAGCCCTTCATACTATTACGGACATAACTTTGCTGCATGGGGATGCACAGTTGCATAGACCCATAAGTGGCATTCACCACTGCGGCCGAAGCCGGGTATAAAGCACAAAATCGGCTACCTTTAATATCGTTCTGATCGTCCAAACCTCTGTTTTCATAACTGAAGGATGCAATTCCACCATTAATACCATTATTGGGAATTTTAAATATGGCGCGTTTACCGACAGTATTTTCATTAGATTGCGCGACAGAAATCATCACTTCGTCGCCGGCATCCCAAGCAACGCCCAGAAAGTCGTCGCCCGTAAGGTGTGTTTTGCTTTCCATATCGATGACGGCGTTAAAAGAACGCAGCACTTGGTCGGCCTCATCTTCTTTCTGACAAGAAACTGCAAAAGCAGTGAGGATTACAACAACGGAATATATAATGTAAGACTTCTTCATTCTCGTGTGAATTAATATTGTTAAAGAAAAAGATTACTGCCAACGGCCAAAACTACCTGAAATATTGTCATCGCTATTCGGACCATCATAAATCCACGACTCAACCTGGGTATTAGTGGTAAACAAACCACTGGGAATTCCTTGGACACTTCCTGCAAAACCACCTTCTACCAGGAAGGATACGACCTTGAGCACAGGTGCGGAGTAGATGCCTTTTTGTTTTTCTTTTTTCATTTCGTAGTTCACTTTCTTCTATCAATTAATAATTAATGGTAGGCTCTAAAAATTCAATTATTTGTTTGTTAGTGTTCGGCGGAGAGCCTAG
>JAKSMO010000104.1 GCA_024400545.1 Bacteroidales bacterium | reverse complement strand
AGTTATGTTTCTTTTGGCTGATAGCGGAAGCACCAAGACCCACTGGGCCTTGGTGCATCAGGGGCAGACTTGCGAGCTGGCCACCCAGGGGCTCAACCCCCGGCTCACCGACGAGTCTGCCTTCCGCTTTGTCCTCCGGCAGGTAAAGCACGACCTTGTGCAGGACAAACGGCTGTCAGCCATTTATTTTTATGGTGCCGGCTGCGGCACCGCCCAGATGCAGCAGCATGTGGGGCAGCTGCTCCGGGAGGTCTTCCCCGAGGCCGTGAGCGAGGTGGTTGGCGACTTGCTAGGTGCTTGCCGTGCCACCTGTGGCCACGAGCTCGGCGTGGTGGGCATCCTTGGCACGGGCAGCAACCTCTGCTATTACGACGGCCAGGCGATTGCCCGCCAACGAGTCTCCACCGGCTTCATCCTGGGTGACGAGGGCTCGGGCAATCACATCGGTCGGCTGCTGCTCAAAGACTATCTCGAAGGGCGTATGCCGGAAGAACTAAGCATCTTATTCCATGATACTTACCCCATGTCGGCCGATGAATTTATCGACCGCATCTATCGCCAGCCCTATCCCAATCGATTCTTGGCCTCTTTGGCCTCCTTTGCCTTCAGCCACCAGACTCATGAATACATAGCCAATGTGCTGAACACCAGCTTTAAATCCTTCTTTGGTCAGCTGGACTACTATTTCGAGGGCCACGCTGCTGTGCCTCTGCATCTGGTTGGCGGCATCACCCATTCCTTCGCCCCGCAGCTGCGGCAGGTGGCCGCCGAAACAGGCCAACGTATTGATTCCATGGTATCTGACCCCATGCCGGGTCTCATTCGCTACCATCAGTCATCGTGCTGACTGCGGTAAGAGACCCACACAAAGTCCCCTTTGCGTTGTCATCCTTGTGCAAACAGATGCGCAGCAATAGGCTATAGCAGATTCCATTCCCCCCTATTCCAACCCTCAGTTCCCCTACAGGCAGCAGCAATAAAGCTGTCCGCCCAGTCCTCTACTGCCCATTTTTCGGTGAACAAACGTAGAAAATACGTAGAACAAACGTAGAAGAAACGTATTGAAATACGTTTCTTCTACGTTAATAATACGTTTGTTCTACGCTTTTACCACGTTTATTCATCAAAATCACTCCAGCACCAGTCCATTTCCATGCCGTTGTGGTGGGGCATGGCCACTGAGCTAACTCCCCTTACATAATGTTAAACTATGTTAAATATCGAAGGAAGGGGGTGACCAAAACAGGACTTTTGAGTCTTATATATAGCCTTGACGGATAAAAGTGATTTTTTGCACCTGCATTCGGAATATACAACACGAGAAAGAAATTGATTTTTGCATATTATAAACAAATACTGTTTTTCATGAAAAAGAACTTACGACCTATCCCCCTACTCCTAGCCTTCTTCCTAGGCCTATTCCCACTCTTCCTCCACGCCCAAGGACATTTCGACTGGGTGAAGAGTTACAATGGTGTGCCTGATTATAATCATCGCACTGACATAAATGCCATTGTGGGCAGCGTTGCTGATTCTGACGGCAACTTGTACATCTTAGGCGAATTCACGCCAGGTGCTCAGATTGACGGCACCGACTTACTACCATTCGCACCCTATGGCATCGATTGTAATACAAAAAGTGTTGTCATAGCCAAACTGAGCCCCGATGGCCAACTGTTATGGCATAAGTCCATCCATACAAATTACGGGTCTAGCACTCACGGTAGAGGTATCCAAATTGTTGGTGACACCTCCATTGTCTGTATGGTTATGCTTTCGCGAGCAGGCGCGAGACCAAGGAATTACGCATACTTTTTGGACACGCTATTTTATGAAACCAATGATTTTGCATTCCCTACAGATAGTGTCAACGGAGGCATGTTCCTTGCTTATATGGAATTTGGTTTTGATGGGCATTTGAAAGAAAAGCATTTCCTTTCGTCAGCATGCATATATGCCGACGGAACGGTTATGCGGACGAGTTCATCTCTGTATAGGGATGCTGGATTCACTTGCGAAGCCTTCACGATAGATGGTGATGGTAATATTATTATGGCCCATCCAGTTTCTACTGGCTCCTACTTTTTTGACGATAGCACATTCTGGGGATACCGACTCTTAATTGACGGAGGTGAGAAGCATTTTGATGTGCCTGTACCTGCGTTTACATCTGCTAGTAACCGCCAAATAATTAAGTTCTCCCCTCATTTCACAAATATCCTGCACCAACAATTCCTGTTTGAACCAGACATGACTAATCTTGATATGATTTGGCCTTATATTACCTCCTTGATGCCATCTGGATCGGACAATTCAATTTTCCTTTTATTGGGTATGCAAGCCGATTTTGACGACGCTCTGGATTCTATAAGAATTGCCGGGTTGGCCAATACACGTTTTCAATCAGAAAACAGTTATCAATATTCTATCCTAATAAAATACGACAGCTTACTAAGTCCTCAATGGCTATTCCAGTTGGATTATGAAAACACTAGTGACGACTCTACTTTAAGGAACAATTATTTGTTTAGTGCCATAAGTAAGGATGAGAACGATGACATATATTGCCTTGGACGCATATGGTCACTTCGTCAGGAACAAATCTATAGGGCTGACACTTTCAATCTTAATGTACGGGATGGTGTTTTCTTTGTGCGTTTAGACAAAAGCTCTGGGCTGGCTTTGTCAGTTGGCGAGATACGGTCACACAAAACAAGTGTACCGCAATTATTACGACATGTCAAGATTTCCACCTATAATAATCGTGTCATTGCACAGATATCATATCAGCATAATATCCACATACGAGATAGTGTAATAACAAGACCTCCGACAATGTGGTCAACAGGCTTTTTTGTGTGGGACAAAGACGGTCATGAGGTACAGTTTGTCGACTACGAATCCCAAAATCCATACAATGAACCGCTTGGGACTATCCAGCACGACAGCATCCTATATTTGTCAGGACAGTTGGCTGGCGGAGGC
>JAKSMO010000103.1 GCA_024400545.1 Bacteroidales bacterium | reverse complement strand
TGAATGATGAAATCATTTTTCCAGGCACAAAGCATTATTCCATCAAGGGCGACACACTGGCGATAGATAATTATGGTCGTTTTCAAATCAACTCGTTGGAACGCAACTACATGATACTGACTACCATTGTCCCGAATGGGTGGAGCGAAGAAACACTTTATTTTGAAAGAGAAAAATAGATAATAACCCGTTGGCGGAATTAATTTTTTTTGTTTTCTTTGGCAATAAAATAGGGAAATAGACGTTATCATCTCACTATTAATAAGAATATGCCTAAGACTTCAGAAAACGAATCACCGCTGATGAAGCAGCATGCCGAGATGAAACGCAAGTTTCCCGATGCGATGCTGTTGTTCCGTGTAGGAGACTTTTATGAGACTTTTGGTGAGGATGCCCGCAAGGCTTCTAACATCCTGGGTATCACGCTTACCCGTAAGGCCAGCGGCGGTGGCAGTTATACCGATTTGGCGGGCATACCGTATCACGCAATTGACCAGTATCTTCCTCGCTTAGTGCGGGCGGGTCTGCGTGTGGCTATTTGCGAGCAGCTGGAGGATCCGAAGGATTGCAAGAATAAGCTGGTGAAACGTGGCATCACTGAGTTGGTGACACCGGGTGTGTCGTACAATGACATGGTGCTGGAGGTGAAAGAGAACAATTTCCTTTGCGGTCTGCACCTTACCGACAAGATTCATGGCGTGTCGTTCCTGGATGTCTCTACTGGCGAGTTCTATGTGGCACAGGGCGACTTGGCCTATATCGACAAGCTTATGCAGAACTTCCACCCGTCGGAGGTGGTGCTTCAGCGAAAAAAACTGCATTGGTTCTTAGACCACTTTTCAGAAAAATATTATACCAACACTTTCGACGACTGGGTGTTCACAAGCGATTTTGCCAATGAACTGCTCATGAAACAGTTCGACACCACATCGCTTAAAGGTTTCGGCGTGGAGGAACTGACGGAAGGCGTGGTGGCCGCTGGTGCCGCACTCTATTATCTTCAGGCTACTCAGCACGACAGAACCCAACATATATGTACTATCAACAGGATTGAGGAGGATCGCTATGTGTGGCTTGACAGGTTTACAGTCCGTAATCTTGAACTGGTACATTCCCCCAATGAGAATGCCCGTACGCTGCTGGATGTCCTCGACCAGACTTCTACGCCTATGGGTTCGCGTCTGTTGCGTAGGTGGATAGTGATGCCTCTCAAGGATCGGGCACAGGTGGAGGAACGGCAACATGTCGTGGATGTGCTGCTACGCAATCGAGACCTCTCGATACAGCTGGATCCGCATATCCGTGCTGTCGGCGATTTGGAACGTTTGATTTCCAAGGTGGCGGTAGGCCGTATCAACCCGCGTGAGCTGACGCAGCTGAAACGCTCGTTGGCAGCCGTGGCACAGATTCAGCAGCTGTGTATGCGTATAGATGACGAGGCCTTCCACCGCATGGCGGAACGACTCAACGCTTGTCAGAGTATCTATGAACGCATAGATCGTGAGATTCAGGAAGACCCGCCGGTGAAGCTTGACAAGGGCGGTGTCATCGCTACGGGTGTCAATGCCGAACTGGATGAGCTCCGTGCCATGGCCGGATCGGGCAAGGACTATCTTATCAATATCCAGCATGGCGAGAGTGAGCGTACTGGTATTCCTTCTCTGAAGGTGGGATTCAATAATATTTTTGGCTATTACCTGGAAGTCACCAACACCCACAAGGACAAGGTGCCGGAGGATTGGATTCGCAAGCAGACCCTCACTAATGCAGAGCGTTATATCACACCCGAGCTGAAAGAATATGAAGAGAAGATATTGGGTGCGGAGGAGCGTATCTTGAAACTGGAAGCCCAGATATATGAGCAGTTGCTGTCGGCCTTGATGGCGTTTTTGGAACCGATACAGTACGATGCCCAGCAGGTGGCTCGACTGGACTGCCTGCATTGTTTCGCTGAGGTGTCGCTGGCAAACAACTATTGTCGGCCAGTGCTTTCCGACGACACGACGATTGATATCAAGGATGGTCGTCATCCAGTCATTGAAACCCAGCTGCCTTTGGGTGAGCAGTATATTAGTAACAACGTCTTCCTTGACCACGACACGCAGCAGATTGTTATCATCACCGGACCCAATATGTCGGGTAAGTCTGCCCTGCTTCGTCAGACAGCCCTTATCGTACTGATGGCGCAGGTGGGCTGTTATTGCCCTGCCCGTGAGGCACATATCGGCATGGTTGACAAGATTTTTACCCGTGTGGGTGCATCAGACAATATTTCTTCGGGTGAATCGACCTTTATGGTGGAGATGAACGAGACAGCCAGTATCCTCAACAATATCTCCGACCGCAGCTTGGTGCTTCTTGACGAGATTGGTCGCGGCACCTCTACCTACGACGGTATATCCATCGCTTGGGCTATCACCGAATATCTCCATGAGCACAAGAAGGCACGTCCCAAGGTGATGTTCGCCACCCATTATCACGAGTTGATAGAGATGGCCGACCAATATGAACGCATCCAGAACTATCATATCTCCGTGCGAGAGGTGGGCAACAAGGTCATCTTCCTTCGCAAATTGGAGATGGGGGGCAGCGAACATAGTTTTGGCATCCATGTGGCTCGTATGGCGGGTATGCCGGCCCAGGTGCTCAAACGGGCTAACAGTATGCTCGAATTGCTCGAATCGAAGAGTGAAAAGATTTCTGATTTGAATCCCAAAAATGAAAAAAATAAGGAGAAAAATGAGAAAAAAACACCCGATGCAGGCTATCAACTCAGTTTTATTCAGCTTGACGATCCTACACTTTTGGAAATTCGTGATAAGTTGTTAAATATTGAAATCGATACACTTACTCCGATAGAGGCGTTGCTGAAATTGAATGAGATAAAAAATATTGTGAAGAAAAAGTAAAATTTTTTTTTCTAATTCAAAAAAAGTTTGTACTTTTGCACCCGCTTTCGGAGATAGAAACGATGGTTTTGAAGAAAGCAAGAGGCACTTGAAATAGTGATATTGCAATGCGGAAATAGCTCAGTTGGTAGAGCACGACCTTGCCAAGGTCGGGGTCGC
>JAKSMO010000102.1 GCA_024400545.1 Bacteroidales bacterium | reverse complement strand
ATTGTCAAAGAACTCTTTAATATTGCGGCTCCTGCCGCCTAATTGTTAACTTTTTCTACCGAACCATTGTATTTTGATACTGAATTTTTAAGTTTTCTTTTTCAAGCTTTTTTTGCTCAATTTCACATTCCAAGTAATACAATGCAGCGCACCTCCTCTAGATGCAATATCACGCATTCTTAATGTGCGCACCTCGCAGTCCGGGTTGGCTTGCTTTATTATATTCAAGGCCTCCTTGTCTTCAGCAATACCAAATACTGGAACAATTATCTTTTTGCCAACTTGCAAATAATTGATATAAGCCCAGTTGAAAATATGATTTTGATTCTCGCATTTAAATCTCAACTCCGTTACATTAAACCCCTTTTCTATCATTTGATGCTTCTGTTTCGCAGCTTCTACTGGACAGAAATCGTGATGGTTGCTCATAAGTATATGGCTGCCTCCGCACCAATGAAAGAATCCATCAGAATGACCAAACCTATCAGCATCTTCGTCATCTGGATTAAGGCAATGCCACGGAATGATGATAACTTCTCGTCCAAATGTATCACATAGTTTCTTCCTAAATTCAAGATCGTTTGGAGTCTTCCCATTTTCAGAAAAAACCTTATCGGTCATCACCACATAATTACCGCAAAGAGTAACGTTGCCTCCATCTAACACCAAGTCCGTTTCGAGATAATTTATTCCCAAGTCTTTGCATGCCTCTACGGGGTTGGTTCTTAGTTTTGGATAGTCTATGCTTTCCAGATATTGAGGGTCGTACTTCAGATAGTCTGGGTCGTACCGATATAAGACAAACTTATTATCATCTAGCTGTATGGGCATATAATCCCTAGCCCAAATATCTTTAGTGTTTTCAATTTCGCCCCATTCGATACCCATCTCATCCATTAGCTTGGTGAGACTATTATACGTACCCTTGAATTTTTTCTTCAACATCGAGGATACATAAACAAAATTAGTATCAATATCTTTTATCATCGAACAGTTTATTCTAGTTTATCTTTTCTAGTGAACCCCCAAAGTCGGTCATCCTTTTCATTTGTTTTTGTGCCATTAGAGTCAAATTTTGGCACGTTAAGTCTGGGATGGGAATCAATTTGTGTCATTGTTCGTTCGTGGTCAACCCAAGAAACATTATTATCACCAACGATATTAAAACCAGAAAGAATATAATACAAGCTTAATACTTGATGGTTATAGCAGTACGCTTCTTTCTCGACAAACATGTATTTTCCATCTTTCTCACTCTTTTCCCATTTCAAGTACTTTTCACCTTTCTTCACCTCATATTCTCTAATCAGAGCCGAAGCACGATATTGCTTTTTTTCATTCTCAAATGTGATGTCGAAACCCGATCCGTGAGCGTTGAGGCTCATCAGAGGAAGGTAGGGAAGATTCTCCAAACCATTTCCATTACGGTGGTAGACGATATAATCCTTAACACCATTATCCAGTTCTGAATGAAAATAAAATTCTACTGTTTTGATATACAATTGATAGCATTCGCTCCCTGATGCATCTTTGACAGATAAGTACCCTCCGTAGAGGAAATCTTGTGACAAACTGCTAAACATTTCATATAGTTCTGTTTCGTTGTTGGAACCTTCAAATGTTCGTAAGGAATCGATGAGTTTCATATTAAGTAAAGTGATATTAATAATAATAATTCTTTTCGGAGCTTTTCTTACCGCCCAGCACAATGATTTCGGAGATGCAGAGGTCGTCGTACTTCTTGCCGGGAATGGTAGCTGGGATGGCGAATGTGATTTGCTTGACGGCTAAGTATTGGGGGTATCCTAATGTGGCCATACTTCCATCTTCAGATTGCACAGGTCTGTTTGCCATGGGGATGAGCAGTGCTTGGTCGGTGAGTCCCTGCCAAGTGAAGGTGCTGGGAATTGCTGTGGGCAGGGTGTCGGGGGTATAGGTATCTTGACGGTTGTCGTAGGAATAGAGGGCAAATGGGTAGTGGATGTCTTTTGGGTCGTGTCCGTATTCATCTTTGCGGTCTTTGGTGCTGACCAGCATGGTTTGTGCACGGCTGTTGTTGATGTAGCTGTTGCGATCTTTGCAATAGCCGTTGTAGAACACAATGCCGGTAACGCGCATAGAGTCTTTGAAAGTGATGGTGATATAGTTCTCGCCTCTAGGGTCGGGCTTGAGCACGGTGGCGGTGGTGAGGTCTAGGTCGGAGAGGTTGGCAGCGGGGTATTTGCTGTCGCTACCCGACACTTTGACTGTATATAGGCTGGGCGGTATGCGGTGGCTGAGGATATCGGCCACGGGTTGGTGATTCAGGTTGGTAGGGCAGAAGAATTCGATTTGCAATGGTTCGGCTTTGGCAAGATCGAAGTTGCGGGAGAAAAAGGTGTAGAGGTTCTCGTTGACTTTCTTCATGTCCAGTCCGCGAATGCATTGTTTTGCATCAAATTCTCGCCAAGTCTCTTTATACTTCTTGATAACATGGTCGGTATGCAGATTCACCTCAAAGGTTTCGGCCTTGCCATTGCCCCAATAGGAGGCAGGGGAGAAGTCGTAGTGGAAGTCATATCCTGCTGGCCATTGCTGGCAGAACTCGCTGCCCAAGCGATAGAGGTCTGTGGCAGTGGAGTTATAAACTTGATAATCAACCTCCAGCGTCACGGCTTGGTTGGGGGCGATATTGAGAGCGGTGTAGAACCAGCGGCGATAGATGCCATAGATGTGCTGTCGGTAGATTGTCGCATCCCCATCCCCTTTTTCAAATAATAGTTGCGACACTCGATTTTCCCACAGTTCTCCAATGCTGTCGGCCTTTTCCTCTTCTTTCGTCAGAATCGGCTTGGGTGCAGAAAGCATAGTGTCGGCCGAGCATTGCCAGGGTAACATATTGTTGTTGAGGGTGAAGGCCACATTGCGTATATAGCTGTCGCGCCAACCTATCTCACGCTCTGATTCAGTAAATGGATTGTCTTCGCCCCAGCGTGCTGGGCCGCTGCCAATATAGTCAATGGGGAAGCCGTAGTGGAGGTTGCGGAAGTGCTTGTTGCTGGTGTTGCGCAGCAGGTAGGTCACATGCACATGGGTGTAAGTCCCCATTGGTGTGATTTCCAGGCTCTCCTGCATCAGCTGCACCTCGGGCACATGCACCGCCACAGGTGTGCGCGAGAGTGTCATGGCCGAAAAAGTGGCCACAGGGTCGCCATTGGCCCAGAGAAGGCTCGACGAAAGGAGGAAGAGGATTGCGAGAACGGTTTTTTTCATGGTTTCCTATTTTCAATACTTCGGAACTTATTAGTTCAACAATTTGATTATTAATATTTTAATTAAACATTTTTAACTTTAAAAATTTGGTCAAGTGGCTGAAAATGAGTATCTTTGTAAATGATTTCCGATAAGCACAAAGACACCACATTTTCGAGCCCTCTTAACCATTATCAGTATGCCTGCAGAGAGGAACGCGAGCCTGTCGAGCGAACCTTCTGAAAAAACAGAAAGGCTTTGTCGGCCATTCCCGGCATC
>JAKSMO010000101.1 GCA_024400545.1 Bacteroidales bacterium | reverse complement strand
TGTTGAGGTGAAGTTCGCCCTGGCAGCCGAGGATGACCTGGCGGAGCTCGCGGCTGTTGACGAGGGTGAGGCTGCGGTCAGCAGCAACCATCTCGTTGAGGACAGCACCAACCTTCTCATCATCGTTGCTGTTGGCAGCCTTAACTGCGACAGTGTGGATGGGCACGGGGAACTCGATAGGAGTAACCTGGTCGTCGGTGTTCTTGGGGGTGGTGATGGTGTGGTTGATCTTCACATCCTTCAGCTTGATGGTGGCGATGATATCACCAGCGCAAGCCTTCTCAATGCGCTGACGGTTTTTACCGGCGCAAACGAGGATCTGGCTGAGACGCTCCTTAGACTGGTTGCAGCTGTTGATGACATCCTGAGCCTCGGCGAGTTCGCCGTCGAAGATGCGGAGATAGGTGATTTCGCCTACGCTCTTATCCTTATCGCTCTTGAAAGCGAAAGCAACGGTAGCATTGGCGCTATTGTTGGCGAGTTCCTTACCGGCAACAGTCTTCTTAGCGAAAGCAGCCTCGCAGGGAGCAGCAACGTTGTCGCAAACAAACTCCATGAGACGAGCCACACCCATGTTCTCCTTAGCGGAGGTGCAGAGGATGGGGAAGAGTTCGCGCTTAGCGATAGCGAGTTTGAGAGCTTTGGTGAGGTCTTCGTGGCTGAGGTCGCCCTCTTCGAAGTATTTCTCCATCAGAGCGTCGTCGGCAGCAGCAACTTCCTCTACGAGAGCCATGCGCATCTCTTCAGCCTTGTCGGCGAATTCAGCGGGGATGTCGGCCATCTCTGCCTTGCCGTCTTTGAAGGTGAGGAGCTTGTTGAGGGTGATATCAACAACCTGGTTGAAACCAAGACCCTGGTTGACGGGGAACTGGAGGACAGAGCACTTAGCGCCGAAGTATTCTTTGAGTTGGTTGACACTCTCGTCGAAGTTGGCCTTCTCGGCATCGAGATGGTTGACAACGAAGATCATGGGAGTGTTAACCTTGTTGCTGTAACGATAAGCGATCTCGGTACCAACCTCAAGGCCGCTCTGAGCGTTAACAACGACAACAGCAGCTTCAACAACGTTGAAAGCAGCCACTACCTCGCCCTGGAAATCAGCGAAACCGGGAACATCGAGGATGTTGATTTTCTTACCGCCAAACTCGCTATAGAGCAAGGAGGTATTGACGGAGTTGCGGCGATCGATTTCGATGTCGCGGTAGTCGGAGATGGTGTTCTTGTCTTCTACGGAGCCGCGACGGTTGATAACGCCGCCAACGAATGCCATAGCTTCTGCCATGGTGGTCTTACCCGATTTTGCACCGCCTACGAGAGCGATGTTGCGAATGTCGTTAGTCTGGTAAATTTTCATGTTATAATATATATATTAATTTTTATTTATCTTTCTAATTATAAATACCTTGGAGCGGAATAGCATGGGCTACCCCTCCATAATACGATTTGGCAAAGATACGAACTTTTTTTAAATAATTTGCTTATACCTTAAAAAAAGTGTATTTTTCATCAAAACAACGCATAAAATCGGTTGTTCGTCGAGACCCATATCCCTTTGCGCACACGGACTCTCATACCATTGAAGTACAATGCGCTACAGGTTATTTATATATCTTTTCCAATTCGGCTTTGCCGAACATTCCGAAACGAGCCTGCCAGTATCGCGATTTCTCCAACTCAAAAAGGCCTCGATCAATCTCACTTTCCTTACCGGCTTGATGCAGTATCACGTTGTTGCCGTCGCCCATGTGCTCGGCCCAGGTGAGTTCGGCAAAGGGCGAGTTTTGATGCTGTCCAATATGGTGTAATTCATACGGATCGCCATTGCTGTCGCGCGGAGGATAGCCCTCGCCTATCAGGTCGGCATTATTGTAGTCTTTCCACTTGGCATAGTCGGCAAATTTCTGTTTCAGCCATTCGGCACGACAGTTGAAAGCCGACCAGTCGATATCGGTTCTGACCAATGCCGGGCGACCGCCAACAACAGCCTCTTTGAGGTGCGCTTTAATATAGATTTCGGCCTCGGCCATCGAGCCTATATTATCAAGAATTTGTGCGCTCCACCCTGTGCGGAGCTTCAATTGTGATTTTTCTATAAACGATAATGCCATGTTATTTCAGTATTTTTGCCTCACCATAGAAGCCGCATATTTCTTCAGCTAAAGTATTGAGATTGTGGAATAATTCATAGTCCGAAGACTGGGCACTCTGGCCATAGGGAGACAAGATCAGCGCACTGCCTTTGGCACAAGCCTCAAACAACGTTGGCCCAGGCTTCCAAAGCTCGGTTATCGGCTCTTTTTGCAGCAAGATTAAAGGCAGGCGGCCTGAAATACATGCATTCTTAACTGCCTGCTCACCCTTAGATATGCCTGGCGTGACCAATGCGGTATAGCCACTACGAGCCTGAGAAAGCCATGCTTCGTATTGACGGCCGAAGTCGTCGGTTGTCTCGTAAGGTTCTTGGGTCACGGGATGTTTGCGATGGCACATCACCTGCTGCTTATCGGCCCACCGCAGCAAGAAGAGATTGCCGAAAGCGGCATACTCATGCTCACCAATCAGCACATGCAGACATCGGCGCATGAAATCCGGGAATGCCTTTCGCATAATGGCCCGTCGCGGATTATCCTTCACGTATGCCACCATATTATCCAGCTGGCCGCGACTCATGCAGATTGTGTCGTCGTAGTTGTCATCAAAAAGAGGGCGCGAAACAAACCCCAGCTTGGATGCATAATATTCTTTGCGAGCCACTTTCGACAGCCCGCGTATCATTACAGCCTCATTTGGCCAAACCCGCCCTTTGAATTCAATTGGCGAGTCCGAGCTCGGACTTGCCGCAGGCAGCATCTTCCGCCAGCGGCTGGTGCAAGCCGACTTGAACGCTTGCACAATATCCCCCACGCTCTTGTCCATCGGCTCCTCCACCCAGATGATGCCGTGCCAATGGTCGGGCATCACCACCTGACCAAGAGACCGAACTTTCCGCCCCTTGCCTGCCTGAATAGCAGCCGTTTTATCCCACTCTTCTTCCACAATCTTCCCCAATTCGGTCAGACTCACCCCAGGGACACGCAAGTCCATATTCAACCCGCCCAACAACCGCTGGCGTTCCCTCACCACTAAAGTGATGAGGTAAACGCCTCGGTCGTAGTAGTCGTGGCCTTGGGTTCTTGGCCTATACGAACTTGGATTCACACAAAATGCTGTTACTTTTCAAATCTTGCCTCAATTACCTGCCAGTCGATGATATTCCACAACGCAGCAAGGTAGTCCGGGCGACGGTTTTGATAGTCAAGATAGTAGGCATGTTCCCACACATCGAAGGTCAGCACAGGCCGCAGACCATGACGCAAAGGATTGTCGGCATTGGTCATCTGCATGATGCTGAGGTCGCCGTCGTTAGCGGCGCAGAGCCATGCCCAGCCACTGCCAAACAGCGTGCTGGCGGCAGCATTCATCTTGGACTTCATTTCTTCAAAAGAGCCAAAACTCTTCACGATAGCCTCGTCCAGCTTCCCCTCAGGTTGAGTTTTGGCTGGCTTTGGTGCAAACTGCTCAAAATAAAGCGCATGGTTCAGCACCTGACCGGCATTGTTGCCGATACCACCTTCGGCCTTTGCTGCAATTTCCTCCAGCGTAGCTTCAGTCCACTGGGTGCCGGGAATAAGATTGTTCAAGTTGTTCACATAGGCCTGCAGATGCTTGCCATAGTGAAAGTTAATTGTCTGCTCGCTGATAACGGGAGCGAGTGCGTCAGCCGCATAGCGCAGCTGAGGCATAACGATCTTTGTTTCCATAATTATTTGTTGTGTTAAGTGTGAAAAGTGATGAGCGAATAGCGCACAGCCGTTCACCATTCACTCATCACTGCTCACTGGTTATTAGAAATTGTCAACATGCACCTCAAAATAAGCCTGAGGGTGGAGGCAGGTGGGACACACCTGAGGAGCCTTGACGCCGACCACGATATGACCGCAGTTGCGACATTCCCACACCTTCACTTCGCTCTTAGCAAAAACCTCCTGAGCCTCAATATTCTTCAGCAATGCGCGATAGCGTTCTTCATGACGTTTCTCGATAGCGGCCACCAGGCGGAATTTCACAGCCAGCTCGGGGAAACCTTCTTCCTGAGCGGTCTTGGCAAAATTCTCATACATGTCGGTCCA
>JAKSMO010000100.1 GCA_024400545.1 Bacteroidales bacterium | reverse complement strand
GCTCCACTTCGGTCGCTGGCCATAGCAAGCTCCTCTTCGGTCGCTGGCCATAGCACTATGCCATCTTTAGGTCAAAAAATGAATTTATAGAACCCACCATCCTTTTATTTAGCGCGCACAATCTGTTGTTTTAGAATTCAAGCGTTTTTTGGCCTCCTCAACCGTTTCGTCCTCTCGCTTGAAAAGCAACTCTACGCTCTTATCTTCCACCTTGTTCCACCCCTGTACCACACTGTTCTCAACTGCTGCATAACCCTTCTTTGCTGCCGACTCAATGGCTTTGTAGCCTTTGACTACATTAGTTGCAATAGCTTTATAGCCTTTGACGAAAACGTTGGCGCTCTCCATAGTTTCAATCTCATTAGTTTGCGCATTGGCTTTTGCGACCAGGCCGAAAGCGGCGACAATTGCCAGGATGTTCTTCTTCATTTCAGTAAAAATTTTTGTTTGTTAAAAATTATTGTTTGTTTTCGGTTGCAAAAATACACAATCAACATCAGTATCACCGAAAATATGAACAAAATGAACAAAAAATACGTAAATATGGACAATATCGCAAATTTATATGCGTTATTTACTATAGTTTGACCACCATTTTTGAACATAAATGGAGTAAAAAATACATTTTTGGGCATGAGAAAAGACAACGATACTTCGCTATTAGACCTACTACCCCTGCAGCCCGACGCCGAGCATCCATTAGTGTACAACGGCTGGAACGGCCAGATTGCCATCTTCAACGAGTCGCAGATACAACAAAGTATGGCATACATACGCCGCCTGTCTGGCCATTCAATCTGCATGGACAGCTCCTTTTTCCTCATGTGCACCGCCGGCAAACTAGACCTATTGCTGGACCTAGAACCCTGCCAAGTGGAATCTGGACAGCTGCTGGTAGTGATACCCGGCAAAGAGATAGTGGTACAGCAAGTATCTGACGACTTCAACGGCGTACTTGTGGTGACCGGCAGCCAGTTTACCGATGGTCTGCAACTCTCCAATCCGCTAGCCACCTTGCTTACCCTTGCATCCACCCCCGTGCGCACCATCAAATATGAGGCAATGAAATCCATCGAGACCCTCTGCGCCATGTTCGGCCGCCTGGTGACACTCAACGACCTACCAAACCAGCGCCATGTGCTGGAACTGATTGTGGAGCTGATGTTCTACACCATGGGCTACTACCTTCATCCGCCCAAAGCCATCAAGAAGAGTTCTGCCGACTTCCTCACCGACCAGTTCATCCAACTCGTTGATGCCGACCACCGCAGCCATCACCAATTAGAGCACTATGCCCAACTACTGAACGTATCGGCCAAATACCTAGCCGAATGTGTAAAACAGACCACCCAGCGCACCGCCACTAACTGGATAGAAGCCCGCCTGCTGGCCGATGCAAAACACCTGCTGAACAGCAACCAGATGTCGATAAAAGAGATAGCCAATACGCTCAACTTTGCCTCCCAATCCAACTTTGGACGATTCTTCAAGCGACTCACCGGCACATCACCGCTCGCCTACCAAAAGAGACATTAGTCCGAGTGCGTCGGTATCCAATCCATACTTGCTGTGCTTGTGGCGATACTTTTGCTCAGTAATCTCAAAATGGATTTTCCCACTCCTCTCGGCTTCAGTATCTGGTAAAAGTGACACTTGCCACACAATAATCCCATTATTAGTGCCGTTATTATCATCACTAAAATGGTTTGAAAAATGAAAAGAAATTTCATCATCATTGTTTGTGTGCTGTCATTCATCCCATGCCTCACTCAATGTAAGGGGAGAAGTGATACCCAACTCGAAGAGCCGTCGGCATCCGCCACTTTCGCCGCATTTGCCCAGCATTTCAGCAGCTCTACGGCATTTGCTACCGCCACAGTGGGCGGGCGCGAGGTGCTGTTGACGGCGCAAGAGGTGTTTGGTGAAGGTGAAGATTTTGAGGCCGTTGAGGCTACAGTGTTTGCACTCGACTCGGCAGGCAGAATCGTGAGCCTCGGCTCGGTGCACTCTCAGGGCAGCAACTATCCTGTGTCGCTGCTGGATGGGCGGCTGATGGTGGCCGGACACCAATTTGTGTATGCCTATGATCTCAGAGGCGAAATGCCAGAGCTGGTGCTGGATAAATGTTTCCAGGGCGATGGTCCTGAGCTGGATGCTGCCTTCGACACCTTCGAGTTGGCCAAGCCCATCATATTTAAGCGTTTATGACCTTACAAGAATATAGAGATTACATTGCTGCGGGCAATGCCGTGGAGGCTGGCAGCGAGGCACATCTGCTGATGCACCAGATGTCGCAGGAGGCCATCCGTATCACCATGGAAATCAACAACAAGTATCACACGCCAGAAGAATTGCGAGCGCTCTTCTCTGAGCTCTGGGGCATAGAGGTGCCAGAGAGTTTTGCCATGTTCCCGCCCTTCAACACCGACTGCGGCAAGAACACCCACATCGGCGAGCGGCTCTTCATGAACAGCGGCTGCAAGTTCCAGGACCAGGGGGGCATCTTCATCGGCAATGACTGTCTCCTTGGCCACAACATGACCCTCTGCACCATCAACCACAATCCCGACCCCGACCGCCGTGGCGACTTGGAGTTCAAGTCTATACGTATCGAAGACAAGGTGTGGATCGGCGCCAATGCCACCGTGCTGCAAGGCGTCACCATCGGCGAAGGTGCCATCGTTGCCGCCGGAGCCGTGGTCACCAAAGATGTGGCATCGAGAACTGTTGTCGGTGGTATTCCTGCAAAATTTATTAAGAACGTCTAAAATTATGACCAAAGCCAATAAACTAAAAATCTGCAACATTACTTTGTTGCTTGTCGCCCTGCCGATGCTCATCTCCTCTATCCAGATGGAAGTATGCGGAGGAAAGCCATTAGCGAATTTTGGATTTGCTGAATACATGGCTATTCACGCCATATTAGGTTCGGTGATGATAGGATTGCTCCTTACTCACCTGTATTTGCACTTTGGGTGGCAGAACTGGCAGCAAAAGATAAAGAAACTGAAGAACAAACCGACAAAGTTGCTGTGTGCATTCTTTGTGCTTATGCTTGTCAGCGGTATCGTTTCGCTCTTGCACAACGTTGCATCAATGAGCCATAGCATTATAGGCGCTATTCACGGAAAAATTGGTTTCGTCTTTTTAGCCATCTGCATCGGACACATCATCAAACGTTGGTGGTGGTTCAAAAAGAACGCACATAAATGATCATCTGGAATCCCTGGCACGGTTGCCATAAGGTCAGCGAGGGCTGTCAGCATTGCTACATGTATTTCCTGGATGGGAAACGTGGCATTGACACCTCAAAGGTCTATCGCACAGAGAACTTCAATCTCCCTGTGCAGAGGCGACGTGATGGTAGGTTCAAGTTACCTTCAGGGATGCAACTCTATGTTGGTCTTTCAACAGATTTCTTTGTAGAGGAAGCAGATGAATGGCGCGATGAAGCATGGAGAATCATACGACAGCGACCTGACATCGTTTTCCGATTGCTCACCAAAAGAGCAAGCAGAATCAAGGACTGTCTGCCAAAGGATTGGGGCGATGGTTACGAGAACGTACTACTGCAAGTCACAACTGAGAATCAACAGCGTGCTGACGAGCGATTGTCTATCTTGCTCGACATTCCAGCCAAGCACAAAGGCTTCATGGCAGCACCTTTCATAGGAGAGGTCGATGCAGAGAAATACCTTGCAACAGGTCAGTTTGAGGAGGTCCTCAGCGGTGGTGAGAACTACGACGGCGCACGTCCCTGCCACTATGAATGGGTGAAGAAGCTGAGCGACCAATGCCGCAAGCATGACGTAACCTTCGACTTCATCGAGACAGGCACGGTCTTCGTGAAAGATGGCAGGATGTACCGCATGCCAGACAAGCGTACCCAGTCGCTCCAAGCATTCAAATCAGGACTCAGCTATCAAGGCAAGAAGATAGACTTCAAGTTGACGAACCCTGAGCCAGGATTCTTTGACCTAGAAACTTACACCCCTTTCTTTAGAGAACATTGTAAAACATGCGGCAGCAGAATGACCTGCAACGGTTGTTCCAACTGCGGAAATTGTGATAAAGAATATGAAACAGACATTTGACTATCTTGAAAACGTTCCCAACATCGCAGCAACTGTATGCGATAAAGAGGGAATAGTACTCTATCAGAACAAACGTGCCATCGATCGTGATGGTGATGTTGTTGGCAAGAATCTATATAATTGTCATGGCGAGAAAGCTGGTGCTATGATTCGCCACATGATTGAATCGGGCGAAAGCAATACCTATCAGATTATCCGTCACGGCAAGCATA
>JAKSMO010000010.1 GCA_024400545.1 Bacteroidales bacterium | reverse complement strand
TGACGTTCTGGCCCTTCATAGCCTCAACGATGTCGAGGTACAGAGGATCGCCGTTAGCGCCGGGCTCCTTGGTGCGGTCGAGCACGCAGATGTTCTTCACGCTCTTGGGCATGACATCCATGAGGTACTTCACGCTGAAGGGACGATAGAGGTGGACGGTGATGACACCAACCTTCTTGCCCTGAGCCATGAGGTGGTCAACAACGGTCTTGATGGTCTCGGTCACAGAGCCCATAGCCACGATAACGTCGGTAGCATCCTTGGCACCATAGTAGGTGAAGGGAGCATACTGGCGGCCGGTGAGTTTGCTGATCTCAGCCATGTATTTAGCCACGATCTCGGGGAGAGCGTCGTAGTACTTGTTCTGCAGCTCGCGGGTCTGGAAATAGACGTCGCTGTTCTGAGCGGTACCGCGGGTTACGCTATGCTCGGGGTTGAGGCAGTTCTCGCGATAGGTCTGGAGAGCCTTCTGGTTGACGAGGGGACGGAGCTGTTCCATATCCCAAGCCTCGATTTTCTGAATCTCGTGAGAGGTGCGGAAACCGTCGAAGAAGTGGCAGAAGGGCACGCGGCCTTCGAGGGCGGCGAGGTGAGCCACAGGAGCGAGGTCCATAACTTCCTGCACGCTGCTGGTAGCCAAGAAAGCGAAACCAGTCTGGCGGGCGCTCATCACGTCGGCATGGTCGCCGAAGATGGAGAGAGCCTGAGCTGCCAGAGCGCGGGCGGAAACGTGGAAGACACCGGGGAGCAACTCACCAGCGATCTTGTACATGTTGGGGATCATCAGGAGGAGACCCTGAGAAGCGGTGTAGGTGGTGGTGAGAGCACCAGCCTGGAGGGAACCGTGCACAGCACCAGCTGCGCCAGCCTCAGACTGCATCTCGACAACCTTCACGGTCTCGCCAAAGAGGTTCTTACGGCCTGCGGCAGCCCACTCGTCGATATACTCGGCCATGGGGCTGGAGGGAGTGATGGGGTAGATAGCAGCTACTTCGCTGAACATGTAGGCTACATGAGCGGCAGCGCAGTTACCATCGCAAGTCATGAATTTTTTTTCGTTTGCCATAACTTTATTGATTGTTTAAGATTATTATTTGTTTGTCTTCTAATAAATATTATTCTAATAATTATAATGCGACAAAGGTGAGAACGAGCATTATGCCCTAACAATTAGAGCATTGCCGTATTCGCCTCCGCGCAAATTATTCCAACAAAGATAAGGATTATTTTTGGAACGGACAAAAATAATTTGCACACCTCCTATCTTGACTTTAACTTTAACTGGTCAACTGCCGGTTGCGGCAGCCAAGTGTCGGAGACACTACTCCACAGGCCTCGTGCCTGTGCGAAACCCCACACATGAGAACTGTGCAGACCGAAGGTCGCAACATTCGCATGTGTGGGGGATTATGGTGCGGTAGACGGATGTTCCCCGGAGGGGGACTTGAATGAAATTAAGTTGCTATTCAGGTGTGCCTCCGGCACACTCTGCATCTAGGTCTTATGCCCCACAGAGGTTTTGGTTAATGCCAAAACCTCTGTGGGGTTTCGCACCGACTTGGGGTCGGTGGAATAGTGTCTCCGACACTAGGGCTACCGCCAAAATACGCATGTGTTGAATACGCTTATGTCGCATCGGATTTACAACCCGCAGATTAATAATCCAGTCTCACACATTATTGTTGAATGGTTAATGCGGATTGTAAATCCTTATAATACACTGTGTCGGATTACAAATCCGACACATCGACTAGCGGCTAGAACATACGTGAGGACTGAATAAATTGTTATATCATGATTATTGTTTGATTATCTCCATTTAAATCTTTGATATCTTTTACTATTCCCATTAAAGACAATGTATCACCAACGGAACATCCGAACACCGCAATGACTGTACTATCGGATTGCCATCTAACAAATTGACCATTTTTCATAATGACATAACTGCACTCATTTGTGGCCAGAGCAAATACCATTCCTGGCATACATGGATCCTCTAAGCGAGGTTCATCAACAATCTGTAAGTATCCTGTTTTTTTTACAGGTGTAGATTCAGAAAGATTATTGTCCTTGCCACAACCCTGAAATATCAACAATAATATTGATGTAATGATTGTTGTCAATAATCGTTCACTTTTCATATTCTGTTTTTTTAGTGATTAATACTCTTTTATTACTCTAATATTATCCTAAATCGACTGCAAAGATACAATTTTTATGACAAAAAGAAAACAAAAATAACGTTTACGCAGCTATATTACGTTTTACCAAACGCGCTTTCTCCTCCATATTATTGAACACGGAGATAATCTGAGCGGGGGTGGTGTCCTTGCTGGAGAGACCGTAGCGGCCGCAGATGATGTTGAGGTTCTGGCCCTTCATAGCCTCAACGATATCAAGGTCGGCGTGGTCACCGAAGATGGACAGTGCCTGGGCAGCCAGAGCACGGGCGGAAACGTGGAAGACACCGGGGAGGAGCTCACCAGCAATCTTGTACATGTTGGGGATCATCAGGAGCAGTCCCTGAGAAGCGGTGTAGGTGGTGGTGAGAGCACCAGCCTGGAGAGAACCGTGAACGGCACCAGCAGCACCAGCCTCAGATTCCATCTCGACGACGCGGACGGTCTCGCCAAAGAGGTTCTTACGACCACCAGCGGCCCATTCGTCGATATACTCGGCCATGGGGCTGGAGGGAGTGATGGGGTAGATAGCAGCTACTTCGCTGAACATGTAGGCTACATGAGCGGCAGCGCAGTTACCATCGCAAGTCATGAATTTTTTTTCGTTTGCCATAACTTTATTGATTGTTTAAGATTATTATTTGTTATTATCCTTTTTGATACGTTTTACAGTATGTTTGATTTTTCCGACGAAGAAGTTGATTTCCAATGTGGACTCAGTTTCAGATGTCTCAAGTTCGGGCATCACGATGTCGGTCAAGATATCACCGAAGTGTTGCATCTTTTTGGACTGGATGGACTTGTCGGTCTCTTTGTGCAAAGAAACCAATTCGCGCCTCAGCTCCCGAACCTTAGCAAAAGTCTCAATGATAGCGAAGGTGGCAGCAACAGCCTTTTCGCTTTTCAAGATAGTTGCTAGCATATAAAGACCCTTCTCGGTGAAGACTTTTGTGGTCGAACGACTCTTACTTGATACATTTGTAGTCAAAATTTTTGATCGCAAATCACGTAACTCATTTTGAGATAGCTCGAACATGTAATCAGAGGGGAACTTGTCGGAGTTGTTTCTTACTGCCTGATTCACTTCACGAGTTTCCACACCATAAAGCACAGCCACATCAGCATCGGCTATAACCTGCCGGTCTCGTATAGTGGCAATCTTGTCTTGTACTTCTTGATATGAAATCAGCTCGTTCATTACTTTAATCTGTATATTTTATATATAATCACCATTTATTGGGTGCATCCTAACACCAACTTATCCATTATGCTACAATTGCTTGCGGTACAATGGCCAAGTCAGATTAATCTTATAAAGATAAACAAAATATTTGATAACAGAAAATATTTATTTTCAAACCACTTTTCTTGACTTTAGCTTTAACGTTGACATTAACTGGGCGGTAGCCAGCCTCGACTGCCAGTTAATGTTAAGACATTTACTAAGCATCTATACTCCGCACAAGAATTCCTCGATATTGTACGGCGTGATTTCCTTAAACTCAGTTCTGGGATAAGCCTGGTCAAACGAGGGCGGTAATTTTGCTTTTCGCCGACTATTGTACTTAAACTCGTATGCCATCAACTTCCCGTCCTGTTCCTCCAGATAGTCAATCTCGGTTTGGTCTTTGGTGCGCCAGAAATAGCTATTACACCACACTCTGCCATATTCATTGCGTTTCATGCGCTCAGAAATGACAAAATTCTCCCACAAAGCTCCCATATCAGTCCGCGACTCTACATTCGCAAAGTTCGACACCAAAGCATTGCGGATACCATTATCATAAAAATATATTTTCTTGCTGTTCTTAAGTTCGTTACGCATATTTCTGCTAAATCCGGTCAGTCTAAAAACAACATACGACTTCTCTAACAGCTGGATATAAGTCTCCACCGTCTTAGCATCAAGGCCTATCGTGCCGGCCAGCTCGTTGTAGGATACTTGCGACCCAACCTGATACGCCAATGCTTTCAGCAGAAGCACCAGTTTCTCTGGCTTCTTTATACTCCCAAGTGCGAGCAAATCTTTGTACAGATAGCTGTCGGATAGCTGTTTAAGGATTTCTTTCTCGTCACCTACCGATGTCACCACCTCAGGATAATAGCCATACACCAACCTTTGTGGCAACATCCTCAACTCCTTTTGAAGTCCATGATGGTCAACCATTTCCGCAAAAGAGATGGGATACATACGGTACTCCCATTTTCTGCCCGTCAATGGCTCATTTAGCTGATTAGAGAGTTCAAAAGCTGAACTGCCCGTGGCTATTAACTTGACATCCGGCATCTGGTCGGTAATCAACTTCATCCGCAGTCCAATATCCTGTATTCTCTGAGCCTCGTCAATCACCAATGTGGTATGCCTGCCAATAATGTTTCTCAACCTAGTGGCCGTCATATTAGAGAACAACTGCTGCGTATCTAAATCATCACCAAAAAACCACATACAGTCATCATTTTCGGGAAACATCTCTCGCAGAAGTGTAGTTTTCCCTACTTGCCTACTACCAATAATCACAATTGCTTTATTGTTCAATTTATGATTATCAATTATTTGCTTTAACCTTCTTGCTATCATATCGGATAATTTTCAGATGCAAATATACGATATTTTCGGAATTAATTCCAAAAAACTCGCGATATTTTCGGAATTGATTCCCAAAAAGTGGGGAATTTCTGATTAGTGAGAGCCTTCCCGCCACATCTCATATAAGGCCACGGCACCCAGATGCCACAACTTTGTTTCCTCGTGTTCCAGTTGCTGATAAACGGCTGACTTGTAAAACTCTCGCATGGCCTCAAGCATAGTACAGTGATTGTCCTCGGCAAACATAGCCGCAACGGCGGCCACCTTGCCTGGCAATAGCAAATGCACATTACTGTCGTTAATCTCCAAGTTCATATATCAATCTTTATTGCATCCACAAAACATAGCGATTCCAATGCCTTATCAGTATGGAAAAGCAGTTGGTCAACCAATTTGTATGTTTTCAGTTCTCTAATCAGGTCCTGCTTGCTCAATATGCCAGACTCAAATAATGCAAAGGCCGCATAAACACGATCATTGGCAACAGGGCCATAAACAAAGTCATAATCATGGTTAAAACCTTTGACATTCCTATTGTTATACACAAAATCAACCCAATCCTCGCTCGGTCTGTCAAACCATAAGACCTTTGCCGTTCTCAGTCTCACATCATCCACCTCATACTCATTCACATATCCAAAGTTGATGCCCTCACTCTTGCGTCGCTCAACCCACCGGCATGCTTGGTCGAAATCGGTTGTGGTATAAAAACCTGAGCCATAATCTAGTGTGCGATTAGGTTTGCGAATCTCGGGCGAATATACTTTTTCCAGACTTCCATGATAAACCTTCATTTCTCAGACCTCCTTTCCAGAAACTCATCAATCTCCTCCACCAACCACTGTCGACCCTGTGTATGCAGAACCGCAAAATGCTGGGTCAGATACTCACTCACCCTTTTGTCAAAAAACAGTGCGGCAACCTCACCTCCCGTCATACCCTTAGCCTTTTTGTATTCCTCAATACAAAAAGCCAGAAAAAATGACCTATCTTTCTCTGATTCAGACATAATACGTTACATTTTTGTCCTATTTAACCATAAAGCTTCATCACTCTCATCATTGAACCTATCCATCAGCACCGACAAACTCCGCATCCTGTGCTTCTCGCACAAGGCCAGAATCATCTCAATATTTCGTTCAATAATGCTCATAACAAAACCTTTAACGCATATTCAAATAAAAAATTGCCCAATATGCAATTATTTATTTTTCGCCAGCCTCCCTCCATGGTACAACCGAGGACAGGTACGAATCACCTGCCCTCGGCTGTCAGTCAAATATTTTGATGATCAATGCGGATTGCAAACATTGTGCGGAGTGAGCGCAGAACTGAGCTTGCTCAAGTTATGCCGAGCTGCAACAATGTCAGCGAAGCTAATCCTTATAGTAAGCTGTGTCGGATTGCAAATCCGACACAACGATAGGCGGTCAGAACAACCGTTAGGACGGAACAGAACATCCTCGGGGACTGAATCCGTTAGAAAGGAACATCCGCAGGGACGGATTTGCAATCCATCAACTCATAAATCCTTATTAGAATAGGAAGTTGATGCGGATTGCAAATCCTTATAGTACACTGTGTCGGATTGCAAATCCGACACAACAGCAATCGGTGGAACATCCCCAGGGACTGATCAGAACATCCCCAGGGGCGGATAGATAATCAGTTCTCATATATTGGGAAATGACATGGTTTTCGACATCATCAGAATTCCGCCAATAGTAACTATTCTTTTTTTGACTCTCCATAATGTTTATAGAAAGATGATTTAGAATGTTTGCTAATTTGATTTATTGAAAATTACATGACTGCAGTTTTAGGCCATAGAAGAATTCTATTTGCTATAAGTCATCGTTTGCTTCATGCTTCTTCGCTTTAAATTCAATATTGTCAATATAAGTAAGCAAAGGGTAATAATCGTCCCTTTCTGCTAAATAACAAAGATGGAAAAATATGTGGAATTCCCCCATATTCCAATAGCAGCCTATGCTTGAATCTTGCTGTCTAATAATAGATAGCTTTTGATTATTACTGATGGCGTTATCTAGCATTTGGTCATCTCTTTTTGTGGGATTTCCATATTTCTCTATCAATATATCTTTAATATTGTTATACTCACTTTCTAGTTTAGACCAAGTGGTGCAACTAGGAAAGACTATACTTACCTCGTATCCTGATTCATTTGTAATGGTAGTTATTGTAATTCCAGAAAAATATCCTGAAACAAATCCTTCTAAAATACAAGCATCCCTGGAATTTATAAGTGTTGTGCATCCATTATTTTCTAACCGATGAACAATTCTATTCAAACTTCCTTTAATCTCAACTCCTTTTACTCGGATAGGCTGACAAAAAGAATAAAAAGAAAGAGAAACTAATACAATAAAGATTAACTTTTTCATGACTGATATTTATCTTTGTAAAATTGCACCTTGTAAATTATCAATTTTTATATAAACTACGACTCCCGTCCGGGGCTGTTATCCACCATGCTTGAGCTAAAAATTCCCCGGTATACTTACTGGTAATTACTCGATGAGTTATAAAGAATACATGATTTAAGAAGAACTCGTATTGTTTTTTCTCCTTCTCTTCGGCATAGAGTTCTTCACATGTTAAGAAATAGAGTCTATACATCCAAAATGGTATGTCTAAACATGTATATTGGACCTCATATCCATAAGTGTTCTCAATCAAGTTGACAGGATTATCCTTAGACCCAGTATAATGGGGATCGTCAAATGGCATTAAATAATATAATTGAGGACTACTACCTTTTTCTTCAAACTCTATGGTCGAGTCTGTAATTGATATTAATGTTTTAACATGTTTTTGACTTTCTACATCCTCGAATTTATCTTGTACAACTTTTTCAGAGAAAATATGTTGTCGAATTTGAGCATTACAAACAAGGCAGCCCATAAACAAAAATAACAAAAAGCATTTCACTACAGTTCTTACCCTTATTCCGTGTCGGGCGCAACGTTTTGTTTCCAACCTGGCTCGAGGTTGGGGAATACAAAAAGGAAAAAGTGGAGCCATCCATTACTAACCATATTTCTGATAGTAGGGCTGGACTCCCGGAAAAACAAAATAAGGTCAAGATGAAAAGCCCCACATGGATGTATCGTAATGAATGTACGAATACAAACCAAGGGAGCACATCAGCTGACTTTATTCCTGTTTTTCGCGTAAAATGTCCAGTTTTACTATCAAGGAATAAAGCGTATAATGCGCTTTCTCAATCGATTACGATGCTATACCTCGCTAGCATCAACTCTGCAAATATACACATTTTTTCTGAATTATCAATTTTTCCGTACTGGGCGTTGGGCACAATTGTAGCTCCACCCCAGTCCTACTCGTTATACTATAGTTATACTATATATATTCTATAGTTATCCTATACGCTATAGAATAACCATAGGATAACTATAGGATATATAAGGTAAAACGAGCGGTGTTGGGGCGAAGGTGGACCGAGAGTGAGAGGATGGTGGGGAGGTGGGTGAGGGATGGCTATTTGCGTTTGGGTTCTTTGCCTAGGAGTTGTTGGTACTTGGTGATATCCTGTGAGTTATGCTCAAAGAAGGCGAGGTTGAGGGCTCGCTGGAGCATGCGCTTGTTCTTGGGTGAGCGCTTGAGGGCGGCATCCACCAGGCTGTGGGCCAGTGCGGGGTCGAACTGCTCGGCAGGATTGATGGGCTCGCGAAACTTACTGGGCATGGCCTTGAAGAGTCTGGCCGTGACACGGTCGGCCAGCGAGGGCATCCATTTGCCCTCAACCTTCTGCGACTTAAGGTCTTCCGGGCGGAATTTGTTGGCACCCCACAGCTTGAAGAATGCCGTGAAATTGAAGTCGGGCAGTTTGCCGTATTGCTTCACCACGGTGAACAGCAGCAGCGAATGCAGCAGTGATGGCCGCGGATTGTCGAGCCGGAGATACTGCTGCAGGAGTCGCCGCATGTCGATCGAGGACAGGTTGCCGGCATGAATCTGCTCATAGATTGCCCAGCCCATGCACTCGGCGTTAGACTGAATGAGGTCGGGGTTAGTCTCGGCCACCTGGCACTGTCCATCGGTGTGGAGCACAGTCACCTGCGGATGGTTGAGCAGCTGGCGGGCCAGCCGGCCGTTGTCGCTCATAAAGCCTACCACAATCTGCCGGGCAAGTGAAATCATGAGTTGGTTGCGCATGGCCGAGGAGGCTCCCGTGGGCGTGGTGATTGAAGGGTCGGCAACCGGAGTGATTACCAGCGAGTTGCCGATAGGGGACTGCGCCATAGCGGTGGCAAGCACCAGCACAGTCTTTATGCCGCGTTGCTGTAAGCGGCTGAGCACCAGCTGTTCCACGCCGGTGAGGTTGCCGCACATCACCACCGTGTCGGTCGGCAGTTGGTCCACCCAGCGAGTAACATCTTCGGTGGTGCCGGTGGGCACACGGTGGGAGCAGAGGAAGGCCGTGAGGCTGGGCGACTGCAAGAGACTGATGTCGCCTTGGTAGCTTTGGATTTGCACATCGGTGGGTTTCATAGCAAAGAGTTTTAAGTGGTTAGCGTTCGCGGCGGTCGATGACTTTCTTGAGGCGGTAGCGGTCGCCGGTGGCGGGGCCTATGGCATCGATAAACTGCTGGTCGTAGCCCGGGGTAGCATAGCGGCCACGCACCACCTGGCCATTCTCCACGGGTCGCACCACTTGGTCGTTATATCTGACAATGAGGAGTTTGGCCAACTTATCCCAACGCTCCATCATGCGCTTAGCATAGGCAATACTCTTGCCGTTGAGGTAAGCCTGGCGGTCGCCAGGGGTGAGATTCTCAATAGCCTTGAGCACCGAATCCTGGTCGGCGAAATAATAGTCTTCCAGCTCATTCTGAGCCTCGCGCAAATCGCCAATCATCATAGAGTAGCGGGGGTAAACCATGTTGGCCACCCAGTTGTTCATCCAAAAAGCCGACTCAAAAGAGAACTCGTTGCGAGGGTTGTTCTCGGGGCGGAAGGGGTCGGGCACCTGGGTGAGGCAGCAGTAGAGGGGCACATAGGCTATCATATTGGCATCGTCACAGTTAAACCATGTGACGCCTCCCACATCGTTGGGTAGCCAAGAGCGCATCTGGCAGGTCATGCTGAAGCCGGACTGCTGGGTGGCGATGGCACGCTCGCGGAAATAGTCGTTGCCATCGGTTGATTTGAAATGCATGGGCAGGGGGCGCACCGGGGAGGACCAAGGGCCGGCAGTCATATCGGCGGTCATGTCCAACGGGGTGCCTTCAAAGTGGTCGCGCATATCGTGCTGCACATCCCTCAGCGTGAGAGGTTTATCGGGTTTAATCCATAGGGGCAGGTGGTCACATTTGTCAAACTCGCCATTGATATAGGGCAGATATTTGTCCATCTCGGCATGGCTGGCATGGTGGCGGAAAAAGCTCCACACACGGGCATCGGCATAGCGCACATTCTCAAAGTCGATGGGGCAATAGGCATCGCGGAAGGAGAAGTCGGCATCGCTGCCATTGAAGAATCCTTTCTCGCGTGCAAAGGTGATGACATCATGGGCATATACGCATTCCACCTCGGGACGGTCTATATGCTTGATATTGTTGCTGCTGATGCTACGGTAAGTTTTCTTCTTTTCGAGCGGAAACTGGCGTATGCGACTGAGGTTGGCATGGGCGCAGATGCAATCGTCGGGCACACGCAGGGCCACCCACACAGCCCCCTGGCGGTCGGGTCCTTTGCCAATGATTTCCATAATCCAGGCCTCGTCGGGGTCGCAGATGGTGATGGTTTCGCCGCTGGAGTTGTAGCCGTAGGCCTCCACCATCTCGGCCATACATTTGATGGCCTGGCGGGCATTGCGGCAACGCTGAAGGGCAATGCGCATGAGGCTGAAATAGTCGAAAAGGCCATCGGAATTGACCAGCTCGAGGCGGCCGTCGAAGGTGGTTTCGACTATGGTGAGCTGGTGCTCATTCATCAGCCCTACCACATTATAGGTATATTCCACCTGGGGCACAAAGCGGCCTTCGTGGGTGGGACCCCAGCCGTGGATGGCAATGGGTTCGCCGGGGGTATGGCGGCCGGCAGGGCTGTAGAAGAGCGAGCCGGAGAAGCCGAAGCCGTCGCAGTTGTAGCTGCACATGACGCTGCCGTCGGCCGAGGCTTTCTTGCCCACAATGAGGTTGGTGCAGGCAAAGGAATGGCACAAGAGGGTTAGTAAAGAAAGGAATAGAAGGTGTTTTTTCATGTTGTAATGGGATTACGATTATGCGGATTTGGCTCTACTTTTATTAACAATGGCCACACCCGAGAAGATGAAGGCAGCGGCAAGGACTTTGGTAGCAGTGAGGGTATCCATGCCCAAGGCAACGCCTACAATGCAGGCAATGATGGGCTGGAGGTAGTTGTACATGCTCACCAGTGTGGGGCGGATGCGCTGCTGGCCGATGGGGATGAGGAAGTAAGCCACAAAGGTGGCAAAGAAGATGAGGTAGGCCACTTCCCACCACACCTTGGGCGAGACGGCGGCAAAGTCGGTGTGGATGAACCCTTTGACGGAGAATGGCAAGATGATGAGGAGGGCAAAGAGGAACATCCATTTCATGAGCGTGACCACATCGTAGCGCTGGATGATGGGGCGGCACACTCCCAGGTAGAGGGCAAAGCAGAGGGCGTTGAGGATGGTGAGGCCAATGCCGAGGGGGGTGCTGTGCTGAACGCCACCGGCATGGGTGGACTGGAGAATCAGCCATACCACTCCGGCAAAGCTGAGGATGACGCCGCCGGCTTTTTTGAAGGTGATGGGTTCTTTGAGGAAGATGGCCGCCACAAACATGGTCATGATGGGGGTGATGGAGTTGACCACCGAGAGATCGACCGGCGTGGCCATGCCCACAGCATAGAGGAAGGTCATCTGCGGCATGACGAGGCCGATGAATCCGGCACCAAACATGGCCAGGAGGTCGCGAGCCGGCACTTTGACCTTGGGGGTGAAGAGGCTCAGTAGCCAGAACAGAACCCCGGCACCTACGGCTCGGAAGGCAAAGAGCACCTCGGGCAAGAGCAGACTTTGGTTGGCAATATCTTTGCAGAATATGATATTGAAACCAAAGATGGCGTAGGCTCCGAAACAGGCCAGATGGCCGATGAGGGAAGAGGACTTCATTAATATTTATGATTTAAGACTTGTTGGGGTAATTTTTGAATTAAGAATAAAGAATAAAAAGTGGGCTGACGCAGCGAACCTTTTTATTCTTTATTCTTAATTTGTCAATTTATCTTTTTAATTCACTGCTCACAGTGTCGTTGAACAAGGCCACACGGTTGATCACTGGGCAGGCGCGACCATGGAAATGGATGCGCAGAACACGGGCGTTGTAAGTTTCGGTGAGGAGGATGCGCTTGTAGCCGATGGTGGTGGCCTGGGCGGCACGGTGCCACACCTTGCCGTCGAACACCTCTACCTCAAAACGTTCAATGCGCTGGCCCAGCGGTATGTACTCCTGCAGCATGATGCGGTTAAATTTGACCGGCCGGGGCAGCACAATCTCAAGGGTTGGGTTGAGACATGTGTCATCCACAGTCCAGTAGCGGTGGTAGTTGGTGTCGAGCACATTGGCAGGACCGTATTCTTTGGCTCGGATTTGATTTGAGAAGGCTTTGGCACCTTTGGTCAAGTCTTTGCTAAATATGCTGTTGAGTGCATGTTGGAATTCAACTAGGCGCAATGAGTCGGCGGCAGGGATGAGTCCTCGGGTGTCGGGCGGTACATTGAGCAGCAGCAATGAGTTGCGGCCCACGCTGGTGTAGTAGATGCGGAGGAGTTCCTGCACACTCTTGGGCTGCTCATTCTGGTGATAGAACCAGCCGGGGCGGATGGAGACATCGCTCTCGGCAGGAATCCAATATTTGCCGTCGCGCTGGCCTTGGTTAAGGGTGTCGAGTGCCGGAGAGGCCTGTCCGGGGGCAAAGCCATCGGTGGTGAGTCGGCTCCAGCAAGTCTCGCCGTTTACGGCATTCTCGTTGCCCATCCAGTGGCATCCGGGCCCCACATCGCTGAAGATGAGTGCCTGCGGCTGGAGACGAGCCACAGTGCCGTTGAACAAATCCCAGTCATAAACCTGGCGTTTGCCATTGGGGCCTTCGCCACAAGCGCCATCAAACCACTGCTCAAAGATGGGGCCGTAGTGGGTGAGGGCATGTTCTAAGGTCTGCTTAAAAGTGTTGTTGTACTCGGGGGTGCCGTAGGTGGGGGCGTTGCGATCCCAGGGCGAGATATAGATACCAAATTTGATACCCGCTTTGCTACAAGCCTTGGACAATTCTTTCAGCACATCGCCTTTGCCACCGCGCCAGCTACTCTGCTTCACGGTGTGCTGGCTGGCCGGATTGGGCCAAAGACAGAACCCGTCGTGATGTTTGGCAGTGATAATGATGCCACGCATACCCGCAACACGAGCCACCGCAGCCCATTGATTACAATCAAGTTGCGTTGGGTTGAACATATCCTCGGCCTCGGTGCCTTCGCCCCATTCAAGGCCAGAGAAGGTATTGGGACCAAAATGGCAGAACATATTCATTTCCATGCGCTGCCACCGCACCTGCTGGGGGGTGGGACATGGACCGAAGGGCTCGGGAGGTGCTACTTGTGCCGACAGTTTCAAGGTTGCCAGCAAAAGGAGGGGAAGGAAGATTCGTCTCATTGCTTCTTGCTGTCAATCTTGGCTTGGAATTTGGCAGAATCGATGATGAAACGCTCGTGCTGCCCCTCGCCAATGAGACCACACTCATCGTAGGCCTTGACGCTGAATACCAGGCGGCGACGGTCAACCTCAATCAGCTCGCTGTCGCACCATACCTTCATACCTACAGGTGTTGCGGCACAATGGGTTACGTTGACAAGCGTGCCCACGGTTCCCTGGCCTTCTTCAAGGTAGGGGTTCACGCTATTGAGGCAAGTCTGCTCCACAAGGGCAATCATCATGGGGGTGGCAAAAACCTGCACTAGGCCGCTACCAATACGGTCGGCACAAACTTCGGGGGTAACTATCTGTTCTAAATGTCCTTTAATACCAGTGTTCATTGTGATTTGTGATTAGTGAATAGTGATTAGTAAATTGATTTTGGGAGGGATACTCAAAATCGTTATTAATGTCCGTAATCCACCAAGAATTTTATACGCATGAGGCGAATATCTCGCTCGGGATAATCCTCATCGCCATCAAACTCATCATAAGCCTCCTGCAAGTCGGTGCTTTCCGACTCGCGCCAATAGGCCATCAGCTCTTCCTGGTGTTCTTCGTCGATGGTATCGTTGATATAATAATCGAGATTCAACTTGGTGCCCGAGTCGATAATGCGCTCAATTTCTGACAATAGGTCGTCGAACGACATACCTTTGCCATTGGCAATATCGTCGAGCGATTTGCGCGCATCGATGGCCTGGATAATATACACCTTATTGGCCGATTTCTTGGCAGCAGTATGCACTACGATATCCTGAGGTCTATCAATCTCATTGTCCTCAACGTAAGTCTTGATCAGATCTACGAAAGGCTGGCCGTGTTTTTGCGCCTTGGCGATACCCACGCCCGAGCAACGCGAAAGTTCATCGATGGTGCAAGGATACTGAATGGTCATATCCTTGATGGAACGATCGTCAAAAATGACATGCGTGGGCAGATGTTCGCGCTGGGCTATCGATTTAAGGAGACCCTTGAGCTGATTATAGAGCGCCTCGTCGCCAGCCGATGCCGAAGCCCCGGTTGGCACCACAGCATCCTCATCGTCATCGCTCACAGACCCATTGTACTTGTGGTCGGTAGTAATTGAGATCTCGTAAGGATTCTTGATGAATTTGTGGCCTGCTGGCGTGAGTTTGAGCACACCAAACTGCTCAATCTCTTTAACAACAAATTTTTCGAAAATGGCCTGACGCAGCACAGCCTTCCAGAACGAAGCGTCGTGGTCGGTGCCCTGGCCCCACTGTTCGAGGGTATCTTGTTTGTAAATCTTGGTGTTGGCATTGCGGTTGCCCAACATCACATCAACAATATCCTTCGATTTGAAAGCCTGTTTGGTGGCCAAAATGGTTTCGAGCGCATATTGCATCTCTTCTTTGGCCGGCATCTTGGGCTTGGGATGCAAACAGTTGTCGCAACATCCGCAATTGGGCTGATTATAGTCCTCGCCAAAATAGCGCAAGAGGTTCAATCGGCGGCACACCGAAGATTCGGCATAGCTCACCACCTCCTGCACCAACTGGTTGGCCATTTCCTGCTCGGTAATATTCTTATCAGTGAAAAACTTATAGAGCTTTTCCACATCATGTTCGGAATAGAAGGCCAGGCATTTCCCCTCGCCACCATCACGTCCGGCACGACCAGTTTCCTGATAATAACCCTCCAAGCTCTTGGGAATATCGTAATGGATAACAAAACGCACATCGGGTTTGTCGATGCCCATACCGAAAGCAATGGTGGCCACAATCACATCCACCTCCTCCATCAGGAACTTGTCCTGATTTTCGGCACGCACCTTATTGTCAAGACCAGCATGGTAAGGCAGTGCCTTAATGCCGTTGAGCTGAAGCAGCTGGGCCAATTCCTCCACACGGCGACGGGTCAAACAATAAATAATACCACTCTTGCCGTCGTTCTCTTTGATGAATTTAATAATCTCTTTATGCAGATTGATAGTTTCGGAAGGTTTCTGCCGCACCTCATAATATAGGTTAGGACGGTTGAACGACGACACAAAAAGTCGTGCATCCTCCATTCGCAGATTTTTGATAATATCCTGTTGCACCTTGGGAGTGGCCGAAGCCGTAAGGGTGAGGATAGGCGCAGTGTTATTGATATAGTCGATAGCGTCGCGCAGCCGGCGGTATTCGGGACGGAAATCATGACCCCACTCCGAAATACAGTGGGCCTCGTCGATTGCAAAAAACGATATCTTAATACCCTTCAAAAACTCAATAGTATCTTCTTTCGACAAGGTTTCGGGAGCCACATAAAGCAATTTGGTGCCTCCTTGCAGCAAATCATCCTTCACCTCTTTTACCTGAGCCTTGGCCAACGATGAATTAAGGAAATGCGCCACGCAGTTCTTACCCGAAGTATAACGCACCGCATCCACCTGATTTTTCATCAGCGCAATGAGGGGAGAAACGACAATTGCGGTACCCTCGCATATCATTGCGGGCAGCTGGTAACAAAGCGACTTGCCACCACCTGTAGGCATGATAACAAAGGTATCTTTACCCTCTAAAATGCTGGTGATGATAGCTTCTTGGTCGCCTTTAAAGTTATCAAAACCAAATATTTCTTTCAACTTTGTCTGCAAATCTATCATAATTCAAAAAAAAGATGTAATTTTGCACTCCAAAGTTAGTAAAAAATCTTCAAACAAGTAAAAAAAATCTACATTGAAGACACCAGAAGAAATACAAAATATTGCAATCCAAGTGATTGCAGATGAAAAAAAAGCACTTGAAGGCATCGAAAAATACATCGATAATAGCTTTTCTGATGCCGTAGAAACCATTTTTCGAGCATCTGGAAGAGTGATTATTACCGGCATTGGCAAGAGCGCAAACATAGCTACCAAGATTGTCTCAACACTTAATAGCACCGGCACTCCTGCCCTTTTTATGCACGCCGCCGATGCCATTCACGGCGATTTGGGCATGATACAGCCTGGCGACGTGGTAGTGTGCATCTCCAAAAGTGGAAATACGCCCGAAATCAAAGTGCTTATTCCGTTGGTGAAGAATTTTGGGAACAAGCTCATCGCTATTGTTGGCAACACCGATTCTTTTCTTGCCCACGAGGCCGACATCGTGCTCAACACCACAGTGGAACACGAAGCATGCCCCAACAACCTGGCTCCCACCAGCAGCACTACCGCCCAGCTGGTGATGGGCGACGCACTGGCCGTGGCCCTTATCGAGTGCCGCAACTTCACCGCTCAGGATTTTGCACGATTCCACCCCGGCGGCGCATTAGGCAAACAACTCTATATGCGGGTTAGCGACCTTTATATTCAGAATGAAAAGCCTCTGGTGACACCCAACACCAGCATACGCGACACAATTCTTGAAATGTCGTCGCGCCGACTAGGGTGCGCCGTGGTGGTTGACAGCAACGACGACAGCCATATTCTAGGCATTATCACCGATGGCGACCTGCGTCGCATGATTAAAGCCAATGCCGAAATCAGCAAGCTCACCGCAGCCGACATCATGTCGCACAACCCCAAACGTGTGGTTGATACCGAATATGCCGTCAACGCTTTGCACCAAATGCGGACCAACAGCATCACCCAGCTGATAGTAGTTGACCACAACGACCGCTACCTCGGCGTGCTGCACCTGCATGATGTACTGCGCGAGGGAATACTGTGAGGATTTTAGAATGTAGAATGTAGATTTTAGAGTGAGCTGGCGCAGTAAACTTTCCATTGCGAGGTGGCCTATTCTCTTAAATCTTAAGTCTTAAATCTTAAATAATAAAGAATGTAGATTTTAGAGTGAGCTGGCGCGGTAAACTTTCCATTGCGAGGTGGCCTATTCTCTTAAATCTTAAGTCTTAAATCTTAAATAACAAAAAATGGAACTAAGAACAGAAAATGTAGTCAAGATATATCGTTCACGCACCGTAGTAAAAGAAGTGAGCGTAAGCGTGAAACAAGGTGAGATTGTAGGACTTCTCGGCCCCAACGGAGCTGGCAAAACCACTACATTCTATATGATAGTCGGCATCATCAAGCCCTATTCGGGCAAGGTATTTCTCGACGATATGGAAATCACCAAGATGCCCATGTACCAACGTGCACAAAACGGCGTGGGCTATTTGGCCCAGGAGGCCTCGGTGTTTCGCCAAATGACTGTAGAAGACAACATTATGTCTATTCTAGAATTCCGCAAAGACCTCGACGCTGTGGCTCGACAAGAAAAATGCGAGTCGCTCATAGCCGAATTCGGTCTCGAAAAAATACGCCGTAGCAAAGGTATTCAACTGTCGGGTGGCGAACGCCGACGCACCGAGATTGCCCGCGCCCTGGCCAACGACCCCAAATTCCTGCTCCTCGACGAGCCTTTTGCCGGCGTTGACCCCATTGCCGTGCAGGACATTCAGGATATTGTGGCCCACCTCAAAGACCGCAACATCGGCATCCTTATCACCGACCACAATGTGCACGAAACCCTATCCATCACCGACCGTGCCTATCTGCTCTACGAAGGCCGTGTGCTGCATCACGGCACCCCCGAAGAGATGGCCGCCGACCCCGATGTGCGAGAAAAATACCTTGGACGCGATTTCGAACTCCGCCGAGCCAATACACGCAACCTCAATCAGGCCGACTAGACAAAATCATCGCACTGATTTCTTCGGCTTTCACAGGCGTTCCGTCGGGATGTCGCCATCCGCGCTCAGGCGCCGCCTGATGGCGAGGGGGCACTTCGCTCACACAGCGTTCCACAACAATATCCGAACGCAGGTGCTGCAAAAACTCCTTTACCAACGCCACATACTCATCCACCGTAAAAGGAGGGGGTGCACAAGTCCTATCTCGCTCATATTCCATGGCCAACTGCGACCCTTTTAAGATCTGCAACTGATGCAATTTCAATGTGGTAAGTGGCAGCTGGGAAAGGGTTTCGGCCTCGGCCACCATATCGTGCCAACTTTCGCCTGGCAATCCCAAAATCAAATGTCCCCCACAAGCAATGCCACGTTGGGCTGTGGCTACAATGGCCTGCTTCGTACATGCGAAATCGTGCCCACGATTCACACGCAGAAGCGTGCTATCATAACAACTCTCAATTCCGTACTCCACCATCACATAATGCCGTTGTGCCAATTGCGCCAAAAAATCCAACTTCTCGTCATTCACACAATCTGGCCGAGTGCCAATCACCAATCCATCAACCAGCGGATGAGCCAAAGCCTCATCAAATCTTTTGCGCAAAACCTCAACCGGTGCATACGTATTGCTATACGCTTGAAAATAGGCCAAATATCCTCCATTATGCCTACGCCTATGCTGATGAAAGGCAATGCCCTCCTCTATCTGCTGAGTGATGCTCTTGCTAGGCTGACAATATGCCGGATTGAAGGCCGCATTGTTGCAAAACACGCAACCCGTTGTGCCCAAGCGCCCATCACGGTTAGGGCAAGTGAAACCTGCGTCCACAGTGAGTTTCTGCATCCTGTGGCCAAACACCTTACGGCAGTAATCGGCATAACTAATACGGTTCATCATCAAAAAAACTGCGATTCAATCTGACATTTATATAATGCTAGTAAACGTAAAAACCTATCTTTTATTTCGCACCAACAATGAATTGTGCTATAGCCACTCCCACACTACCTACGCTGATTCTACGGTTATCCTACGGTGTTGCTACGGTTCCAAGGGGCGTAGCACTACCGTAAGATGACCGTAGAATGAGCGTAGTGTGGGCGATGGTTCAAGAGTGGGCGATATAGCGCTCACACCTATAAAGATGGAACTTCCTTGGGGCTGGTGAAGCTGATGCACGCGGCATTGACAAAATAATCCTTGCCAATTTGCCCAACTTTTGTATCTTTGCATAAAAGTTGTGCATGCCGATAATTGTTTGCAACAATATGATTCTCAATATTAAAACACAAGGAATTATTGGCATATTCGACTATGTTTTAATAATAAAACCAATAAATTAATCATCCAACTAATAAAATCACAAACAATGAATTACTATATCCTGTCCCTAGCCATATTGCCCGTGATTGTGTTGGCATGGGTTGTTTATCGTCAAGACCGATTTGAGCGAGAACCCATACGCATGCTGCTCAAAGCATTCTTTTTTGGTGCTGCAGCCATTCTACCTGCCATAGTGTTGGAAAGTGTTCTCAGCGCATTCACCCCTCAAATACCCATTGTGAGTGGGGCCTACACCGGATTCGTTGTGGCCGGATGCAGCGAGGAGCTGTGCAAACTCCTTATGCTGAGATGGGCTGTTTGGCGCAGCAAAGAGTTCGACGAATATTTTGATGGTATCGTATATGCCTGCTTTGTATCGTTAGGTTTTGCCTGTTTTGAGAACATCGCCTATGTTTTTCAGTCCGATAGCTATGCCGATGCTTTGGTAACCGGATCGGTGCGAGCACTTCTGTCGGTACCTGGCCACTTCCTGTTTGGCGTGATGATGGGTTATTACTTCGCCTTGGCCAAATTCGACCAAGAACACACATCATCCCACATGCTCAAAGCATTCCTCATTCCCATGCTGCTTCACGGCACCTTCGACTCATTGCTCATGATACCGGAAAGCATGGGGTCCGCAGGCCAAATTGTAGGGATGGGACTGTTCGTGGTGCTCATCTGGTTTGATGTGAAAATGTGGCGCTGGGGAATCCGGCGCATACGCCATTTGCAAGAACTGTCGCAACAACAAGACGCCGACCGGCACAACCCCTTCTCGGGTTTTACTTGGAACTTCTAAAATCTGAGCACTCGGCACTACACCAATAGTTGATACATATCACTGAGACCAAAGCCTCACAAACAATGCTACAACACAAAAAAATTGCTTTTTTTTCTTTCCATTCCGCTCAGTTTTTGTATCTTTGCAATTCATTTTATCATTTTTATAACTAAAATATAGCATATAAATTATAATATATCAATAATTTAACATTATGAAGAAAATCAGTATCCTTTTTGCACTTGTGCTGACCACCATCATTTGTGGCGCACAAACTCGCCAAAAGACTGCGAACGACATGGTCCGCATCAATCAAATTCAGAATCTGGCAGTGAAGAGCACCTACGAGCATCGTATGGTCAGCTTCCGCAGCGATGACAACTACGAAAGTTCCAATTTCTCTTACGACAATCATGGTCGCCTGATTGCTGTTCGCGAATATGTGGCTGGCGAATACGAAGTTATCGACTCTATCAGCTACAACGACCAAAACCAGCTGGTCAAAATCTCCGGTTGGCAGAAAATGGGTGCAACCTGGAAGAATGTTTACTATGTTGACTACACCTACGACGTGGCCGGCAACATCGCTTCGCGCACCAACTACAACAACATGAGTGACGGCTGGACGATGGGTGGTATCTACACCTATACCTACAACGACAATCATCAGATTGTGCTCACCGTGCTGCACATGATGAACATCCTGTACCAAAAAATTGAATATACCTACGACTCCTATGGTCAGCTGGCCGACGAGACTTGGTATAACTACAACGGATATGGAGTATCGCCCGACGAGAAGATCACTTACTACTACAGCGATGGTAAGCTGGACCACACTCAGGACAGCACCACTGAGAACGATGGCGCCACCTGGGACTACAACGGCGAGGAACTCTATGTTTACGATCAGTACGGCAATGTAACCGAGTACCATCGTTTCAACCGTGGCGGTGCCGAAACCGGCCGCAGCGAGTATGAGTTTAACTACGACATGCCCCTCAGCACCACCCAGATGCCTTGGCACCCCGAAATAGAACGCCCCAAGTCCTACACTTTCAACAACGTTCACGCTATGACCACCGAGCATTGGTACACCGTTGATGTTGACTGGGTGCTGCAGTATGTTTGCGACTACTTCTACTATTATGACGATTATGTAAGCATCGCCGAGCGTCATCAGCCCACCGTAAACGTTTACCCCAACCCCACCGAGGGTCGCCTCACCATTCAGGCCGAACAGGTAATCAACACCTACGTATTCAACGCTATGGGTCAGCTTGTTAAAACCTTTGGCGCCACCAACGAGATCGACCTCTCCAACATGGCAAACGGCATTTACACCTTACGCGTTAAAACACAAAACGGCACCGCGTTCCAGCAAGTAGTGCTGCAATAACACAACACGTAGAGACGTGGCATGCCGCGTCTCTGGCAATAAAAAAATGGGGCAGTGGCCGTATGGTCATTGCCCCATTCCTTTATCATCCGGCATCAGTAGAGACGCGGCATGCCGCATCGCTAGCAATACAGACACTACATTTCGCATCTCTAGCCTAACACCTCATACAACTCAGCCAAACGCGACACCAACTCCGCCTCCGTCATGCGGCATTGGCAGCTAATCGCATCGCAATGGCGAATCATCCGGTAAAGCGGAAACTGCAGAATACGCTCAAAAGACTCCCCATCAGGCGTAGCGTAACGCAAATCCTCGGGATCCTTCTCCTGATGATAAATGATAGCCATATTCTCATCAAACATAAGATCGAAACGATTCATATCCGTAAGCACATAAGTGGAACGGCGGCCATGGCGCTTCAGCACACGCGGAGGAAACTCAACCCCCGTCACATTACCAGCATCGTGCAACAAACACACAATAGCAATACCCAATCGATCCGCCTCAATCCACTCCGCCTGCTCTTTACGGTACAAATCTACCTCTCCGTATCCACCTGCCCCACGGCTAAAAGGATCAAGAAACGCATGACAAAAACACTCCAGCTGATGCCATGCATTGCCCCCCACAAACTGATGGTGGCGACAAGCAATCCTATAAAAGTCGGACTGCCGCAGAAACCGCATCACCTTATTGATATTTCGGTAGGTGCCCTCTATCACCGTTCCAAAGATACGCTCATAAGCATCGTGTATAAACTGGACGCGCTCATCATCGCTCATCGTATGTTCAAATTCAAAATAATCGTAGTGCATTTTGTTTAGTGATTTGTGATTAGTGAATTGTGGGGCAGCAGCCACTTCGTCAACTCCATTAACCCCATCCACCTTTTCAACAATAACGCACAACTGGCATAAAAATTGCATCATCATAAATATATGGACAAACAACGAATGACATTTGATATTGATCGTCGCACCATCACCGAAGGCGACATCGTAGAAATCAGTTGGCAGTGCGAAGGTGCCGACAATGTATCACTCACACTTGACAATGGGTTTAAAACTAATGAGATAGCGCTGGAAATATCCGGCACAAAACGTTTCAGACTCAATAGGTCAAAAGGGCGGACCAAACTCACCCTGACAGTAACCATACAGGGCAAAAAACACCAAAAAACCATACATGTAAAAGTCAAAAAAATGCCCACCTTCAAAACCGAAACCATTGATAATAACGGCAAGTACAGACGTGGCATGCCGCGTCTCTACAAAATTCTAAATCAATTGTGGCAGAAAATCATGTCAAAATGGCGTGGCACTACCAGCAAAATCAACCTGACACTGCAAAGTCTGCCACTAAAAAAACAAATTGCTGTAAAACTACTTGCACTCATAAGCGTAATGCTCATCATCAGCTTTATCTGGCCAAGATTCTATACTTTTGCACTTACACTGCTAAGCCTTTACCTCATTGTAACCCTCATTCGCAAATAATAGTATCGGGCGTAAAACATTGCAAGAGCGAGGTATCAACCCTTTGGCGAGGTGCCACCACAATAACATCGAAGTGCTGCCGCACAGACGAAACATCATATTGACTATGCCATAAAAAAGGTGTGCAGTTGGAACTATCAATCACCAAGGTATTGCGGCTATCAAATACAATGCTATGATTTTTCACCGCACAACAAGCATCAATAAAAGTAGAGTCGATAGGAATGACCTGCGTGTGGCTAATTCGCCGATGGTTGAGCAACCCTTGCCGTTGATAAGCTAGCACATCGGGATTTTGCGCAACTTGCCGGCTACAAATAAGATAACTATTACGACCAGCCAAACATTCAACAGCCAAATGACGACCAGAGTGATAAAACACCATATCATGTTGACGCTGTGCACGCCAATTTACCATGTTGGAGTATAATGCAACAAGTATCAAGCAACAAATGGCTGATGGCAAAGCCCAATGATGGCGTCCGCGAAGAAAAAGCACACCTAACAACATGGCAACTACCAATAAGCCAGAGATAAGCACATCGCAATAAATATTATCAAGCATCGGCGATGGAAGAGAGGATATTCGTTGTGTAACACGATCGATAAAATTGAGTTCACACTCAACAATATTGACAGTCCACCCACCCCATAGGGTCATTATCAAAGCCGAAACCAGCAGCAGCCCGGCAAAAGGTACAATAACAAGGTTGGCAAATAAAAAATAGCGAGGGAACTGATGAAAATAAAATAGTGATAATGGCAAAGTGACCATTTGCGCCGACAGCGAAAGGCAAGTCCACGACCAAAGCTTGGATAATGGTGTTAAGTATCTCTTTTGCTCCAATGAGGGAATGAGTTGTTGGAGCGGAGTGTGGAATGCCAATATGCCTAACACTGCCGAATAAGATAATTGAAAACCCACATCGAAAAGTGTGTTAGGGCTGAAAACAAGCAATATACATGCCGACGTGGCCAAATGGTTCAAACTTGATGTACGGCGCTCCATCATGCCCCCTATTGCCAAAAGCGAGAACATTAGACCTGCGCGCACTGCCGAAGGAGTAAGACCCGACAAAAGAACAAAGCACCAGATTGTCACAATCTTGGCCACCCCTTTCACGATACGCTGCCATCGCAAATTGCCTAAAAATATCAAGCATCCTCCCACAATCATAGACCATATGCCCACATGCAAACCCGACACACACAACAAATGCAAGATGCCCGCCTGCCGGAACTGTGCCTGAGTGATGGGCGATAAATCGTTGCGCCAACCCAGTAGCAGTGCCTCAACCACCGACTGATGCTGTTGGCTAAGACCTAAATGCTGAATACGAACTACCCACTTGTGCTGCAACATTTTGGCAATACCAATCAACGAAAAATGGCGTTTGGCATTAGGAACAAGAGCAAAAGCATCCTGGGCAACGTAACTTTGCCAATAAATACCTCGATGCTGCAAATACCGACGATAATCGAATTGATGTGGGTTCGTTTCACCCTCAGGTCGTTGTGGCTTGACATAGATCCGTAAAACATCGTCATACTGCCAATTGGCGGTAACTGCTGTTTTGGGGAAATAAAGCAATATCTTACCAAATGCAGGTCTATCCTCCACAGAGTCAATTTCTGCAACATATTTATAACACTGGGCCGACTCACGAGGAGCATCAGCTATACGCACTACCAAGTGTGTTTTTGCCATTTGCGTTTGTTCGGCAAAGGGATCGGCAGGCTGCGCAAAAATGAATATCCCCCACCCCATTGCAACTATAGAGAGCCACAACATAGGATGAAAAAAGTACGACATTTTTGCAAAAGTCAACGATAAACACATCAACAACAAACTGCAAATAAGGGCAACAATAATGGGGGTAAATGTGACTGCATCAAACATATCGCCCAACGATATACCAATAACTAATGCCAACGCAACTCGCAGCATTGGAGCCCGTTGAAACATCAGTGTGAGCGTTTTGGCAAGTGTTGAATGGTCAGTATCCATTGTCATTATGATGCAAAATTACATTTTTTTTCTGACAAAAAAGAAAAAAGTAGTATTTTTGCATTAATATGGCAAAACACAACGACACAGGAAAACTAGGCGAAGATCTTGCAACAAAGTACTTGCAAGAACAAGGTTATGCAATAATTGAACGCAACTGGAAAAAGGGGAAACTGGAGGCTGACATTATTGCATATAAAGAAGGACTAATTGTTTTTGTGGAAGTGAAGACACGCAGTATGCTTGATTTTGGCAACCCTGAGGATTTTGTGAACAAAAACAAGCAGCGCGCCTATATCAGACTAGCCAATGCCTATGTGATTGAGAACGACAGAGAAGAGGAAGTAAGATTTGACATCATTGCCGTTGAGATTAGCCAAACTAGCTATCAAATCAACCATATCGAAGATGCCTTTAGCGCTGTGGGGCAATGGAATTAAACATTGGGTTATTGGCAAAATACTTCTTTCCGGCCTCATAGCCCATCTGATACAGCTGGTCAACTTTGTCGAAATCAAGCATCCAATAGTTACCCAGATCAATCTCCACCACATGGGTGAACTGCGGAATTGTAGTTGTTACCGAATGATAGCAAGCAGCACTAATAGCGTGAAGCCATACAAAATTGGTTTTCAAATCGGTTCGAGGTTTCTCCACTTTCAGTAAAGCACCAATGGTGATGTCGCACCGCTCCTCTTGCAGCGGCAAAATAGGCATTTGGTCAAAAACGGATCCGTCAACACAATATCCACCAAACAAAGGCACAGGGGAAAATATGCCAGGTATGGCTGCCGAAGCCATAACACACTGAACCAACTGATTGCCTACACTACAATAATGAGGTTTTAGCGCACTGATATTGGCCACACAACAATAAAACGGCACATCTAGTGAATCGAAACTATTGTGCGGGACATATTTAAGTAACACATCTTGAATAGGTTTTGTGCTAACGAGACCATCGAGCCGCAGCGATGGTTTGGCGATGGTGATGAGGCGGTCCATCTTCTCCTTCTTAACTATAGACAAGATTTGCTGTGGAGAATAGCCTGCACAATACATCATTCCCATAATGGCCCCCATCGAAGTTCCAACCACCGCAGAAGGGTGCACACCCTCCTCGTCCAATGCCTGAAGAAAACCCATGTGTGCGTAACCTAACGCGCCACCACCACACAACGACACCCCTACCCTTTGTGCATTTAGTGGAACAAATAATAACATAAAAACGAGCAGAATAAATGTCGATAGGTGGCGCATAAAACGGATATTGCTAAAAATTCCAACCCAGTTTTTGATGAATGGCCGTAAAGAAACTCTGGTTGTGGAGTCGCACAAGCTGAACTGTGAAACGCTCACGCGTGAGAACAATCTCGGTGCCACAAGAAAACTGCTGACGACGAGAGTCGGTGCCCAAATTAAAGGATGACTGCTGCAAATGAGTAACAAGGCGCAATACAGCAGAATCGGGCACAATGATAGGCCTCAAAGTAAGATTGTGCGCACCATTCGGTGTGATAACGAAACACGAACTATTTGGCGTAAGGATTGGGCCACCACAGCTAAGAGAATAAGCCGTAGAACCCGTAGGTGTGGCCACTATTAGGCCATCGCCAGCATAAGTAGCCACAAAATCATCATCCACAAACAGATCGGTACTGAGAAGGGTGCCATCAAGCAATCGGTGAAGCGACACCTCATTGAGGGCAAAAGTCTCTAACTGCTGGTTGTCGTGATTGGCCACAACATGCAGCAAAGTGCGAGGCTCAACTGTATAGTGGCCGGCCAAAAGGTCGTGAACAAGACGGTCAATATCATATCGGCCCGCCGTAGTGAGGAAACCTAAATGACCAAAATTGATGCCGAGAACAGGGATGCCTCGATCGCCAATCAGATGCACAGAACTGAGAAGCGTGCCGTCGCCACCCACCGAAAAAAGAAAATCGAAATGGCTGTCGGGAATCGTATCGGTCACCTCCTCGGTTTCAACTCCATTGCGCTGAAGAATATCAACCAGTTGAGAAAACTGCTGACGGAGGGTTTCTTCAATATATCGTGCGTAAAGAGCAATTTTCATTTTGCTATTATTTTATCAATGTTATTGTTCCTTTATATTTTTTGTCGGAGCCATCGGAATGACTGCAACTAATGAGATAGACATAGGTGCCTTGGGGAAGCACATGCCCATCGGCAGACGTGCCATCCCAACAATCGTTAATATCAGTAGTGTAAAATACTCTCTCACCATAACGGTTAAAGACAGCGAAATGGTATCCTTTGGCCAACGGCGAAAGCAACTGCGGACAGAATCGCCCCAATTCAGCACTGCCACTTATTAAAATGTTAGGAATGAATAAACCCGTTGATACTGTGGGCAATACTATTTGTAAAGTATCGGAATATTGGGTATAGTATTCACAACTATCATGCACAGACAATTGATAAGTATAAAAATCGGCATCGGCATAAATATCTCTATCAAGATACTGTATGTGAGAATTATACGGGTTAATCTCAATCTCGGCTATAGGTGCGAACTGTTCACGGGAACCACGACGACGATAAATCTGAACTGGCGAACCTGCAAACGAGGGATCAACATCAATATCAAGCATAATGGCAGGAATCGTATCATAATAGTCGGCCGAGGCAATAGTCAAATATTCGGCCGTGTCGATTGAAGGAAACTGAAACGTGCGACAAAGAGAAAAAGCATGAAGTGAATCGGTACTATTGTCAACACGCAGATACACATTAACTCTGCCAACAGCCAAATCAGAGATGACAGTATCAAATTCAAAAGGCCCCTCCGGCCCCACTTGGAGACGATGAATAACATCGCTATTTTCAAGTTGGTAAAAGAGCGTGTAATGAGCCACACTGTCGGGCATATTAATATACCTGTTCCATTTGCAGCGAAAATGCCGCGAACATGGTTCTTGTGTGAACTGAAGAACGGGATTATGATAATACGGCGTGAGGGCACTAGCCTGATAACAGCTATCAAAAGCCATAATGCGAAAATCATACTGAGCCTCGGCCAAGCCCTCCGCAAGGTTTTCGCGACAAAGATAAGTAGTATTTTCACGCCCCCAAACAGTATCATAACCGCGACTAGGATTGCCTTGAACAATAAAATAGCCCATCACATCGGCATCAGGACTTGGATACCAACTCAGAAAAATTCGGTCAGCAGCAGTATCCACACTACAAACCTTGAGCTGGCATGGGGCCGTTGGAATGTCGTCGGTATGATAAATGCCAACCGTATCAGAAAAGACATCTTCTATTCCATTGTTGCCTACAACATAATAATTTACCGTATCGCTGCATATAGTCCGAGTAAGACTATCGTGGTAAGAAGTCTGGCCTGAAACAATGGCTACAAATTCAAATAACTCATTGGGATACTGACGCCACACCTGATAATCACCTACTCCATCAGCGGTTGTCCACTCAAGAAAACTTACATTATGACTTGAAGCCACGCCTGTGGAGATATGAAAAGGCTGTTGCGCATGCAATGCCGAAACAAAACACACAAATACAAGCAACAATGTCACTAACTTATTTCCTTGGGTTATATCGTTCGGTTTGACCATAACTACTATTTTATCGACTGCATTTGAACCAATTGATAATAACGACCTTGGAAATCCATAAGCTGCTGATGAGTGCCGCGCTCCACTATCTTTCCTTGTTCGAGAACAACAATAAGGTCAGCATGCTGGATAGTAGAAAGACGATGAGCCACAATAATGGCGGTTCGATTGGAGAGCAAGTTGTCTAAAGCCTGCTGCACAAGGCGCTCGCTCTCGGTATCAAGAGCCGAAGTAGCTTCGTCGAAAATCAGAATATCGGGATTACGCAACAAAGCGCGGGCAATGCTGATACGCTGACGCTGGCCGCCGCTCAAACTGTTGCCACCATCACCAATATTGGTATCATAGCCCTGCGGTTGCTGCATGATAAACTCGTGCGCATTGGCGGCTTTTGCCACCCTAACTATTTGTTCATCTGTAGCATCCGGCATACCAAAAGCGATATTAGCACGAATAGTATCGTTGAACAATATGGTGTCCTGCGCCACAACACCTATATGCTGGCGCAAATCGGCCAACCGTAATTGTTTTAGCGGAGTGCCATCAATACGAATCTCGCCTTTCGTACAATCATAGAACCGCATAACAAGATCCACCATAGTTGATTTGCCCGATCCCGAACTGCCCACCAAGGCGACTGTGCTACCCCGTGGAATATCTAGATTGATGTCGGTAAGAACTTCTTTGTCAGGATTATAATGAAATCCTACATTACAAAACTCAATCTTGTTGCTCAACCCCGCAAAAGAAACAGCATCGGGGGCATCAACAACGGTATTGGAAACCGAAAGAAACTGCTGCAACCTATCAATACAGGCACGACCTTTCTTCATCTGCGAAATAGCTGTTGACAATTCTTTTGCTGGAGGTATCATGAGCACAAACATCATGATATACGACACAAAAAGGTCGGCAGTGAGCCCTGCATCGCCTGCCAATACCATCGACGACCCAAAGAGCAATATGCCAATAACCACAGCATTGCCCAAAAAGTCGCTGACCGGAGACGACAAATCAACACGACGAAAAACGCGGGTGCGCAATTTGGCATAACCTGCATTGGCATCACGAAAACGACGATTGGAGAAATCTATAGCCGTATAAGCCTTGATTACCTTAAGTCCCATAATCGTTTCCTCCATCAGCGAGGTAAGGAAAGCATTGCGCTCTTGCAATTGGAGCGACTTGCGCCGTAAACGATGGGTGATACCCGAAATCACTATCAAGATAACTGGCAACATGCAAAGCACAAACAATGTAAGCTTAACACTGATATAGAACAACATGGCTATAAACAACACCATACTAACAATAGCCGTAACCAGTTGTTGGATAGAATTTAGCGTACTCTCTTCATATTCCACCATATCACTGCCAAATCGCGAAATAACATCGCCACTACGATGAGATCCATAATACGAAAGTGGCAGATGAACAGCTTTGTCGAAAAGTTGGTTGCGGATATCTCGCACCACTTTGCACCGCACCACAGCCATCTGAACTAATGACAGATAGGAGAAAACGTTTTTAAACGCATAAAGAACAAAGACAACCACCGAGAAATAAATCAATGCCATCTTTGGTCCGAAAGAGATAAGCCAATTGTAAAGTGCTTGCAAACCCTGCGAAAGCAAACTGGCGCCGCCCGACGAAATAAGCGACGTATCGCTGGGCGGGAAAAGAATTTTGATAAAGTCGGCTACCGACAATGCCGTAGCCATTGTAAACACCACCGACAATACAACAAAGAAACCATAGGCCACCAATCGAGCAGCATAAGGTTTCATATATCGGAAGGTGAACGACATGGAATAATGTTTTAAAACTAAAGATTTAAGAGCAGGCTGATGCTGTGTCGGCAGCTGCCATACTCTTAAATCTTAAGTTTATTATACTCTATTAGAAAGCTTTATAACCGAGATAGTTGTGCGGAGTGATGCGACGGATGCGATCCTTCACGGAATCGTCAACATCAAGCGTGCCAACAAAGTCGGAAATAGTTTGAGCTGTAACCTTCTCGTTGGTGCGGGTAAGCTGTTTCAATGCCTCGTAGGGGTTGGGATAGCCCACCGAACGGAGAATCGTTTGGATAGCTTCAGCCACCACGGCCCAGTTGTTCTCCAAATCGTTGTAGAAAGCCTGCTCATTGAGCAGAAGCTTGCCCATGCCTTTCTGGAGCGATGCCAAAGAAATAAGCGTGTGGGCCACAGGCACACCAACATTGCGGCTGACAGTAGAGTCGGTCAAGTCGCGCTGCATACGGGAAATAGGCAATTTATGGCTGAGATGTTCAAAGATAGCGTTGGCCAGACCCAAATTACCTTCGGCATTCTCAAAGTCGATAGGATTAACCTTGTGGGGCATAGCGGAAGAACCAACCTCACCAGCCTTGATTTTCTGCTTGAAATACTCCATCGAAACATAGGTCCAGATATCACGGCAGAAATCGATAAGGATGACATTGATACGCTTGCAATTGTCGAAATATGCGGCCATATTGTCGTAGTTCTCAATCTGAGTGGTGTACTGCAAACGCTCAAGACCCAGATGATTGGCAACAAAATCATTGCCAAAGCTGCGCCAGTCAACATCGGGATAAGCTACAAGATGGGCATTGAAATTGCCGGTAGCGCCACCAAATTTGGCCGAGAAAGGAATCTGGGCAAAATAATCCATCTGACGACACATACGATAGGCAAACACCATAATCTCTTTGCCCAACGAGGTGGGAGAAGCAGGCTGACCATGGGTGTGAGCCAACATAGGCACATCGTTCCATTCGCGAGCTCTCTCTTCAAGGATATCAAGAATTGCTTGATACTGAGGCATCAAAACCTGCTCGTGACACTCTTTGATGGAAAGTGGCACCGAAGTGTTGTTGATATCCTGCGAAGTGAGACCAAAATGGATAAACTCCTTGTAGGACTGCAGATCCATCTCATCAAAACGACGTTTGATAAAATACTCAACAGCTTTCACATCATGGTTGGTAGTTTTTTCTATCTCTTTAATCTCAAGGGCATTGTCGTCGGTGAAATTGCGATAAATGTCGCGCAGCTGCTCGGCAAGCTGAGGACGCTGGGCAAAAAGATCGTGCAAAGGCAGCTGGGCCACATTGCCCAAAGCAATGAAATACTCTATTTCGACACGCACACGATAACGAATAAGGGCACCTTCGGAGAAGTAGCCTGCCAATGATTCAACTTTAGAGCGGTAGCGACCGTCGATGGGGGATATTGCGTTAAGACTATTCATATTAATATTATTGTAGGAGATTAGATTTTATTTGATATAGTGAATACGGGGTCGAGAACACGATTGTTGTAAAAAGTGTGCTTGTTGAGCAACTTCTCAATATCCTTGTCGTAAGTGCTGTCGATTAAGGCTTGGGAATAGAGATTGGTGTGCAGATCTGTGCCCAAAAACTCAACCCAGCCATTATTAATCATCTCAAAACCTTTTTTGCGTTCCGACTCGCCATAGAAGCCGCTGAGCGAAAGGATATTGACCTGAAAATAAATGCCCATATCCTTTAGGCGCTCCAATGTCTTGGCATGAGAACTATAATAATTGTACCGCTCGGGGTGGGCAAGGATGATATCTTTGTCGCGCAGCACATCGTCGGTCTGGATTTCGAAAAGCACCTCTTCAACACCTATTATTTCCGTTCCCATATTCAGCTCGAAAAGCAGGAATTTATCATTGATGAAAAGGAATTTGCGATCCTTCACGCGCTGACGAAACTTTGTATCAAAACGATATTCGCCTGCCACACCCACCAGATTGGGCGTAGGATATTTCTCAACATCTTTTTTAAATGTTTCGAAACGATTAAGGATATCCTCTTCCACATTAGTATAGTTCCTATCCTGGAAATGGGGAGTGAGAATGATATTGCTAAAACCAGCTTCTTTCATAATGCCCAGATACGTGGCCGATTCGACTGCTGATTTTGAGCCATCATCCACATTAGGCAACAGGTGGCAATGAATGTCTGTGCCCAATGCCTCATATATGGGACGAGGTTTTTTATGATACTTTTTGAAGAAACCAAACATAATATATATATATTACAATTATTAATCAATACGTTTAATTTGTGCACCGAGCATACGCAAACGCTCATCAATATGTTGATATCCGCGATCAATCTGCTCAATATTTTCTATCCGGCTTACACCGTCGGCCGAAAGAGCGGCAATAAGCAATGCCACACCCGCACGTATGTCGGGCGACGACATGCGCACGCCTCGCAGCCGGTGTTGCTGGTCGAGACCTATAACCGTGGCACGATGCGGATCACACAAAATTATCTGTGCACCCATATCAATAAGCTTATCCACAAAGAACAGGCGGCTCTCAAACATCTTTTGATGAATCAGCACACTGCCTCTGGCCTGAGTGGCCACCACAAGGGCTATACTGATGAGGTCGGGGGTGAAACCAGGCCACGGAGCATCGGCTATAGTCATTATGGAACCATCCATAAAACGCTCTATCTCGTAGTGGTCTTGCGAAGGGATATACAAATCATCGCCTTTTTGCCACACCTCAATACCCAAACGACGAAACACCTGGGGAATAAGACCCAAATGCTGAATGCCCACATTGCGAATGGTAAGGTCGCCCTGAGTCATGGCAGCCATGCCAATAAACGAACCCACCTCAATCATATCGGGCAGCAGTCGATGCTCGCAGCCATGCAGTTCGCTCACGCCCTGAATGGTAAGCAGGTTCGACCCCACGCCCGAAATCTTGGCACCCATGTTGTTGAGCATATGACACAGCTGATAAACATAAGGCTCGCAGGCTGCATTCATAATAGTTGTGTTGCCCTGTGCCATCACGGCAGCCATAATGATATTGGCCGTGCCCGTCACAGAAGCCTCGTCGAGCAGCATATAGCAACCTTCCAATTTCGACGCCATAACCTCATAACCGCCCCGACAATAAGTCACCGTGGCTCCCAGTTTTTCCATACCCAGAAAATGAGTGTCTAAACGACGACGACCAATCTTGTCGCCACCAGGCTGAGGAACAAGTGCCTGCCCAAAACGGGCCAGCAGAGGACCCACCACCATGATAGAGCCGCGCAAAGCCGTGGCCTGCTGAGAGAATTCCTCGCTACGCAAAACAGAAAGGTCAATGTCATCGGCCTGAAACTCATAGGTGCGACCTTCGGTGAGGAGAAGGCTATCGTCGTTCAAACGGCGCACCTTCACACCCAGCAACTGCAAAAGGCTGATGAGCTTGTTCACATCGCGAATGTCGGGAACATTGCTTATCACAACCTTCTCGCCTGTAAGCAACACGGCACAAATCACCTGGAGAGCTTCATTTTTAGCTCCCTGAGGATGAATCTCGCCACTGAGACGATAACCGCCAGTTATTTCGAATGATGACATATTATTCCAAAATTACTTTTTCTTCTTTTTCTTTTTGCGGGTGCCATTGGGCCTACGCTCGTCGGAAGTGCCCTTCAGATAGTCGCGAAAATCGTAATACTCAAAATCGTCGGGCACACTAAGCTTATTGTCGGAGATAATCTGCATCTGTTCCGAAATCAGATTATCTTTCACAGTATCGCGATTCCACAACAAATAGTCGCGTTTCATGGCATGAGCCATCAAACCCACCAATTCTTGGCGTTCCTCACCCTCGGGATAATCCGACACGGTCTTAATCATGTTTTCCATAATGGCACCATAGTGACGAAAACGAGGACGCGACTTCTTGAACGACAAAGGACGAGGAGTGAATTTCTCGTTTTCCTCTTGCGAAATATCATAGGGCTTATCTACATCCAAATCCCAATCGGCCAAAATCATCAAATGCACCCAGAATTTACGCTTGTAATCTTCGCCTTCTTTAGGTTCCTGACTAATATTGGCCATGATATCCACTATGGCTGAAGCCATTTGGCTTCTTTTCTCACGATCTTCCACAGTCTTCACATATTCGATAAGTTTATATATGTTGCGACCGTAGTCGGTGATTTTGAGTTGATTTCGCTGAGTATTATATTCCATTTTACAATTTTTCAATCTAGATGTTACACTTGTAATCCTATCAATAGCACATAGGCATAAGATAAGAACTCGTGGGATTGATGTGATGATAGCAAGGATTGGTATACATGCCATATCCGCCAAAACCTACACAGTGCATCCAAGCGTCATGCATCATGTAGGGCATGGTGCCATTCTGGTCGTTGATATAAGTGAAAGCTATATGGAGCAAGTTGTTGTTGGCAAAACGGAACGCAGCCTCGGCCGAAATGGCGGTGCACGAAACATCAAACACATTGCCGTTGCCAAAATACAGCGGGGCGTAAGTGCCAGTCATGTGATAGATGGAACCAGCCAACCAAATGTTGTCGTTCACCTGATACTGTGCTGCCACGCCAGCCGACACCAGACCCGTGCCACCATTACGCTTGTAGGGGGCATAGCTCGGATTAGCATTGTCGATAATATAGTGGCTGTTCAAGCCCATATCGGTAGTGATGCGGAAACCACCCATCAGTGTCCATTTGCTGTTAGGCCGCACTATGAGCGACGGAGCTACCGAGGTATAGAGCCGATTATCGCCAAAGTCTGTGCCAAAAAAGCCTGTACTGACCGAGAGATGCGGCTCATATTTGGGCAACTGCAACTGCCAATGGTCGGGGTCGGTGATAGTGTCATCCACATCCACACGATACATCGTGCCAGGATAATAAGGCACCCACTGAGCGCTCACTTTCAACGAAAGTGCGCCAACCAACATCAGCAATATGGCAAAAGCATTTATTTTCATATTTTCTAAACTTATATTTACAACGCCCACGTAAGGGTTTTATTATTATTTACAACTCCATTAATTTCATAAACGAAGTAGGATAAGGTGTCTCGAAAGTGAGGTGCTTACCCGTAATAGGATGGGTGAAACCCAAACGAAAAGCATGCAGGGCCAAACGGTTGATGGGCGAAACATCGTCTTTGTAGCCATACATTGGATCGTGCACCACCGGATGCTGCTCTTCGCGCAGATGTACACGAATCTGGTTGCGACGACCGGTATCCAAACGCAGTTCCACCAACGAGTATCGGCGGCTGGTTTTCACCACCCTGTAGTTGGTTATAGCCAATTTGCCGCCATTATCGGTGGGCGATGAAAGCACACAGTATTCGCCATCGGTAAGCCACGATTTAATGGTGCCTTCGGCAGGTTCCAACTTACCCCAAGCCACAGCCACATAGGCGCGGTCGTTCACCAAACCCTTCCAGTCGGCCTCAAAAGCCTGCGATACCTGCTTCGATTTCGAAACAACCATCAGTCCAGAAGTGTCGCGGTCCAAACGATGCACAATATGGGCGTTGCACTTTTGGTGCGAGAGATGCAGATATCGGTTAAGAACTGTGATAACTGTGGTTTCGTTGGGTTTCTTGCTATTCGACAACAAACCTTCATGCTTATTCACCACCAACAAGAAGTCGTCCTCATACACAATGTCCAAATTACGAGGTTTCATTCGCTCTTTGTAACTAGCCTTTTCAATACTCACCACCATGCCGGGCATGAGGGGGTAATTAAACTGGCTCACCCTACGACCATCCACACAAACATTGTGTGCCAAATAGTCTTTCACTTTGGTACGACTCGTATCAGGCATCTTTTCCATCAAAAATGCCATCAACTCTTTTTGTTCTGTAACTTTATATTCCAATTGTTTCACGTGAAACATTATTTTTTTAAGTTATCAACAATTTCTAACCTGGTTTTCAACAGGCTATCTCCCCCACCCCACTAGTTATCAACAGGTTTATTTTCGGTTTCGTAAAGATCTAAAAACTGGTATGCGTTGCCTATCGTCTCCACAAATTTCATCATGTCGGCATTACTGATCACAAGCGAAGCAGTATTGTCGTTGGGATGAAAACTCACTCGCTCAGCCTTGCGCAGTTCATTATCCACAAACAGTATCACCTCATGCTCGGCATCGTTCACCAAAGTAAACAACGACACCGAACCTGGCTTTACTCCCAGATATTTCATCATCCGTTCGGCCGAGGCAAACGACAACTTTCCCTGATGCAAGCGGTGTTCCAAATCGTGGATATCCAAGTCGTGGCGCGAGTCCATAATCACAAGATAGTGCTTATTGCCCTTATGATTGCGGAAAAAGAGGTTTTTGCACAATGTGGTGCCCTCGCCACGATAATATTGCGACGCAATCTCTATCGTGGGAGCCTCAGGGTGTTCGTAGTAGTCAAACGTTATACCCTGCTCGGCCAAATACTTATATACCTGTTCTTGTCCGCGCATTATTTAATAATACCCAACTGCTTCGACATATCAAGCATGCGCACAATAGGTTTCTTTGCCTTTTCAATCAGCTCGGCCGACATAACAATCTCGGGAGTTTCATCCTTTAAGCAATTGTACAGTTTTTCCAGTGTGTTGAGCTTCATATGAGCACAATCGGCACAACTGCAGCAACCATCGCCCGAAGGAACAACCACAAATTCTTTGTCGGGGTTTTCCTTGCGCATTTCATAAAGAATGCCCGTTTCGGTGGCAACGATAAACTTTTTCTTGCCCGACGTTTTAATATAGTTGAGCATAGCCTTGGTGCTGCCCACAAAATCCGAAACCTGCAGCAGAGCACTATTGCACTCGGGGTGCGCAATCACTGCAGCATCGGGATGCTCTGCCCTCAGTTTCAACACACTTTCGGCATGCAAAGCATCATGAACAGTGCATACACCATTCCACAACAACATGTTACGTCCAGTCACGGCATTGATATATCCACCCAAATTCTTATCGGGAGCAAAGATAATCTTCTGATCTTCAGGCAACGAGCGCACCAACTTTTCGGCATTGCCCGAAGTACAAATCAAATCGCTAAGCGCCTTGATCTCGGCCGAGCAGTTGACGTATGAAATCACCATGTGGTCGGGATGCTGGGCCTTAAACTCAGCAAAGGCCTCGGCAGGACAAGACTCGGCCAACGAGCAGCTCGCATTCATGTCGGGCAGAAGCACTTTACGCGAAGGATTAAGAATCTTGGCAGTTTCGGCCATGAAATGCACTCCGCAGAAAACAATAATATCGTTGTCGCAATCCTGGGCACGCTGAGCCAGGGCCAGACTGTCGCCAATATAGTCCGACAGTTCCTGAATCTCGTCGCGCTGATAGTAGTGACCCAAAATCACAGCGTTCTTTTCCTTTTTCAAACGAATGATTTCACTCTTCAAAAAGTTGTTGTCCATATATCAATGTATTTGTGTCTATTTGTAAAAAAATGAAGGATAAATGTGCATATTTTTGGACTGCAAAGATACGAAAAATTTATGAATTGAAACATATAAATATTTAAATATTTTTTAAAACTGCTTTATTAATTAATTTTCAACATCTTAAATATGTAGCGACAAAACAAGGTTTTTGCGGCGAATTTAACGTTAAAAATGATTGAATTTTGAAGTTTGGAAAACGGCCAAGATGCGTTTTGCATATTCACCAAGACGAAAAAATCAAAGTAGCAACATAGACATTCCGGTGATCCAACGGAGTTTCTACGGCACAGCTACGGTCCTACGCCGTAGCATCACCATAAGATGACCGTAGAATGACCGTAGAATCGACGGAACTGAAGGCTTGGAATGATCTTTTAGCACCGCTTCACCTCCAGTGCAGCTCCAGTGTAACTCCACTTGTTTATTCGTAAAATAACAATCAATATATAGCGTTTCAAACAAGGTGAAACGGAGCTATTGAAAAAACTTTTCTTATAAAGATACGAAAAGATATTGAAATATCCAAATCACCTTCTCTTTTGATTTAAAAATATCTTTATCCTTTTTATTTAATCTTTTTCTTTTATTAACCATGTTAGTTTTGTTGATAACTCGTGTAACGGCTTTTGTCAGCTTTTTCGTTATCACCAGATATCAACAAGTTTTCATATTACAATAGTTTGGTATTCTTATATTTAAATGTTTATCAACAAAAGGGCGTTTTGCTGTCCCAACAGCTTTTTGTTGATAGTACAAACTATAGTTGCGCCAGGGTATAATTGTTGATAAAGTTGGAAAAAACTGTCGGTTTTCAACAGTCACTAGCCCCAAAAATGTTTTCAATTTTTATCCACAAAGTTATTCTCACTTATCAACATTGTTATTGTTGATAACTTGTATTATGTTGACATTCTTATTCATACAAATATGTTCAAAAATATGTGGAAAAGTAAATTTGTTTTAATATGAATGATTTACGCAAAATGTGTAATTTTGCAAAATTAATATAGTTATAAACACGCTTGTTTATGAAAGAAATTATTCCTATGGCATGCGATCATGCCGGTTTTGAATTGAAAGAAGTAATCAAAAAATACCTTGCCGAGAAAGGTTTTGAGGTAAAGGATTTTGGTACTAATAGTAGCGAAAGTGTTGATTATCCTGATTTTGCACATCAGCTGGGTCGTGTTATCAACAATGGCGAATATCGCCGTGGTATCGTTATTTGCGGTAGCGGCAACGGTGTGCAGATGACTGTTAATAAATATCCCAATGTACGTTGCGCTCTGAGCTGGACTCCCGAGATTGCCCACCTAGGTCGTCAGCACAACGATTGCAATGTGGTCTCCATTCCTGCCCGTTTCATTCCACAGGAAGTGGCTCTGCAGATTGTTGACGAATTTCTCAACACCGAGTTCGAAGGCGGTCGTCATCAGCGCCGTGTCGAAAAGATTAGTCAATTGTTGAAATAAGATACAAATGTCAACATCAATTTCTACTGCCGTAAATCGTGATGCTTTGCGGCAGGTTTTTTCGTGCATTGATAATACCACGCTCGAAGGTGCCGACACTCGCCAACGTGTTCAGCAGCTTTGTGAGCGTTCTATTCAGTTGCAGGATGCCGCGCATGGCATTTCACATGTGGCAGCAGTGTGTGTGTATCCTGTGTTTGTTCACCAGGCAGCACATTTGCTTCAAAATAGCGGTATCAAGGTTGCTTCTGTGGCAGGAGCTTTTCCTGCTGGTCAGTCTCCCCTACCCGTTAAGTTACAAGAGATTAAGTATGCTCTTGATGAAGGTGCCGACGAAATTGATATGGTCATTTCGCGAGGTTCTTTTTTGGAAGGAGACTACCAAAAGGTATTTGACGAAATAGCTGCTATTCGCGATTTGACCCAAGGCCGAACGCTGAAAGTTATATTGGAAACTGGCGAGTTGCAAACGGCTGATAATATTGCCAAAGCATCGCAAATAGCTATTGATGCAGGGGCTGATTTTATCAAGACTTCCACAGGAAAAATTGCTGTTTCGGCCACTTTGGAGGCAGCCGAAGTTATGCTTAATATAATATGTAATCATCATAAAAAAACTGGAAAGTGGGTTGGTTTTAAAGCTGCTGGAGGTATTTCCACTCCCGAAGAAGTGTTAAAATACTATCTTTTAGCATGTCAAATTGTAGGTAAAGAACAAACTACTAATCAGTTTTTTAGAATTGGAGCGAGCAGATTGACAGAAAGATTGTTTACCTTTTTAACAGAATAGATTTCTGTTATATGGGATTTTTTTTGTTAATTTGCACTTTTATTTATAATGAAAGAATAGATGAAACCTTTACAATCTAAATTATCTCGTTATACTGTCCCTCAAGAGGCAAAAGCCAAGGGGGTTTACCCTTATTTCACACCTATTTCGTCGGAACAAAACACTGAGGTTATCGTCAGCGGTAAGAAGGTATTGATGTTTGGTTCAAACTCTTACCTTGGTCTCACCAATCACCCTAAGATCAAAGAGGCAGCCCAGGCAGCCATTCAAAAATATGGCACTGGTTGTGCCGGTTCTCCCTTCCTTAATGGCACTTTGGATATCCATATCGAGTTGCAGGACAAGTTGGCTGAATTTATGGGCAAGGAAGGTGTGCTGCTGTTCTCTGCCGGTTTCCAGGCCAATTCGGGCACTATCCCTTGCATCACGGGTCGCAACGACTATGTGATATACGATGAATTGGATCACGCTTCTATCATGGAAGGCAAACTTATTACTTTTGCCAACACCTTGAAATACAAGCATAACAATATGGAAGATTTGGAGCGTGTGCTCCAAAAACTTCCCGAAGATGCTGTTAAACTGGTGGTTACAGATGGTGTTTTCTCAATGGAAGGCGACGTGGCTCCCGTTGATCAGATGGTGGCTCTCTGCGACAAATATCAGGCCACTTTGATGGTTGATGAGGCTCATGGTTTGGGTGTCTTCGGTCGTGAGGGTCGTGGCACTTGCGATCACTACAATATGTTGTCTAAGGTGGAGATGGTGATGGGCACTTTCTCTAAGTCTTTGGCCTCTATTGGTGGCTTTTTGGCAGCCGATAAAGAGACTATCAACTATCTGAAACACAATATTCGTCCTTATATTTTCACCGCATCTATCGCCCCTGCTGCCACGGCAGCTGCTTCGGCCGCTCTCGACATCATGCGTAGCGAGCCCGAGCGTCAGGCTCAGCTTTGGAACAATACCGAATATGCGTTAAAGTGTTATCGCGATTTGGGCTTCGAGATAGGCAATACCCAGTCGCCCATTATCCCTCTTTTCATTCGTGATGCCGAGAAGACTTTCTTGGCTACGCGCATGATTTTCGACGATGGCATTTTTGTTACTCCCGTCATTCCTCCCGCTGTGCCTTCGCACGATACGCTCATCCGTTTTGCCATCATGGCCACTCACACCCATGAGCAGATCGACACGGCTGTGGAGAAAATATATCGCACTTTCAAACAATTAGAAATACTCTAACCTATTTATTTTATATGGAACCAATTGTAATTAAAGAGGTTAGCTCACGTCGCGAACTCCGCAAGTTCGTTACTTTTGCCAACAAGCTTTTCAAGGATGTGCCTTCTTATATCCCCACCTTGAATTTTGATGAGATTAATCTTCTTACCAAGAAAAATCCCTCCCTCGAACATGCCGATCTTAAGATGTGGCTGGCCTATAGAGGAAAGCAGATTGTGGGCCGTGTGGCTGGTATTATCAATCATTCAGTCAATGAGTTATGGAATAAGAAGGCTGTTCGTTTTGGTTGGTTCGATTTCATAGAGGATTACGAGGTTTTTGAAAAACTCTTTGATACTGTTGCTGACTATGGTCGTTCAAAAGGTATGAATATGATTGAGGGACCTTTTGGATTCACCGATATGGATAAGGAGTGCTGGGTGATTGAGAATTTCGAAGCACGCCAGAATATGACAACCCTTTATAATCCAAAATATTATATTGATTTTGTGGAGCGTAAGGGTTGCGAAGTGGCTTGCAAGTGGGGACAGTACATCATGCCTGCTTCTCAGCCTATTCCCGAAAAGGTGGGCCGCATCAACGAGTTGATTATGAAGAAGTACAACCTCCGTCTTCTCCACTTCAAATCGCGTAAAGAGGTCTATCCCTATGCCCGCAAGTTCTTTTTGGCTATCAATGGTGCTTTCAAAGATCTCTATGATTTTGTGCCTTTTACCGATAAGGAAATCGACAGTTATATCAAACAGTATATTCCCTTTGTCAATCTTGAATTTGCTAATTTTGTGGTTGATGAGAACGATAATCTGATTGCTTTTGGTCTCAGTCTGCCTGACCTTAACGCTGGTTTCAAGAAAGCTAATGGCCGTCTTTTCCCCTTCGGCTGGTATCATATCCTCCGTTCACTCCATCATTTTACCGATATCGATTTGTTGCTCAACGGTGTACTGCCCGAATGGCAGAAACGCGGTGTGCATTCCATCTACTATTCCGAGATGAACAAGAATGCCATCAAGAACAATGTTCGTTGGGCCTACACCAATCCTCAAATCATTGGCAATGAAGCACAACGCATTTGGGATACCACATACGATACCACTCCCCTACTCAAACGAGCTATCTTCAAGAAAAGCATTTAAACATTGCTAATAATATCTTTTAAAAAGATTCTAATATAATAGTAGGTGTCAGTATAGTTAATACTGGCACCTATTATTTGAATACCAATTAGTTATAAGTTAATTGTTTTGTTAGTTTAATGTTTGTTAGGCTTAGTTTTATAGTAGCTGACTAAGATATCAACAAACAAATTGCCGGGTATCAACCTTTTAAGAACAACCGAGAACCATTGCTCCAAATTTGCCACCACATAGCGCAGTCTTGGATGCTTGGCATTTACGATTTTCTCTATTTTGCGAGCCAAAACCTCAGGTTTCAAACCCCCATTCTCCTCTTTCTCAATCAGTCCGAGAGAGCGTTTGAAAATTGGGCCGTAGTCAGGGTCATTCATCGTGGCCTCAGAGTTCTTGCGGCTGGCCGTAAAGTTGGTGGCAAAGTCGCCTGGTTCCACCATCGAAACCTTGATGCCAAAGCCCTTTACTTCGGCGCTCAGAGCCTCAGAAAAGCCCTCTATAGCGAATTTCGAGGCCGAGTAGAACCCTTGGTAGGGTAAGCCCATAATTCCGCCAATAGAGCTCAAATTTATGATTTTCCCATTGCGTTGTTTTCTCATATAGGGAAGCACACTTTGACACATATTCACGCAGCCCATAAAATTCACATTCATTTGAGTCTCAATCTCCTCTTGTGTGGCCATTTCTAGCGATCCCCCAATGCCCATGCCCGCATTGTTTATCAGTACATCAATGTGGCCTTCTTTATCATGTATTTCTTTTATATTCAGCGCGATAGCTTCTTTGTCTCTCACATCCAACTGAATATATTTGATGCTTTCATGCTGCATTGATCTACGGCAGATTCCATATACGGTATGTCCGTGCTTAGCTAAACGTTCGGCAGTTATTTTTCCGAATCCCGACGATGCTCCTGTTATGATGATTACTTTATTCATAATGTGTTTTTTTCAAAATGCAAAGGTACACTTTTTATTTTGATTAATGCTTTTTTTTCCATAGTTACTTCTCAAAATTAATTTGGAATTTGAAAGGTTTATTTTGAGCAAACTGATTCTAGAATCAAATGTTATCAACCAAAGAGGATCAACCAAAGAGGTGTAGCGGGCCACATGAAGGATTTTGGGAAGTTACCTATAATTTATTTCAAGTCGAAAAATAACAGCGATATATCCAAAAAATTTCGTATTTTTGCAAGTTATTTAAATATTGTGCAAAATAAGGATACTATACTGTCAAGTCTCGATAATTTCATCCGTAAGTACTACAAAAACAGGATGATAAAAGGCATACTATATGTCCTTACGCTGCTATTGTCATTATATTTAGTCCTATCATTTTTCGAATATTTTGGCTATTTCGGCACCATAATACGCGCTATTTTCTTTTGGGTGTTTTTACTTGTTAGTTTCGGACTTATAGGCTATTATGTGCTTATTCCTTTGGCTAAGATGTTCCGTTTGGGCAAAACTATCTCCTATGAAGATGCTGCGCGTATTGTGGGCAGTCACTTCCCTGAAGTCAAAGATAAATTGCTCAACCTGCTTCAGTTACAACAGTCAGGTACCAGTGCCCATGATGATCTTCTTCAAGCTGCTATTGCTCAAAAAACAGCGCAGCTCAAGCCCGTTCCTTTCCATAGGGCTATCGATATTAAGGCCAATACCAAGTATCTCAAATATCTTGCCATTCCCGTCATCCTTATAATTGCAATACTCCTTTTCTCCCCCACCCTACTCACTCAGCCTTCTCATCGTATCACACACTATTCCACTCAATTCGAGCGCCCAGCTCCCTTTTCTTTTGTTATTCAAAATAAACTTTTGGAATGCTCTCAACAAGATGATTTTGAATTACTTGTTTCCATTGAAGGCAATTCCATACCTAACGAGGCTTTTATCAACATAAACGGCAACATATTCAAAATGGTGCAAATTGATAAAACTCATTATTCTTATACTTTTAAAACAGTTCAGCGCAGTGTTGATTTTCATTTTGAGGCAGCTCAGGTTGTTTCTAGTGAATATACGCTTAAAGTATTTCCTAAACCTTCTGTGGTCGATTTCCAATTAGCCCTCTCCTACCCCACCTATACTAACAAGGCTTCCGAAACCCTTTCCAACGAAGGCGAGGTTGTTGTTCCACAAGGAACATCTATCAAATGGTATTTCAATACCTCTCATGTAGATACTCTGTATTTCTTTGTTAACGAACAAGTTAAAAAATTAATACCTGATGCTAACGGCCGAATTTCCTTCTCGCTTCGTGCCATGCAGTCCTTTGAATATTCGTTTTCTGCTGCCAACGATTTTTCTCCAAATTCCGACACTTTAACCTATGCTGTTACAACGGTTGAAGATGCGATACCCATGATTTCTGTTCTTGAGATGCAGGATTCCACAATGCCCGACCGTTTGTTCTTCAATGGCCGAATTAAAGACGATTATGGTTTCTCCAAACTTGAGTTTAAGATGGTGATAACCAATGTAAATGATACATCTCACAAAGTTGTAACCACTACGCCAATAGGCCTTTCCAACGAATCCGTTCAAGAATTTTATTTCTCCACCAATCTGGCCGAAATTCAGCTCAATCCTGGCGATAAGTTAGTCTATTATTTCCAGGTGTGGGATAATGATGGCGTGCATGGCCCCAAGTCAGCCACTTCACAACAATTTGAGGTGGTGATTCCTACCGAAAAAGAATTGGAGAATATCCTCGAGCGCAATTCTGCCGAAGCACAGAACAAAGCACAAAAGTCTGTATCTGAGCTCAAAAAAATGCAGCAAGATATCAATGAACTTATGCGTAAGTTGGTGGATAAGAAAGAGTTGAGCTGGCAGGACAAAAAAGACCTTCAGGATTTGGCCAAGAAACAACAGGAGGTCAAGAATCTGCTACAACAAATGCAACAACAGCTGCAAGAAAACAAACGTTTGGAACAAAAATATAAAGATCAAAGCGAAAAGTTGTTAGAAAAACAGCAAGAGCTCGAGCGTCTGATGAATGAGGTAATGAACGATGAGATGAAAAAGATGATGCAGGAAATCGACAAGATGATGCAGGAGATGGACAAAAAGAACATCCAAGAACAGCTCGAACAACTAAAGATGGATAATGCCGACTTAGAGAAGCAACTCGACCAGAATATCGAATTGATGAAGCGTTTGGAGATGGAAAAAAAGGTGGAAGATGCCATTCAAAAAACCGAACAATTAGCTGAAAAACAGCGTGATCTGTCTCAAAAATCTGAGAAAGCCAATTCTAAGGACGAAAAAGAGAAGCTAGCCAAAGAACAGCAAGATTTGTCGCAGCAATTTGATAAACTTCAGCAAGACATCAAGGATATCCAAAAAGAGTATAAGGATATTGATAAAGACTTGAATTTCAAGGTTGACCAAGATCTAATGAAAAAGATCGATCAGAATCAGCAAAATGCTGAGGATAATATGAAGAAGGGCAAGAATAAAGATGCATCTCAGCAGCAGAAAGAAGCTGCTGATCAGCTTGATCAATTGTCCGAGCAACTTGCTGAGGCCGAACAAGATCTCGAGCAACAAGATCTGGCCGAGGACGCTGAACTTATTCGTCGCTTACTCAAGAGCTTGGTTCAGCTATCATTCAATCAAGAAAAACTGATTTCTAAAGCTCAGAATACCTATATACAAGATCCTTTATATCAATCTATTATATCAAGTCAGAATAAAGTAAAGGATGATTTTCGCAATGTAGAGGATTCGCTTCGCGCTATTGCCAAACGACAGGTTAAAGTGGCATCGGTCATCAATAAGAATGTATCGGAAATCAACAATAGTATCTCTCGTTCTTTGCGTGATTTGCTTAATCTGAACCAGTCTTTTTATGGCGAATATAAGAATCCGCAAGCAGCTTCGTCGATGCAATATGCTATGACTTCATTCAACAATCTTGCCCTAGTTTTGGCAGAATCGCTCGATCAGATGCAAAGCCAGATGCGTGCCAACCAGCAACAGAAGAAAAATGGAAGCTGTAAAAACAAAGGCAAAAAACAGCAAGGTAGTTGTAGCAACCCTGGTAAGGGTAAGCCATCGCCCAAATCGATGAAACAGATGCAGCAAGAGCTTAATAAGCAAATGGAAGCGCTTAAGAAACAATTAGATAAAGAGGGAAAAGCCGATCAAAAAGGACAACGCAAAAAGTTAGGTGATAAAGGAAGTTCTCAAATGAGCCAAGAGTTTGCGCGTATGGCCGCACAACAAGAAATGATTCGTCGCATGATGCAGGAATATGGCCAGGAATTGAAGCAAGGAAGTGCCGGAAATGCCAAGTTGGCCAGAGAAATCGATCAATTGATGAAGCAAATGGAACAAACTGAGACCGATCTGGTTAACAAGGTCATAACTCAACAGACCATCAATAGGCAGCAGCAAATTATGACCCGTTTGCTTGAACACGAAAAGGCCGAAATGGAGCGTGAAAAAGAGGAGCGTCGCCAAAGCCGTGAGGCTAAAGACATAAATCATCAAATGTCGCCTTCAGAAATAGAAAAATTTAAGCGGTTGCAAGACAAAAATTCAGAACTATTCCGCACCGTACCTCCCTCCTTATCACCTTATTATAAGTCTAAAGTGAATGATTATTTTTATAATATGTGATTTTAGGCTTATTAATTCAAAAAAATAGTGTATCTTTGTAAACTTACATAAAGTAGTATATTGTTATGGAACAAATTGAAATTCAAAATGGTACAAACTATCAGGTGATTGTTGACAACTTCATCCGCAACATTTGTGACGATAATCATGTCTATAATTATTATGCTACTATATCTGTGCCAGTTCTTCAGGCTGTAGATTCGGTCATGTCCGATTCTTCCAATCACAAAGCCACACTTTCGTTCCGCCATTGTAGAGAGGGACTCTCTTTTTCGTTGCAGTGTGAATTGGCTGATTTTTCAAGTCAGTCGTCGAACAATGATGATATTTTTCTCTTTGCCGAAGCCCTGGCTGACAAAGTCTGTGTGTCGGACAATGGTCATTCTCTCCAGATGATTTTTGCAATTCGTGGCATAGATGCTACCGAAGCTGCCCGTCGAGTTTCCGTCCTCGAACAATTCTCCGTGCACTCCCCTACCCCTTCACTTGTTAATACGTTGGCCTAACTATTCCTCAACGACATTTGGATGTGCAAGGCAATTGTACTGCTACTTGTTTTTATTTGATAGATTTTGAGCAAAAATAGATAGTTTTTTGGTTTAACAATTTGATTTAGTAATACTTGAATCTATTTTATCTTCTTCAATCGTTCAACGCTAAAAAATCATTTTGTTCATCTTTTTAACATTTTCCGATAATTTCGTATATCTTTAGTATTATGGCAATATATTTTTCTTCCGAAAACACAAATTTTGACCTCAAAGGTAAAATGAAGGTGAAAAAGTGGATAACCGACATCATCAAGGCTCAAGGGCAAAAGGTTGGTGATATTAGTTATGTGTTTTGCGACGACGATTACCTCATCCAGGTTAATCGCGAGTATCTCGACCATGATACTTATACCGATATTATCACCTTCGATTATGTAGAAGGCAAGATTGTTTCAGGCGATATTTTGATTAGTGTCGATCGGGTTAAAGAAAATGCCCAACTGTTCAACACCACTTTCGAACAGGAACTACACCGTGTTATCATCCATGGAATCTTGCATCTTTTGGGTCAGGCGGACAAGTCTGATGAGGATGCCGCTATGATGCGCAAAAAGGAAGAAGCTGCTTTAGCATTGTGGAATTCAATGAATTAATTGCTTCGTTTCTCGTGAAACGTGACTGTTTTTGTTTAGTGATACATTAGTTTTTCCCTCTACTCCTACCCTATCTCTTTAAAAATAAATTGTTGCTATGCGCTGGGAATCTTTTGATGTGATTGTTGTTGGCGGTGGCCATGCAGGCGCCGAAGCCTCCGCTGCTGCTGCTAATATGGGAGCAAAAACCTTGCTCGTTACTTTGAATATTGATACAATATGCCAGATGTCGTGCAACCCTGCCATGGGTGGAGTGGCCAAAGGTCAGATTGTCCGAGAGGTGGATGCCTTGGGTGGCTATTCTGGAATTGTCACCGATCAATCGATGATCCAGTTTCGCATGCTCAATCTTTCCAAAGGTCCGGCTATGTGGAGTCCTAGGGCACAATGCGACAAAATGTTGTTCTCTCTCAATTGGCGCCATATGCTCGAAAAAACTCCCAATCTCTCTGTTTGGCAGGACGAGGCAACGGAAGTGATTATCAATGGCGGTGTTGCTTGTGGCGTTCGCACCCGTATGGGTATAGAGATTCCTGCCAAAGCCGTTGTACTAACCAATGGCACTTTCCTCAATGGCACAATCTATGTTGGCGAGGATAGCTGGCAAGGCGGTAGGATAGGGGAGAGGTCAGCTGTCGGACTCTCCGATCAATTGCTGTCACAAGGCTTTGAGGTTGATAGGCTCAAGACCGGAACGCCTGTTCGTATCGATGGCCGAACCATCAACTTTCAGCAGCTTGAAGAGCAGCCCGGTGATGAGCTCCCTCAGAAATTTTCTTATACCGATACCAAACCTCTCGACCATCAGCGTTCATGCTATTTGGCATATACTAATGAAGAGGCTCACGAAATCCTTCGCACAGGTTTCGACCGTTCTCCTCTTTATACAGGTCGCATACAAGGCAATGGTCCGCGCTATTGCCCAAGTATTGAAACCAAGATTGTGCGCTTTGCCGATAAGAACCGGCACCAGCTATTTGTAGAGCCCGAAGGGTGGACGACCAATTCGTATTACCTGAATGGCTTTTCATCCTCGCTGCCTTTGGAGGTGCAGCTCGATGCGCTCCATGCCATTAAAGGATTTGAAAATGCACGTATCTACAAGCCGGGTTATGCCATAGAATACGACTATTTCCCGCCCACCCAACTCAATTACACACTTGAAACCAAGCGTGTAGAAAACTTGTACTTTGCTGGTCAGATCAATGGTACTACAGGTTATGAGGAGGCTGCTTGTCAAGGATTGATGGCAGGAATCAATGCCGTGCTCAAGATACAAGGTCGCCCAAGTTTTGTCCTTAATCGTACTCAGGCCTATATCGGGGTGCTGATTGACGACCTTGTTACCAAGGGTGTTGACGAACCTTATCGTATGTTCACTTCGCGTGCTGAATATCGCATACTTTTGCGTCAGGATAATGCCGATGTGCGCCTTACACCGCTCTCTTATGAGATTGGTTTGGCCGACGATCAGCGAATGAAGAGGGTAGGGGAGAAGAATCGTTATACCGATCAGTTGTCAGACTATTTGGTCAATACTTCGGTACTTCCTAGCAAGGCCAACACTATGCTTGAAAGTCTCAACACACCCACGCTTTCTCAAAAAGTAAAGTTGGTTAACTTGCTGCTCCGTCCAGAAATCAGTATGAAAGAATTGGTGGTAGTATCGCCCGAACTTCAGGAGCAGATAGATTCAGTGCCTGACTCGGTGAGGGTTGATGCGGTAAATGCTGCCGAAATATCGTTGAAGTATCAGCGCTATATTGAGAAAGAGCAAGAGGTAGCCGACCGCATTCTTAAGTTCGAGAATGTGCCGCTGCCTTCAGATTTCGACTATTTCACTATCCAGTCGTTGTCGTACGAGGCTCGTGAGAAACTGTCTAATATGCGCCCTGCAACCATAGGGCAGGCTTCGCGTATCAGCGGAGTGTCCCCAGCCGATGTGTCGGTGCTGCTCATCGCATTCAATAAGATTTGATATATCGTAAAACGTATTTTATAGTTTCACGAGAAACGCACGCCCTAAAGTGCATATTCTATGTACGTTACGTGTGTGCGAACAAGAAAGTTTAGCCGATTAGTTGTTGTCACAGGTGTTGTGGCAATATCTAACCAACTTGGCGGACTAACTACTTATTCTTATCTCTTGCAGAGTTCCGTCAGTAGAGGCTTTTTCCGTCAGCCATGTATAGCCCTAAGCTGCTATCCTTTCACTTGCCTCCGCTTTTGATATAGTGATTAGGCAAGCTTCAGGTATGTCTTACTATGCTTGTTGGTCGTGGGAATTGCAATATGTACTCGCAATTCGTTGCTCATTCTTTCCTCTCCTTTTGATATTTTGTAACTATCATGGAATAAGTTTACTAAGTGTTGTACACGCATGAAGTGATTTTGTCCTAAAATGTATCTGTAATCATTCATTCTATGATAGTTACGATACTCTTTGGCGCACCATAAACCTAGTTTTCTCCAATCATCGCCTTTCCTCAACCATATTAACGTAGAAAAACCGTACTAAATACGTAGAATAAACGTAGAACAAACGTATTTCAATACGTATCTTCTACGTATCTTCTACGTTAATAATACGTTTATTCCACGTTTTTTCTCTTATGTCAGTTTTTTTTCTTATCTTTGCAACCCAAAATTAAATCTGATGTTATGGCAAGGCTCAAAGGAATTTTAGAAAATCTATCCGGTTCTTCCGGCAGTGTTACTTTCCGTCACGAGAAGGATGGCTCTGTGGTAATGTTACAAAAAATTAATTCGCGCAAGGCCTCACGTACCAAAGAGAGTATGATGGCCACGCTCCCTATGGGAAATGTGAATGCGATGGAACGTTTGATTCATGCCGATGTGCAAGACCTTTTTGAGGGTGGATACAATAAAGTGAAGGCGCGCGGAATGTACATTAGTCTGAATATGAAGCGGCGCAAGGTGTATTTCACTAAGCAGATGCGTGATATGAAGTGGTGCGTGCTGGTGGAGCATATTATCAGTCAGGGTAGCCTGCCGACTATAGGCTATTGGCTGAGTGCTGACAATTGTGTGGTGACTGATGTGATGTTGAATCAGGCTATCGATGAGGGTACGACTGTGGCTAATTTTGCAAAAGATGTGCTGCAAGCCAATGTTGGCTTTAATTCGGGTGATACGCTAGCTTTTTATTATTTTGAGCAACGCCAGGATCGAGAGTTTGGTCGCCTTTGGGCTACGGCCAAGGTAAGCAAGGTGAGTTTGGATCCGAGAAATGACGAGCCGCTGTCGAAATACGTTGCTGCGGGCTGTTGGACGAACAGGGAGGGTCGCTTGGCTTTGGTCGAACCTTTGGCCGCTTCTGGCGCCGCTTTTGTGCATTTTCGCCCCATGCGCGATGGCCAGCTACATGTTTCTACGCAGACGTTGTTGTGTGTGAACCCTATCGCCGAGCAGTATATGACGGCCGAGGCCTTGGACGCTGCCGTGGAGAGTAGGGGAGGCTATACCGACAAGCCTTTCTTGGCGCCCTCTGTTTTGCCGTCATCGGAGTTTGATGTCGATTCTGAACGTTCGCATTTTGTGATTGTGCGGAGCAGCGACGAGGCTTTGGGCAAGGTTTCTACGGGTCGTGGAGCCTATCTGCACGGCTCTGAGGCCGTGCTGACGGCCGAGCCTAATGCGGGAGCCTGGTTTGTGAAATGGACCGATGAGCAGGGCAACACGGTATCGTGCCAGAGTGTGTTTCGTCTGCGCGTGTTGGCCGATGGTCTCTACACCGCCCATTTTGCGGTACTATAGGAAAGTTTGAGATTAAAGGTTGTTGCCTAAGGCGCCTGACCCAGCTTCACTAAATAATAAAACACCCGGGTTTGTAGCCTACAAACCCGGGTGTTTGGTGCTGGAGGTAATGGGTGATTATCTCTTCTTGAGAGTGATGATGATGTTGCCCTCGGGGTCTTTCATAATTAGGTTTTCGCCGTCAACCGCAAAGGTACGGGTTTGGCCGATGGCCTGAAGATAGTTATTCTCTACCTCCATCGAAACGGAGTCGGCCATCATTAGTGTGACTCCACCTTCAAGAAAGGTAATGGAGTCGTTTTTTATTTGGTAGTGCCCGGTCATTTGGTTGGCACCAGTGGCACCGCCAAACAGGGAAGTGGAGTCGTTAAGGGTGAGGGAGGGTGTGTTGAGACATTCGGGAATGGGTTGGCCATAGAGTTCTACCACTTGCCATTCTCCGTTGATTTGGGCTGAGTTGTTTTTTGATTGAACGGAGCATGCGCCCATAAGTGTGAGCGAGAGGACTGCGAGAGCAATTTTTAGTTTTCTCATGGTAAAAGAATTATTTGATTGGTAAATTAGTGAGATAGTTGTGTGCTTCGGGACCGAGGTTGAATAATAAGTCAAGAATGGACAGATTGCTTTGGAAGCCTAGGCGATTGTCGAAAACCTGACAATAGGGTGGGAGGGAGGCAATGGTTTGCGCGTGTTTGTCGGTAAGAGAGAGCAAGGTGTTGTTACCTTCGAATTGCTCTGATCCGAGGAAGTCCGACGAATACTCAATGTTGCAGTTGATCTTAAGCCGTTTCATGAGCACTTTGAGCACAGCGTCGTTTAAATCGATTAGGCGGTTGTAGTGCTGCATTAGGGCGTGCTCAAGATAATCGCGATAGTAAAGAAAAAAGGGTGCCGCACTGTAGGCCGACACTATGGCGCGCCAATGTCGTATTTGCCATGGCTCTTGGTAGGCTATGGCAATCTCGTCGGTGCGGGTATGGTTGCCTTGGGTGCGCACCACGGGGACCGAGAGCGTTTGCAAACCGTTGCCTGTGGCGATAATGGTGCGGTTGCGGAAGGTTTGCTTGGGGAAGGTCTCTTTTTGCTCTATAAGGGCAGAATCGTGTTGCGCCAGGGCTGCCATATACATGATGGGTGGCAGGTAGGATGTGGAGAGAATGATCATTTGCCGATAATTACAGACATCAGTTCGTCGTCCTCAAGGAAAAAGTCGATGTTGCCTTCGGCAAAGGTGATGCGGCGTTCGCCCCATTCCTCGTTATCTACATCTTGCTCATGGTAGTTGTTGGCCACCATCAGTTGAACGATTTCGCGCTCGGAGAGACCGAAAATCTCTTGGCCTAGGAGGGTTGCGTCCTCGTCGTTGATGTCGATGCATGAAAGGATAGGATTCTCACCCTCGAAAAACAAGGTGAAATCGTTGTTGTAGTGCAGCACTGTGGTTGGCTCGTCGGCAGCATTTTCTATAGTCTCCACTTCCGAAGCCTCGCCCAGCAGGGCTACTACTTCTTCTATGGGCATATCGAAGCGTAGGTCGCCATAGCCTTGTTTGATAATAATGTCTTTGTTCATAGGTTTTATTGTATTAAAATGGTCAATTTTTTATTTTTTTGACGAAACAAAAGTACAAATTTTTTATTAATTGTGCGAATTTTATAAGAAATTTTTTTTTTCTTTCATGTTTATTGGTTTGATAATTAGTTGTTTGGTTTGTAAATAAAAAAATAAGGCAAAAAAAATTTTGGTCAAAAGAGAAAAAAGTTGTAATTTTGCAAACTCAAATTTGAGGATGACTAAGTAGCTCAGCAGGTAGAGCACATCCCTTTTAAGGATGGGGTCCTGGGTTCGAATCCCAGCTTAGTCACA
>JAKSMO010000001.1 GCA_024400545.1 Bacteroidales bacterium | reverse complement strand
ATCCATGCACAGCTTTAGACGAGGATTATGATTCAATAATCAAGAATTAAAATATGGAACAAGAACCTATTTTAAACGCTCATAATAAAGAGGAGTACCCGCCGATGCATACTGGAGGAATGAACGCACCCTTAATAATAAAGATGCAAGCCTTGTTTTTCGGACTGCTTGTGTTGTGCGGTTGTGGGCACAGGGAAACTGCTGATATTGCTTTTTCAGATAGTATTGTCTGTGGTATTGTTGAAGATGAGCAGCAAGGCGACAGTATTTCAAATGAAATACCGCTTCCACCAAAACCAGAGTGGAAGTGTGATTCAAAAAATAAGTTTCGCGAGCTGACAGATTCCGAAATCGCTGACCTATCGTTCGACGGATACGACTTAAAAGGGTCATTAGTGCTCCTTGAATGTTGGAGGGAGTTTGTAAAAGACAATAGGCCATACTATTCAAAATTGGGTTGTCCTCAATGCGGACAGCGACTATTGGTCGTTTACAGCGAGTCTCCTCAAGAATATTGGGAGGGTTTGTGTGGTGAAGGGGGGTATTGCTTTATTTGTACCCACTGCAGAAGATTAGATGACTTCGAATGTACTGTTATGAACTAAAATAATATGGAACAAGATTACACAACAGCCATGAAAAAATTACTGATGTTTGTAATGGTGCTTACGTCTTGGGGGATGCAGGCCATGTCGCAAAGCGACAGCACCTACATACCCAAAGATCTCAACGACTGCATTAGGGTGCTGGACACCTTAGTGCCAGACTCCACGAAAGTCCTGTATGTGGCCATGGATGAGAATCAGTTCATCGGCGCCAGCCACTTCGGCTTGGGGTTGACGATCCGCAACACCTGGGGGCTGTGGCGAGGCTCGAGGCTCAGCGAGTATTTCAACAAGAATGGTGTGAAGCATCCCGACGACATGTCGGGTATCATACTCCGCTGCTATCACCGCCACCTCACTGGCAAGCCGTTGCGGATACACCAGCAGCTACGCCACACTCGTCGCGCCTGGAGAAAGCAATACGGGCGGGTGAAGACAAGAGAGATGGAAGGTGGCAACAACAAGAGCCAAGAAGAGAATGCTGCCTTCCTCAACCTGCCGAGAATAGACAGCACCACAGGAGCCTACATAGGCCTACATGGCAGGACGCTGACGGCGCAGGATACGGCCTATCTGGAGCGACACCGAGGCAGGTTCCACGGATTGGCCAGGATAGACACCTGCGGATTCAACGACAAGGTAAAATCCTACACATTCAAATACCGAAGAGGCAAGGACCGGATAGTCGAATACAACGAATTTGACGAGCAGCGGCGACTGACGAAATGCTATAGTAATACTTTTTCGAATGGAGCCAAAGAACACTACTACAAATGCTACCTCTACCAGTACGACTCAACAGGACTGCTGCGCGAGAAGACGGTGTACGAAAATCCATTCGGAACTGTGACATCTAAATTTCGATACGACTACGACACCAACGGCTACACCATCACAGACTACAACACGGTCCACCACTACCACCTGGCTGACGGGAGAGAGAAATGGGCCTATGACGACGACACAATAGAGGGGATTCTCGACTCCTCCTATATTGAAATCAATAATGTGGATACGGTGCTGCTCGACGAGAATGGCCGCGTGATAGCATGGCTTATGGGGAGCATACACTTATACCAATACGACAGCCTCGGCCGCCAAGTATCGTGGCTGGAGGCTTCGCACAGTTCGAAATCAGGTTGGGATGTATGGCAGGGGGGCATCAATATTTACGACGAGGAGGACGGCAGAAACTACTATATCGATATCCGTAACAACAATGTGATGGTGATGTATGCCGACAAGCACGGATACGTGACCCGCAAATGCTATCAGGACTACAAGGGCAAACATGCACCCAAATGCCGCCGCATCCGCTACGACCGCCACGGCAACCCCAAGCGGATCAAGAACCTCCTCGACGGCTCAACCATGAAGTACCATTTCCGATATTACTGATCCCAATAACCGGTGGTTGGGAACTGGCTGATGGTGGACGCTCTCACACTGATGATTGCCGAAAGCTGACCCGAAGAGAAGGACATCATTATCAAACTGGTAGTAAACCTGATTAATCAAAACAATCAATAGCATGGAACAAGAAATCACATTAAATGCCCACAACAAGCAGGAGCACCCGCCAATGCACACGGCGGAACATATTTTGAACGCCACGATGGTCAAGATGTTTGGCTGCCCGCGGTCTAGAAACGCACACATCGAGAAGAAGAAAAGCAAGTGCGACTACCTCCTGGCCTCCGCACCCACCGAAGCACAAGTGCAAGCCATTGAGGACAAAGTAAACGAGGTGATCCAAACCCACTTGGATGTGACCATTGAGTTTGTCGATCGCGACCACATCCCCGCCGAAGTCGATCTCAGCAAACTGCCCGAAGATGCCAGCCAAACCCTTCGCCTCGTACGCATTGGCGACTACGACGTATGCGCCTGCGTGGGCGCCCATGTGGCCAACACTGCCGAAATCGGCACCTTCAAAATCATCAGCCACGACTTCAACGACGGCACCTGGCGTGTCCGATTCAAACTAGTGGAACAGAATTGTTGAAATGGGGTTGCCTTGCGAAATCATTTTCTTTGTCCAATCCTTGTCAACAAAGGCGCAAAAGTGGGGACTTTTGCTTAATGACTTGCGGCATATCATCGGCTAGCGTTGATTTCTACGCTTCGCTATCGGCAAAGCTCCAGTGGAGCTTTGCCTTCACTTTCATTTTAATCTTTGTTATTCAAGAAAAGTTTGTATCTTTGTGAATTGAAAAAAATACGTTTTATTCTACAACAATATGAACCATAAAAAATTACACACATCTATTGCTACAGCAATATTATTCATTATGGTAGCATTTTTCGGTTTTTCGGCCTGCACCACTACTCCCGAAGAGCCTGCTACCGTGGCCGGATACACCAATCTTGAAGACTTAGACGGCCATACCGTAGGCGTTGTTACGGGTAGCACTATGGATGTGATGCTCAGCGATACCGACAACTTCCCCAATATTACCTTAGTGAGATACAGAACCCCGTCGGAACTGATCAAAGCGGTGGAAAACGGCACCACCGACTGCGGCATTACCGACACAGTACAGCTGATGACTCTCAATTTGGAGAAACACGGACTGGCTATTGACTTCAATCTGCCTGGTGGCTATGATGTGGCTGCCGCATTCAGACTTAAGGACGAAAAGCTGAGCCAACAGTTTAACGATTTTATCATCCAGATCAAATCGGACGGCACTGTGGACACCATGATGGCTCGTTGGTGCAGTTCGAAGATGGACACTGTTTATATGCCCGAACTGGCAGATCTGGCAGATCTGAAAGGTCACCCACTTGAAATTGCCACTCTTTCGGATAATGCTCCTTTCAGTTTTTATCGCGATAATATCTGGACAGGTTTCGAAGTGGAGCTGATGCTACGCTTTAGCATATTCATCGGCCGACCTGTTCATTTCAGCGGATACACTTTCGACGAGGTGCTGGGCACCCTGCTCAACGACAAGGCCGACATTGCTTGCGCCGACCTCTTTATCACCCCCGACCGCTCCAACCGAGTGCTCTACTCCACACCTTACTATTTTTGCAAGACCAGCTGTTTCTCTAAAGCACGATAGCTCAAAGGCAGTAAGCCCTACATACACTGCCCAAACAAAAATATACCCCATTCATCTAACAACAAATGAATGGGGTATAATAATATTGGTCCAAGTTCGATTAAGCATTGGCCAAGGAGCGCCGTTGTTCCTCAGTATCTTCACGTCATAGGCCCTGCCAAGCCGGAGTTTATTGCTTATTCGTCCTATGCTTACATCGGAGCAACATGGGACGGACATGGGACGGGTAAGGGACGGATAAGGGTTCTAATGTGGAGCTTCACTGGAGTTCCACTGGGAGCGAGAGGCTGTTTTTTCGACTGCACTCCACCATCAAACCCGGGCTATTGCGGCACGTGCTACTCGCTGCCGGAGTTGCCGTAAGAGCGCCACTTGCTGACAGCAGCTGCAAAATCTTCAGGCAACGGGCTTTCGAAATGCATGTGCTGATGGGTGGTCGGGTGCTCAAAGCCCAACACCAAAGCATGGAGAGCCTGACGGGGCAGGAGGCGGAAGCAATTCTCTACAAATTGCTTGTAGCGAGAGAAGGTAGTTCCTTTGAGAATACGATCGCCACCATAAGGGGCATCGTTGAACAGGGGGTGGCCTATATGCTGCATGTGGGCTCTGATTTGGTGGGTGCGCCCGGTTTCGAGCACACACTCTACCAAGGTAACATAGCCAAAACGCTCCAACACCTGCCAATGGGTGACGGCATGCTTGCCCCTGTCAGGATCAGGAGTAACATGCATAATACGGCGATCCTGAGGCGCGCGCTCCAGATTGCCGACAATGGTACCTTTGTCTTCGTCGAAACCGCCCCACACCAGCGCATTATATTTGCGCTCGATAGAATGCTCGAAGAACTGCTTGGCCAGCACCACCTGCGCTTCCTCATTCTTGGCCACCAACAGCAGACCCGAGGTATCTTTATCGATACGGTGCACCAAATAAGGCACAATGGGATTGCCCGAGGCATCCTGCTTGTCTTGCAGATAATAGAAAAGGCCGTTCAGTAGGGTGCCCGTATAATTGCCATGACCGGGATGTACCACCAAGCCCGGCTGCTTATCGATAACCAACACATCGTCATCTTCGTAAACGATGTTGAAAGGTACCGGCTCGGGAAGGATTTCAAATTCGTGGGGAGGCTCGGGCAGCAACACCGATATCACATCCAGAGGCTTAACTTTGTAATTAGACTTGGAAGGCTTATCGTTTACAAGCACACAACCGGCCTTGGCGGCTGCTTGTATCTTGGTGCGAGACACCCCTTCGAGGCGCATCTGCAGATATTTGTCGAGGCGCAGCATAGCCTGCCCCTTATCCACCGTAATGCGGTGATGTTCGTATAATTCAGAATCGCCCTGAGGCTGTAGTTCGTCAAGTTCTGTTGTCATAAGATAATGATTTTTTTTGCAAACGATGTGCCTACTCGCACCCAGTACACTCCGCTAGGCAGTGGAGGTGTGAGCATCGAAATGCCACGGGCAGAGTAAACGCACCGGCCCATCATATCGAATACTGCCACATCGGCCAACTGGGCCTGGTCTATAACTATTCGACTGCCCTGAGTTTTGACCGTAACACCACTATGGTCAGTAATATCAGCGATGCCGACAGTGGCCTTTTGGCCAAAATAGGGGCGCAACATGATAGCACCACGCAAGATACTCTGCTGCCAATGGCTGTCGGCCAGATAGAAGGTATGCTCAGAGGCATCGTTATTGCGGTCGAAACCTAGGTTGATAAAGTCGGCCGAAGTCTGCTCCCATCCCACATAGATAGTGCCTTGGCACACAACGGGGTCTTCGAGGATATAGCGCACATACTGGTTGAGCCCCGCATAAGCCGGACGCCTGCGGGTATGATCTTGGTAAATAATATTGCCGGGACGCCCGTCATTGTCGTCCCACACCGTCAACAAGAAACGCACATCGTCGTTCTGATCGCGGTAAGTGTGATTAAAATAGAGCAGCACGGCAGTAAGGGTGTCCTCGACAGCCAGCTGAAACCGACAGGCCACTTTTACTTTGGAATAGGTGGAGGTGATACCATAGCCATTTTCCGGCTCGCCATCATCGTAGGCAAAATAGTTGTCGAACACCTGGTGGAAAACCACCGTATCATTGTTGGGATAAGGATCGCCGCTCACACCTTCGCGCAAAACATGGGTTACGGTAAACGTCATGGGCTGTGCCATAGGGTACGGCAAGGTATAGTCGAGCTGCGGATGAGCGTGTGCCTCCGCTTGCTGATACTGATAGCCATTCCAATACACTGGGGCATTGTCGAATCCACCATCGTAAGAATGAAGCGTATTATTGGCATCGGCAATCTGATAGCCATAATGATAGGCCAATGGCTGAGAGAACCGGTTGGTGATGGTCAAATCCAGGTTGGATTTCAGCTCCGACGGTTGATACTGGCGAGCGGGCATAGCCTGATATTGGCGCAGCAGCGAGGGAGCGGGATTCACAAAAGCCATATCGCGCATAGCCGTGTCGGCCAGGGTTCTGCCCAGATTGATATACACACAGTCGATATTCCATTGGTCAGCATTGCTCAGTATGCCTTTCTTCGACGCATTGTCGAGACTACAATAGTTGCGGAAACGGAATTGGAAATTGGCATCGAAATAGGATGCCGAAGTGATAGGCACCACAATATATTGCCAATAGCTGCCGGTTTGGGCCAACAAGGTATCGGCCGAAATGCCGCCACGACCCCAAACCCAATGCCACGACTGGTCTTGGGGGCTATAAAACTCCAACACCAAAGAGTCGCCGGCTTCTGGCACATCGCCCACACGCTCCCACATATTGCCATAACCGCCGCCTGGCAGATAGAAGAACGACAAATAAATAGAATCCACTGGCGACAGGCTTCTAGCATAGGGGACGTAAGCGGAGTCCAGACGGACAACAGGCGAAGTTAATGTGTCGGCAGAATACAGCTGGCCCAGCTCCTCAGGATAGAGGTTGCCGTCGGCATCGTAGGCGTCGAGGGTGGCCATGCCGATTGTTGGCGGCAGCGGCGCATACCCCTGGTTGAACAAGGTGCCCCCCTTCTGCCATACCGACCGTGACCTGGCCGTGTTGGCAAAATCGTCGAAAAAAGGCAACGACTCCACCACCACCGACTTGCCCATAGCCTTACGCTCGCCGCCCACAGGCAGCAGCACCTCCTGAGCACATACACCATGTGTCAACATGGCCAACAAAGCTATAATAACTAACTGTCGCACAACTATTAACTTTTACTTCAAAACAAAAGCCACAGCACTCTAGTGGCACATTATTTTAACGACTACCAATCCCAACCCTCGTCAAAATCCTGGGTAGGCTGCTCAGGGTAAACCTCATCATAATCGTCAAACTCATTCCCGAAAATCTGAGTGGAATCGACCTGGAAATTACTGATAATGCGCTCCACATCGGCCTCGGTAGCATCGCAATACCACATTTCCACAGAAGTGCCTAACGGATAGCGAGTCACACCAGTATAATCGGGATAGAGTCGGTAGCAGACCGCCGTGTTGCGGTTGCTCACGCCATCAAAATGTTCGGTACCCACATTCAGCGAAGCCGACAGGATGCCGCGGCGAGCTTTGGAGGCCACCTGGCCAATCACAAAAGGCACACGGGTGCCCTTATTCCCTTCACCGCGACCCACCGTGAGATCCACCACATCGCCCGATGCCATCTTCTCGCCGGCATAAACCATCTTGCCTTTGCAGGTGCAGTCGAGCACCACATTGCGATACGGACTGTCGACAAAACGCAAACGACCACAGCGCAAACCTGCTGCCTCCAGCGACGACACTGCGCTACGGACACTCATGTTGGACAATTCGGGCAATACCACATCGGAAGGTTTGAACGAAGTGACCGTGACATACACCTTACGGCGCGTTTTAATCATTGTGCCGGGCAATGGATCCTGCTGCAGCACAATGCCCCCCGGCTTGTCGGCGTTATAGGCCGAATCTATCACCACATACTTGATGTGCAAAGGATTGTGCGACTTCAAATCCGACAGTGCTTCGCCACAGATATCGGGCAACTCATACTCTCTGCCCTGGCGAGCCACCACCTTGATGAACATAAAAGCCAAAAACACAATTACCACCGACACACCCAGCATATAAAGCAGATGCCGTGCCAAAGGATGATCGTTAAAAAAATCTTTATTCATAATAATATGATAACGCTAATATTGAAATATTATTGTTTGAGGCGTCCGATGAGGGTGGCCGCAGTGCAATCGGTCACGGTAACCTGCACATACTGTCCGGGCTGTACATCCTCGCGGTCAAAAACAATAACCTTATTCTGGCTATTGCGTCCGAAAAGTTGCTTCTTGCTGCGATGCGACTCGCCTTCCACCAGCACCTCAAAGGTCTTGCCCACCTCTTTTTTGTTGTTCTCCAAAGCTATCTGGCCCTGCAATGCGATAATCTCCTCCAAACGGCGGGTCTTCTCGGCCTCGGGGATATCATCTTGCAAATGTTTTTCGGCATAAGTGTTCGGGCGCAGAGAGAATTTAAACATATAGGCATAATCGTATCTCACCTTACGGAACATGTCCAGCGTCATCTGGTGTTCCTCCTCGGTTTCCGAGCAGAAACCAGCAATCACATCCGTGGTGATGGAGCAATCGGGCAAATAACGGCGGATGGCGGCAATCCTATCCAGGTACCAAGCCGAATCGTAATGACGATTCATCAGCTTGAGCATTCGGTCGCTACCGCTCTGCACCGGCAGATGAATACAACGGCAGATATTGGAGTGTGCGGCCATCACCTCCAGCAGCTTGTCGCTCAAATCCTTGGGGTGGGAGGTTGCGAAACGCACACGCAGCAGCGGACTAATCTCGGCCACCCAGCGCATCAGCTCGGGGAAGTCCACATTCTCATCGTCCTGCGCCCAACAGTAAGAATTAACATTCTGGCCCAGCAGCGTCACCTCTTTGTAGCCCATCTCAAAAAGATGCTGGGCTTCGGTAACGATGGTATGCGGATTGCGGCTACGCTCACGGCCCCTGGTATAGGGCACCACGCAATAGGCGCAGTAATTCTGGCAGCCGCGCATAATGGATATGTAGGCCGAAATGCCGTTGCTGTTGAGGCGCACAGGCTCAATATCGTCGTAGGTCTCGGTGGTGCTGAGCTCGGTCTCGGCAGCCTTCACACCCTGCTGGCGCACCTGCTCCAGCATTGCGGGCAAACGACGGTATGCGTCGGGGCCTACCACAAAGCTCACATTCTCCTCTTCCACCATGAGCTGACTCTGCAAACGCTCGGCCATGCAGCCCAAAATACCGATACGCAAACCTGCATGGCGCTGCTGCATAGCGCGCAGCTCGCGCAAACGCTTGCGGATACGCTGCTCGGCATTGTCGCGAATAGCGCAGGTGTTAATCAGCACATAGTCGGCCTGTTCAATCTCGGTAGTCATCTCATGGCCAGCCTCATTCATCAACGAAGCAATAATCTCGCTGTCGGCGAAATTCATCTGACAGCCGTATGTTTCAATATATATCTTCGACATCTTGTTTAAAATTTCTTTTCATTGTCCTCAACGACGCATATAGGCCACCAGCCTATCGTAGCGGTCGTTGGGGGCACGGTAATACACAAAAATATTGTAATTGTTGGATGTTTCGTAATAATCGCCTTCCAAAACGCCAGTCTGGCCTTCCGTTTCGCCCACTGGAACAAAGAGCAGCTGATAAGCATAATAGCCCTGCTTTAGGCGCAGCATCTTGGTGTAGGCCTTCATTTCGGGGTTATACTCCATCCGGCTGGCCCCGTCCAGATGCCACTGGGTAAGGTCGCCCACGATATGGATGTTGCCATTCATATAGGGGTATTTCATCGGCAGGATAAAGTACACATTGGCATAATCCGCCTCGGTTTGCTTGTTGCTACGGTCCCACACATTCACCTTCATGCCGCCAGTAAGGGCTGTTTCCATAATAAAAGGCTTAGCCGACCGACTTTCCAGTGGGTTGAGGGTCACATACCATTCGCCGCCAAAGTCATCAATTTTCCTCACGTTGTACATCGGGGTGCGCAGATTGCTGATATCAAAGTAGCGAAACGTATTGCCGCAATAAAACACATTCTCGGCATGATTGCGAAAAGCCAGGGCATTGCGGTCGTAGCCGCCAAAAACCAAGCTCCTCATGTTGTCTATGCGCCCATTCTGCTGCACCACCACATCAAAAAACTGTGGGTTAAGCATCGGGGGCATCATCTCGCCGGCATAATCAACATTGTTTTCCACCATCACATCCACCCCCCTACGCTGAAAGATACTGGCATTGTCGTAAGGCGCCACCACCTCTGCCGACACCTTCACCGAGCCTTCCACCACACAAAAGCGGCGGGTGAGCAGCACGCTGTCGGGCTCATCCTGCAGCACTACCTCCACCACATAGTTGCCCGAAATCAAAAACTGGCTATAGGCCGAAGGGATATACTGATAGTAGTTCACATAGCTCTGCATGGTGGTGAACGAGGGGTTGTAATTGTCAATCGCACCCTCCTCAAAGCCATTCATAAATTCGTATGGCTCCATATCATCCACCTGCCAACGGCTGTTGCAATGCTTAATCCTATAACGGTAATTACCCACTTCGGCATCCAGCACATCAAACCGCAGCAGCAACTTGTCCGGCCCGCCCAAAGCCAGTACCGGCTGTTCCAATTCCACACCATTTTTGTAAAGAGTGGCGGTCTTCACCCAATCCACCCAGTTGGAGTCGGTTACCACTTGAGCGGAAAGCGACGAGCCCGCAGAAGCGAAAGCCACCGCCAACAGCATGAATAACAGTCCTATACTCTTGCCCATATATAATGTATTCTTTACAAAATGCAAATGCAAAGATACGAAAAAAAATCGAGGTAGCCTCTAAAAATTCAACGTTACGAGAAAAGAAATAAAAAAAACGAACTATTACAAAGCGCCCTTTTCCACCTTTTCGATTATCAGTCCGGCCAATGCAGTGCCGAACATAATGGTCACATGGGCCATAGTGCCGTTTATCTTAGCCTTCGATCCCGAGCCCACAGCCATGCTTTCGTCGGCCTCCTCTCCTCTATTCTCACGGGGCAGCTCTTTGCTATACACACACATAAACTTACTGCTCGGAAACTCATGCATCGACCTGTAGCGCTTGCGCAGCATACGTGCCAGCGGATCGCCTTCCACCTCCCAAAACTCGGCCTTGGCAATCGCAAAGGGGTCGGTTCGCAAGGCCGCTCCCATCGAGCTGACAAAGGTGATGTTCTTATGTTCCTTCATCACCCTTGTGCCATGCAGAATCAAGTGTAGCTTATCGCGCAACGAGTCGATGGCATCCACAATAAAGTCGTAGTTTTCCAAGCCAAATTCTTCGGCATTCTCGGGTCGGTACACTTTCTGGCAGGCAGTCACATCCAGGTTGGGATTGATTTCAAGCAAATGGGCCTTCAAAGCCTCTACCTTCACCTGCCCCACGGTCTTGGTGGTGGCCATCAGCTGTCGGTTCACATTGGTCACACACACCGTATCGTTATCCACAATTGTCAGGTGGCCCAAGCCCGACCGCACCAGGCTCTCTGCACACCAAGAGCCCACGCCGCCCACACCCAGTATAAGCACCCGGGCTTGTGCCATACGCCGCATAAAGTCGGAGCCCATCAGCAGCTGTGTTCTATGGAAAATACTCGTTTCTGTTGCCATAATATCTGTCAATAAAAAAACGACACCTTAGATGATGCCGTTCCTTGAGTGGTCTGTGGCAGATTCGAACTGTCGACCTCTTCCGTGTGAAGGAAGCGCTCTGAACCAACTGAGCTAACAGACCATGACTCGCAGTCTTTCTTTTTGTAAAAAAAGGCGAAGCTTTGCTTCACCTTGACGTGATCTGTACAAGATTTGAACTTGTGACCTCTTGCCTGTCAAGCAAGCGCTCTAAACCAACTGAGCTAACAGATCATTTTCTCTCGAAAAGCGGGTGCAAAATTACGAACTTTTTTCGACATGACAAAATTTTTTTTCAAAAAACAATGCAACTTACTGAATACAAAGCAACATTCTTTTCCTCTCACATCTCATTATTCACCATTTTGCACCCTTAAAAACTTATTTTTTCAATCAATTCATGCATCTCTTTCCGCACAAACTGGCAACAATCGCACAATAAAATGAATAGCAACGAATTGCTTTATTTAATTATCAATTTTTGCGTAGCATACTTTCCGTCGGGCAATTCCAGCGTGACCCAATAGGCACCGGCTGGCAGATTGGTTGCATCCACCAACACCTTATCGGAGTCCATCTTCATACGCCGGACCAATCGGCCCGAAGCGTCGCGCAAAACCAGCTCAAGGTCTTTGCCCACGAATTGGTTCACGACCACTCGAAACTCATTATGGGCTGGATTAGGTCTTATCGAGAAGAACGAAGGGCTAACTTCCGCAATATCCTGCGTGTATTTTAATCTGAATTTGGCCGCAAACGAGGTATCCTGAGTCACCACCACTTGGCGAGGGTTGCACGTATCCCCATCGTTCCAGGCCTCAAATTCAATTCCTCTCGAACAATGGGCATACAACACTGCCGTATCCTGGTCATAATACAACCCAGCACCCTCGACCGTAGTCAAAATGGGATAAGACGACTCGGTAGCCAGCCTATACACCGCCTTAGGTTCAAAAGATGCCACAAAAGACGTATCGCTTAGCACATACACCTGCCGGGGATTATTGGTATCGCCGTCGCTCCAATGGCCGAAGCGATAACCCACTTCGGGCACTGCTGTGAGCGTGATATATGTAGAATCGTATCGTTCGCCGCCGCCTTCCACTCTACCATGCCCCTCTTCGTCGGCCTCGGCAACCACCATGCGCTTAAGCTGAACAATAGCATGGAAACACGACGGGCCGAACAATTTGCCCAGACACCAATGATAACCGGGACCAAGCATGCCGGGGTGTTCTATATAGTAATCCCCTAAGTAGTTGGGTTGAAGAGGATGCCCGTCCCAGCAACGATGAATTGGCTGATAGTTCACCCGCGAATAGAACACTGGCTGATGGTGATAAACAATACCATGATCTTCCGCATTGCCTCTATGCGATGCCATAATATAGAAATGGCCTATCACCTTGTGCGACGTAGTAAAATAGGCTTCATATTCGTAGCCATACGAAAAACCATAAGTTGCAGTATCATTATGCCTGGGTATCTTTGTCACATGTGGTTTTTTGTCATTCCACTGGGCGGAATCAATCACTGTAAAATTCGGATTCTTAAGATCCTCATCCCACGAAATCAAATATAGGTGTTCCGGCAACGTATCATGCTGCGGGGTGTAATAATAATGAATAGGGCCATTTGCCTGGCCCCAATTGTCCAACACACTGTCAGAAGCCACACAGGAAAGCCCCCTTACCACCAACGTATCGCTAGTATATTCCTTGAAAATCATAAAATTATTACGATAATACCCTCCATAACTACCCCCTAACGTCGTAAAAGTTGCAGTTGTAGGTGTAAAATGCCCCGGTGTGGTATCAAAAAATGCCGGGCAGGTATCGTACCAGGTAGTATAATGGTATTTCGGGTTTCGCCCCACCACGGTATCCAGCACACAAGTATCCCACCACATCGATTTTGGTGCCGTCGGACTCGAAACATCAGGAGCCTGACCCCATACAGCAATTGATGAAATCATCAAGAAAACAAAACAAATCTTTTTCATATCCGTATTTTTTATAATCTTTCAGCAGTTCCTAAAGGTTGAGAACACTCTGTCACCCGTCCGGTAGCCAATACAGTGCCAATTCGCACGAATGAATCACCACTTGGTCCAGCACCCTCCCAATTGTAATTAGCCTTTTCCGCAACCACATTTTCAATCCGTTGCTGTTGGATATTATTCACATTGACGCAAGTCCGGTCAACAGCCAAAGGGTGTTGCGAGATACATTTCACAAGAGAAGACTCCCGATTAAATCCTGCAGAGAAAAAAGTATTATCGAAATAATTGCAAACCGACTGCAATCTAGTATAAGGCAGGTTCAGCCGTGCCGCCGTTCCAATCGTATTGGTCGGAATCAGCATCACCGCCCCATCATACATTTGATTGTCGCGTAGCAGCACGCCGCTGTATCCACTCCGACGAACAAACGCCACATCTTGCACACTTGCGCCAGCCGAACAATCCACAACTGACCCCGACAAGAAATCCCCTTCACTATTCAGCATTACATGGACAATACCAGTCCTGCCATCCTCTATATTGACACTGGGAAACGCCAAACTCACTTGGCCCTCTCCGGCCAAAGCCATCTTTGCCGTAACATCATTGCTATGCCACCCCCAACCGCTGGGTTCCTCGTCAAAATGCAAACGCCTTCCCGTGCTAAAATTGCCGACCGACAAACCTTCACGGTATATATTGTGCAGAACTAGCTTTCGGTGCCTATCAATGCCATCCGCATCGGACGTATCAACAGCCAGCAGCAGGGTGCCCGTTTCGGTATCCAAAACGTCGCAAAACAGCTCGTCGTTAGAACCGACCAGCACATAATTAGTTATTCCCCAACCTCCGCACATCAGAGGCGAAGAAGATGGAGTAATCATTTCCGTCACACATTGCCTACCTTGTGCATCGATGCCGATGGCCGTAACCTTCAAATCGTACCACGGCCATAAACCCGGCTCCTTTCTACGTACTGTCAACCGCGACATATCTTGAGCAAAATCAGCATGATAGACATTAACTTCTACCGACTGGGACCGAAAGTCCGATATCGGAAACCATCCAAGCACTCCTTTATATTCAACACCGGGATCAAGAACATGCCCCCAATTGTCATAAACAGGTTCGCCCCTATTCACCTTACGACGCCCACAAAAATAGCATGTATCGCCCAACACCCGCATATCTCTAATTTCATACAACGTATCATTCACGTCATTCTGTCCTCCAAGTGTCACAACCAACTCTGATATCACGTTGGTATCCGACAGCTGAAGGGCAAAGTGATGACGATGCCTGTCGGCAAGGTCAACATGATGCACTAAAACCTTGGCATTACCGTAACTACGGCAAATAGCGCCATCGCCCATACAAGTTGGCATGTTTACCACCGAACTGGCCAACGCCGGCCGATAGTACTGGCACCACACGCTCTCTAAAAAAAAGAACGACAACAACAATAACACAATTTTCTTCATAACAAATATATTTTCAATAAATTACATACAAAAAAACAAAACCACAACCCACATTATCAACACTGCAAATATACATTTTTTTCAATACACAAGAAAAAAAAATCATCATTTTGAAAAAAAGTAGTATTTTTGCAAACCGAAATAATGATTGTATTACCAACCTTAAAAACAACTAAACTATGAAGAAAGTCGTTTTAGCTCTTGCCGTTATGGCCACTGTAGCATGTTTCTCTTCCTGCAGCAAAAACTGCACCTGCACCAAATGGTTGAACGGTGAAAAGAAGGGCACCGAAGAATTCAGCAAAGACAAACTGAAAGAAGGCCAGAAATGCTCCGACTACAGCACCGTTATCGAGATCAACAACAAGAAGACCGGTCTTGAATGCCGCTAACCTTTCGTTAGGCAGAACAAAAAAAGGCAGCCCTCCGAGCTGCCTTTTTTTCATTATAGCAATTGCTATTATTTCTTTTTGCCAAAGCCGAAGTTGGGCAGTTCCACATTGCGGAAAGCCGAAAGAATGGGATTGCTCGAAGGCTGTTCGCCGCCATAGATTTCGGCAATCAAACCTTTATATTTCTCCAGCAGCACTTTGCGACGCAACTTCAAAGTGGGCGACAGCAAACCATTGTTGGCGCTCCACTCATCGGCCACCAGGCGGAAGCTCTTTATCTGCTCGTGGGCGGCAAATTCGCGATTGATTTCGGCAATAACCTCGCGAAACTTCTCCTTCACCTCGGGCATCTGTATCAAAGCCATATTGTCGCGATAATGCAGATGGTGCTTCAGTGCCCAATAATGCAAGGTGTTGAAATTGGGCGAGATAATGGCCGACACACTCTTCTGATTCTCGCCCACAATCATAGCCTGGTCGATATACTCAGAGTCGCGCATCTTGTTTTCCAGCAGCTGTGGAGCAATGTATTTGCCGGCCGAGAGTTTGAAGATATCCTTTTTGCGGTCGGTGATGCGCAAATACTGCACACCCGTAAGGCCGCCAAAATTGCCCACCAGTTCGCCCACATCGCCGGTATGGAACCAGCCGTCGGGCTCGATAACCTGCTTGGTATATTCGGGGTCTTTGTAATAACCCATCATCACATGAGGTCCGCGGGTAAGGATCTCGCCATCCTCGGCAAATTTCACCTCCACGCCTTCCAAGATGGGACCCACAGTGCCTATGCGCACCTGTTTCTTCACGGGATTGTTGACCGCAATCACAGGCGAGGTTTCCGACAGGCCATAGCCCTCATAAATCATAATACCAGCAGCGGCAAAAGTGCGCAGCAGCTTGGGTTGGATAGAACTAGAACCTGTGATAATAATGAGGCGTTTGCCACCGAATTTCTCACGCCAATGGCGATAGACCACATAATCGTAGAATTTCTGACTGATCTGATAGAGCAGCGACACCCGCTTAAAATAGCCATAATCCCAGCGGGCACCATGCTTGAAGGCACGATTATAAATTTTCTTCTTAATGCCCTTAAAGTCTTTGCCTGCGGCATAGAGCTTGTCGTAAACCATTTCCAGCACACGGGGCACGGCGCAGAAACCATTGGCCTGGGTTTCCATCATATTTTGCTGGATAGTGCCCATATTCTCGGCATAATAGATGCCCACACCCTTTACCTGGAAATGATAGTTGAGACTACGCTCGTAGATATGGTTCAGCGGCAAGAAACTCAATGCCTTGTCGCCCTCCTTCATCGGGTTCACCTTGGCATGGGCCAAGAAATTGGAGCAAAGGTTGCGGTGCGAGAGCATCACGCCCTTGGGGTCGCCAGTAGTGCCCGAGGTGTAGATGAGGGTTGCACAGTCTTCGGGACGGATGGCACTCTTACGCGCTTCCAAAATGGGGGCGTTCTTCTCTTGCGAGGCCATGCCAAGCTTCAAGATGTCAAAAGTGCGGGGATAGCCCTCAATCTTGTCCAGCGTATAAACCTTGGGAGCGTTCTCCACCTTCTCCAAAGCGGGCAAAATGTGGCCAAGCAGTTTTTTGCTGCTCACAAAAATATATTGCGCTTCGCAGTGCTTGATGATATGCACATAGTTCTCCACACTGAGGGTGGGATAGATGGGCACATGTATCACACCGGTGAGCGAAAGGGCCATATCAATAAAATTCCATTCGGGGCAGTTGGCCGACATGGTCACCACCTTGTCGCCGGGCTGCAGACCCATCTCAATAAGGCCGCAAGCCATATAATTGGCGATATTGTAATATTTCTGAGCGCTGTATTTCACCCATTCGCCCTTCTCTTTGCAGCAAAGAACGTCTTCTTTGTTAGGGTATTTTTCCAGGATGTAATCCAGCAGATCAAATGTGCGTGTTATTTCCATTTTAACAATAATTTTGAAATTGCAAAAGTACAAGTTTTTTTTGACATATCGAAAAAAAATTAAAAAATTTAACGTTTGAATTGCCGAATACCCCCAACTCAAACAATTCACGTTGCAAAATTACACTGGCCCGAACCTCGTTTGCGCCACAAAGGGACGCAAAGAGACGCAAAGAGACAACAATGCCCAACATTACCCGCATCAAGCGTTATTTTTTCGTGTTCGCGGACAGCAACACCCAAAGCAGGATTGCAAATTTCAGCCAACCCAACACCTCCCTATTAGCACAGCCAAAGCTCCGTCGCGGCCGACGGAGCTTCTTCAGAGCTTCCTCGAAACTTCTGCCCAGTAAAAAATGAGGAGCTACACCCCTATGTTTTCTTGTGCAGCAAACCCGGCAGTATGGGTGCCTCCGGCCTGGATTTTTCGCTGCAAAGTGCTAAGTGCCTTGCGACCGAACGGACACTGAGTTTTTTCAAAAAACACAACTGATTGATTATCAACGATTGGCAAAAATTGGGTGCACCATGGTGCATGTTGTTCTATAACTTTCGTATAAGAGGGGGATTGATGTTCCATAGAGAATATCATTATAATGGGCGATCAATCCCCCCATAATAAAAATGTTGTAAAAAGTGGTGCACCATGGTGCACCCAGTAGCCGCATTCACCCCTAACAATTTATCGCACAGAGCTCTAAATAATTTCAAAAAGAACCAAAGAATGCGTAGCTCGCCATTTCTTGACATGGATTGGCAAGACCCACTTGCCCCTGATAGCCCATCAGGCTCCACCTACCGCTCTCAGGCGAAGGTGAAGTTAAAGTTGAGGTCAAAATCATTTTTATCGATTTTTTTTCGTAATTTTGCCGCCCAATTTTTTTGAAAAATAATGAACATAATTATCGCAGGAGACGGAGAGGTAGGATTTTACCTCGCAAAATCGCTTACCGAATTGGACCACAATATCACGGTGGTGGACCCCAACTCGGAGCTGTTGAAACGTTTGGAAAAGGAAACGGACTTGATGACTATTGCCGGTTCCTCCACCTCGCCACAAATACTTGCCGAGGCCAATGTAAATGATTGCGACTTGTTTCTTGCCGTGCTGCACGACGAGAGCATTAATCTGATGAGCTGCGTGCTGGCCAAGAAATTGGGAGCCAAGAAAACTGTGGCCCGCATATCAAACGCCGAACTGCTCACCCCCAAGCACCGCGACATGTTCCGTTCGTTTGGCGTGGACGAAATGGTGTGCCCCGAGCGCATTGCCGCCAAAGAAATCACCAACCTGCTCAACAACTCGGTGGCCACTGAGTTCTTTGATTTCAGCAGTGGCCTCCTCACCATGTATCTCATTCACCTTGAAGCCGATTCACCGGTAATCAACAAAACCGTGAAAGAGCTGATCCAGACCTACAACACCCTGCAGGTGCGCATTGTGGCCATCTTACGCAACGGCACTACCATCATTCCGCATATCGACACCATGTTCCAAGAGGGCGACCTGGCCTACCTGATTAGCCGCCCCAACCAGCTCGACTCCATCAAGCAGGTGTCGGGCAAACACGATATTGCCATCAAAAAGGCCCTTATTGTTGGTGCCGGCCGTATTGGCCGATTTGCCGCCCAAACCCTGGAAAACAAGATCCAGCTCACCCTGTTTGAGGAATCGAAAGCCCGCTGCGAGGAAGCCGCCAACCTGCTCAACAACACACTCATCATCAACGGCGACGCCACCGACATTGAGCTGCTGAAAGAAGAGGGCATACAGCATACCGACGCTTTTATTTCGGTGACCGACTCGTCGGAAACCAATGTGCTGACCTGCCTCCATGCCCGCAAGCTGGGCGTGAAACGCACCATTGCGCTGGTGGAGAACACCGGATTCATCAGTCTTTCGCAAGACATTGGTATCGACACCATTATCAACAAAAAGCTGATCACGGCCAGCTATATCTCGCGTTTTATAGTGAAAGGTGATGCCGTGCGCAGCAAGTGGCTGAGCGGCACTAACGCCGAGCTGATGGAATTTAACGTAGGCAAACTGGCCCATGCCACCCGCCACACCATCCGCGAACTTTCGCTGCCCCAAGGCGCCACTATCGGTGGCATCATACGTGGCAGCGAGAGCATTTTGCCCACCCGCGACATGCAGATACTGCCCAACGACAAGGTAATTGTGTTTGCCCTGCCCAAGGCCATGAACCAAGTAGCCCGACTGTTTGAATAATTGGCACATAAGGCAATACATAGGATTAACGAATGGCCCTCGGAGAAATTGGGCTTGCGCAAGTTCAATTTCAGGCTCATAGCCCATCTGATGGGTGTGATGCTGCTATACCTGAGCGGCATCATGGTGCTGCCTTTGGTCATCTCGCTCTACTGCCGCGACGGGGCGCAATTCGCCCTGCTGATGTCGGGCATGGCCACACTGCTGATCGGGCTCCTATTCCGCAACATATTGGGCCACAACGCCGAATACGACCTCAAGAGCGACGAAAGCTACTGGGTGACGGCCACCATTTGGATGGCAGTGCCTTTTTGCGGAACACTGCCCTACCTCTTTACCGGAGGCATCGACTCGCTGACCGACGCAATATTTGAAAGCTTTAGCGGATTTACCACCACCGGCTCATCGGTGCTGCCGTACCCCGAGGAGCTGCCCCAAAGCCTGCTGGTGTATCGCGCCATAACGCAATGGATTGGCGGCCTGGGCATGATGCTGATGGTGATAGCCATATTCCGACGCTTGGGCATAAGTGGCGTGCAGCTCTACGAGGCCGAATTTTCGGGCACCCAGGAGCGCAAACTGCACCCCCGACTCTCGAAGAGTGTAACTAGGTTGTGGACTATCTACATCATTCTAACCTTGGCAATGTTTGTGCTGCTATGTGTGAACCACGTGCCTATAGTGGATGCCATCTGCCTATCGCTGAGCACAGTATCGACGGGAGGATTTGTAACTCACAGTGCCGGACTGTCGATGCTGAGCGACGGAGCGCTGCTGGTAATCACTGTTTTTATGATGCTCAGCGGCATCAATGTGGCTGTGCTTTACAACTTGTTTACATTCAAATGGAAAGGCATACACCGCAACGAAGAATTGAGGACCTACCTGGCAGTGCTGACAGTTACTATTTTGGTTTGTAGCGGAGCTTTCTACTTTACGGGCAAAGACCTCTTATCGGCGTTGAGCTACAGCGCATTCCATATAGCCTCAACCATGTCAACCTGCGGCTTTTTCCTGCCCCGCCCAAGTCACTGGCCTTTCTTGGTGAGCACGATTACATTTGTAATCATCATTATTGGCAGTTCGGCGGGATCGACCGGCGGAGGATTGAAAATGCGCCGAATCATCACGCTAGTGAAATATATAGGCCTGTATTTCACCCACATGATACACCCCAATGCCGTGGCGTTGGTAAAAGTGGATGGCAAGGCCGTGGACAGCGAATACATCAATAAGATATTGGGCTATGTGTCGCTATACATTGCCTTTATAGTGGGCGGAGCCTTTGTGCTCACCCTGTGCGACTGCACTATACCCGACGCCATCTGCATGGCAGCCGCCAATATCAGCAACCTGGGTCCTTCGCCGCTAATCAACAACCTGGGCGGCAACCTTGACTACGCCATGCTGCCCGACCTGGCCAAATGGACGCTCACCGTGCTAATGCTGGCAGGCCGACTGGAGCTGTTTGCATTGATAGCCATTTTCTCACCTTCATACTGGAGACGCCGATGAGTAACGATTTAAAATACATATTCCGATTTATCGGCATCATGCTGATGGTGGAAGGGGGACTGGTGCTCTCGTGCCTGATACCGGCCTTGCATTTTGCCGACGGCACCTGGCAGGCCATTACGGTCTCGGGACTGCTGACGCTATGCGTAGGCATGTTGTTGCTGGTGAGCTTTTACCGAGCCCACCGACTCACCGACAAGCGCATGGCCTACCTGCTGGTGGTGCTGATGTGGGTGGCGCTATCGCTATTTGGCACCCTGCCCTATCTGTCCACCGGCGTGGCGCATAATTTTGCCAACGCGCTGTTTGAATCCATGTCGGGAATCACCTCCACCGGCGCCACAATCTTTCCGGTGGTGGAATGCCAGCCGTCGTCGATACTGCTGTGGCGCAGCATGACGCAGTGGTTTGGCGGATTTGGCATAGTGCTGTTGGTGCTGGCCATTGTGCCCACCTTGGGTATCAACAAATACAGCCTTTACACCGCCGAGGCTTCGGGCGCCGACAACACCAGCAAGCAGACCACATCCATGGCCTCCACCATACGGCAGACTCTGGGCGTGTATATCTTTCTCACCTTGCTATTCATACTGGTGCTGTACAAAAGCGGGATGCACTTTTGGGATGCGGTAAACATCACATTCACCAATATCTCGTCGGGCGGATTTTCAATTTACAACAACAGCCTTGAGCGGCTCAGCCACCTGCAGCAATACATTGTGGCCTCGGCCATGCTGCTGAGCGGCGTGAACTTTGCCCTGCTCTACAACCTGCTCACCATCCAATGGGGCAAGTTGAAAAACAAATTCGAACAGATATCGTTCTATCTGCTTGTTTATCTGCTAAGCGCAATATTCGTAATACTATCGCTGCACACCAAGATGGACTATAGCTGGAGCGAATCGATACGATGCGGAACGGTACAGACTATCAGTGTGCTCACCACCACGGGATCGCTGGCTGCCGATACCTCGCAATGGTGGGTGCCCATCACCTTTTTGTTTGTGGTGCTCTCGCTTTGCGGAGGCATGGCAGGCTCCACTACTGGAGGCATAAAAGCCATGCGTGTCATCATCCTTATCCGCAACGTGCGCAAAATTCTGCGCGACAGACTGCACCCTCATGCCGTGAATCCCGTGCGACTAAACAAGAAGCCCGTGTCGCAGGCCATCATCAACAATGTGATGGTTATCTTTATCACCTACGCCGCGGTCATCTTTATCGGCATTCTGATGCTGATGCTGAGCGGGATTAATGCCACCGAATCCATTGGCGCCACCATAGCCTGCATTACCGGCTATGGACCCGGACTTGGCGTGAGCGGCGGATTTGGCTGTTACGAAGGCTTTACCATCGCGGCCAAACTCATCTGCTCGTTCCTCATGCTGCTGGGCCGACTGGAATGCCTGACCCTGCTGGTGCTGCTCATTCCCGCATTCTGGAAAAGAGGATAGTGACGGATTTTAACATTCGCGCGTTAAAAAAAAATATAGCATCACATCCGTATATAGAAAAAAAATAGTAATTTTGCATTTTGAAATAATGCATCTATGGAGACCCCTATCATATCTCTCAACAATGTGACTATCAGTCACGACGACGGACCCTTGCTGAGCAATATCAACCTCAGCATCACCCCTGGCGAGTTCGTATATCTCATTGGCCGCAGTGGGGCAGGCAAAACATCGCTGCTCCGCACCCTGTATGCCGACCACGACATTGACCAAGGAGAGGCCCAAGTGTGCGGCTTTGACCTCACACATTTGAAACACCGCCAAATCCCCCTGCTGCGCCGCAAGATAGGCATCGTGTTTCAGAATTTCAGACTGCTGAAAGACCGCAACGTATTCGACAACCTAGCCTTTGTGCTGCAGGCCACCGGATGGAAAAAATCGGAGATGGAGGCACAAATCACCAAAGTGCTCACCTCGGTAGGCATTGCCGACAAGGCCATGTCGTCGATCCACCACCTCTCGGAAGGCGAGCAGCAGCGTGTGGGCATTGCCCGCGCCATCATCAACAGTCCCAGCCTGATATTGGCCGACGAACCCACAGGCAACCTCGACCCCGCAACCTCGAGCGACATTATGGAACTGCTGCTGAACATCAACCGAGAAATGGGTACCACTATGCTGATTTCGACCCACGATTTTATGATGATCGACAAGTTCCAGTCGCGCGTTTTGGTGTGCGAAAACGGAACCCTTACCGATCCACAACAATAAAAATTATTTTTTTGCGTTACTTATTCAAAAACGAAAAAATACTACGATGAGGAAATTATTGATAATCATGCTGGCAGCCTTGTTTGTGATTCCCGCAACCAACGTACAAGCCCAGTACCGTAAAAAGAAAGAAACCACCGAAATCATTAAGGAAGGTAACAACAAGCGCCTGTGGCTGCGCAACAATGCCGACACCAGCTGGCACCCCACCCCCGGCGGCCTTTACGAGCAGGTGACCCTGGCCGATGCTTCCAAGAAAGGCAAAAAGACTGAGCCTATTATCGATTTGGGAGGCAAACACAAAGTGCGCCGCACGGCTTACGACACCGTGTGGAAATTCACCACTTTCGACGCCAAGAAATTCTATTTTGTTGACTACAACTACAACAACTTCCGCCCCCTGAAGTGGCTGAAGGACGACAAGCGCAACTGGGGCACTTTCGACCCCGTGATGGACTATCTGCGTTCGGCCGGACGCATTCCCATGCACTTGTGCGCCGTTTTTTCGGTCAACCCCACCATCACCGACCAGGATGAACGCGACGAACTTATTGCCCGCGCTCAGATGGAGGCCCTTATCTCGCTCGACTATTTCCGCGATATACTCATAGAGCTGGAAATGAAGAACAAGATTTCATACAAAGTGGCCGAAATTGACTGGCGCTACTGGCAGGACGAAGACTACTACAACGAGCCCCAACCCCAAGATGCAGTGATCCGCGTGGGTCTTATCTGCGACTTTTCGAGCAAGAAAATCGACCTGCTGCCCAGTGCCGCCCGCGACGCACAGAGCTTTGCCGACATCAAATTCTTTGCCAACGATGCTACCGTGCAGAAATCTTATGCCCTTGAGCTGGACAACATTGCCAACTACCTGAAACAGGAAACCGGCCTGGAGGTGCTGCTGACGGGCTACTGCGACAATGTGGGCACCGAGGCTTACAACATGGGCCTTTCGCGCCAGCGCGCCGTGGAGGTGAAGAAAGCCTTGATGATGCGCGGCATTGACGAGCACCGCATTGAGGTAATTGCCAAAGGCGAAGACGACCCCGTGGGCGACAACAACACCCTGGGAGGCCGCTCAGCCAACAATCGTGTGACTGTGACTATCCAATAATTGACCAACAAGCAGAAATATAAAACGCTATGTGAAACAGAGGGGTCAAACATCCCTCTGTTTCTTCAATATTGGTGGATGGAAACCGTGTGCCACGGCAAGCTGTGGGATGTGGCCCTGGCCTACGACGAACAGCAGAACATTGTGGGGGCCCTGCCCTACCTGATGGGCAGCAAGATGGGACTGCGATATATACTGCAACCCCAACTTACCCAATACAACGGCCCCTGGTATCGCGAAGGGACCGACCAAGGCAACACCACACGACAGCTCACCGCCCACCTGAAAAAGCTGCACCTGGCACTATACCTGCAAAACTTCGCACCCTCCATCACGCATTTTGCGGGCTGGGAGAAATATGAGGTTTCGCCACGCCCGACTTACCGCATAGACGACATTACCAACCCCCAGCAGGTGTTTGACAATTTTGACAAGCACCAGCGACAGAAAGCCATACGACGGGCGCAGAAAGTGCTACATATCGACGAGGACATCACCCCCGACCAATTTGCCACGCTGCATGCCGAATACTGGCAGTCGCGAGGAAAAGCCGACCTGCTCTCGCACGACTTCATACAACGTGTGGTGAGCACTGCAGTGGCCCACGGCAACGGCATACTGATAGCCGCACGCGATGCCGATGGCAGGCTGCACGGAGCCCGCTTTGCCGTTTACGACAGCCGGTGCGGGTATTCGCTGATGTGCGCATTCCACCCCGAAGGCCACCACAACGCCACTTCGTCGTTCCTGCTTTGGGAGATATTCCAACGCCTGGCCTCCCGCACCCGCAGCTTCGACTTTGAGGGCAGCCGAGAGCCTAGCATTGCCCTTTCCTACAGCCTTTACGGATCCTACCCAGCCACTTACCATCAAGTGTTTCGCAGCGCGATACCTTTTGCCAAAAAACTTTTAAAGATACAATAATGCTCGCCCAAAAGTTACGCCAAATACCCTACCAAGACCTGCCTATCAGCGAATACAGCCGCCGATACATTATGCGCATGTTGCCCAGCATAGATTATTATATGGATATTTACAACCTATGTATTGACAAGATGCTGGCGCAATGCGGCAAAGCTCCGCAGCAGGTAACTATGGTTGACTATGGCGGCGGACACGGATTTTTATCGCTTGCCGCCAAAGAGCATGGAATTGGGCAGGTGATATATATCGACTACAACTCGTTGGCAACAAAGACTGTGACGGCCATTTCCGACCACCTGGGGTTTGGCCCCGACGTGGTGCTGCATGGCGATGCCGAAACTCTGCGCCAATGGTGCGACGAGAAAGAGGTGTGCCCGGATTTTTTGATGGGTATGGATGTGATAGAGCATATTTACCGGCTTGACGAGTTTTTTGACCATGTTTTTGCCATCAATCCTGAAATGGCCATGCTGTTTACCACCGGATCAACACCGTTCAACCCCCATGTGGTAAAACGGCTGCGCAAAGTAATGGTGAACGACGAACTGGGCGAAGGGGGATTTTTGCACGAACGCCGCCACCACATTGCGCACAGCTATCGCAACCTCAGCCCCCAGGAGCTTGACTATTGGGCCAAACACACCCGAGGACTGACCTACGACGACGCAATTGAAGCTGTGGCTAACAACAAGCCCAATATCCTGGCCGACGCCTACAACACCTGCGACCCCGCCACCGGCAGCTGGACGGAACGCATACTGCCCATATCGGACTACCAGCAACTGGTGGACCGACACAAAGCCCATGTGCACGTGGGCAACGGATTTTACAACACCCACAGATCGGGGCTAAAGGGCACGGCCTCGCGTCTTTTAAACATCATCATCCGGGCATTAGGCATCAAGCAGATTGCCCCATTCATCATACTCACCATCGACAAATAGCATTATGAACATCAAGCTCCTCGTTATCTCAAAAACCGACATAGCCTACCTGCAGGAGGGCATAGCCGAATATTGCAAACGGCTCAAACACTATGTCAATTTTGAACTGGAAGTCATTCCCGCGCTGAAAGACCAGAAAGGTGCCTCGCCCGAAGAGATTAAGGAGCGAGAGGCCGTGCTTCTACTCAAGAAATTGCAAGGAGCCGACCGCATTGTGTTGCTTGACGAGCACGGGAAAGAACACACCTCGGTTGGCTTCTCACAATACATTCAAAAGCAGATGAATGCCGGCGTTAGAAACCTGGTGTTTGTGGTGGGAGGCGCCTTTGGTTTTGCCCCCAGCGTTTACGCCGCAGCGCACGACAAGATATCGCTCTCACAAATGACATTCAACCATCAGATGGTGCGCCTTTTCTTTGTGGAACAGCTATACAGAGCTTTCACCATTCTCCACCACGAACCCTATCACAACGAATAACTCAATAATATATAACAATATGCAATTTCGACTCACCTATACCGAAGTAGAAAAAATGATTGCCGACAATACGGGCAAAGAACTTCCCATGTGCTATGGCGGCACACATACCCTGCGAGTGACCCACAAAGTGCCCCTTATGGGTTCGGTGGGACTCGACATCACTGTGGAGGAGATTAAAGGCTCCGACGTTATCTTCTCCTTTAGCGGTGGCCCAGCCATCGAATACATGCTACGTACCGCAATCAACAAGGTCAAGGACCAGCCCGGAGGGGAGATGTTGGAGATGTTGGGAGGCAACCGGCTGATGATAGCCCTTGGCCGAAACGCCAAAACTGTCCAAATTTTTGAACGAATCGACTTGGAGGACATCCATTTCGACGAACAAACAATCATGTTCGACTTCATGACCAAGTCGTTCTAACACGATGGATTTACAGTACATATACCATAGTTGCTTTGCCGTGGTTGACAACGACTATATGATCGTGTACGACTATTGGCAAGACCCCGACAATCTGCTGCACCAGCTACTTGACGAAGCAGTAAGCGCAGGGAAAGAGGTGTATTTTGTTACTTCACATTTCCACGAGGACCACTACAACCCCGACATACCTTTGTGGTGCCAACAACACGACCAATGGCACTACCTGCCATCGTACGACACTTTCCGGCGGCGGCATATAGACAAAACTTTGCCGCTGGCCGTGCTACGATTTGGCGATGTGGTAACAACGCCCCATTTTACCCTACACGCCTACCACTCTACCGATGTGGGAGTGTGCACTGTGACCCAGCTGAACGACGGCACAACGCTGTATCATGCCGGCGACAACAACAACTGGTACTTTCCCTCTACCAACCTGCCCGATGCCAGCCGAGTGCGCATATCGGCAGAAGAGATGGAAAAACTGTATCTTTCAACATTGCGCGAAATCAAAGCCGACTTTCCCAAACTAGACCACGCCATGATACCCGTGGACGACCGCCTAGGACAGGAGATGCTTCGCGGCCCCTTGCAACTACTCAACACATTGCAAGTTGCCCACCCACACCCTATGCACTACTGCCTAGTAATCCCTTCAGAAAAATAACACCTATGAAAACTCGCAGCCTCATCATCCTCTGCCTTTTCGCCCTCTTTGCGATGGGGGCTAAGGCGCAAGGCACCAAAGTTGACAAATTCCTCAATGAATACGAGACATTTGTAAACCAAGTAATCTCGCTTCCCTTCGACGCTTTTCATGGCGACACCCTCAACCAGGTGGAAAAACAGCAGCGCAAATTTGTGCGCCGCTATCGTTGGCACTACGACGAACGCATGTCGATTGAACAGCTGGAGCGATTCAACAAACTCCGCGGCCGATTCAACCGCAAGATGACGGCCCTCAACAACCGCCGACGTCTGGCAGCGGCCAAAGGAAGGATTACGGGCTATTTTGAGCGACAGACAGTCCCGCCCGACACCCTTAATTAGACTGATACACCGGCAATCAGCAACCTTAACATCAATCCGTTGCCGAAATATCAAAAAAAATTTGTATCTTTGTCTTTCTTAGCGAATAAGCTTATTATTAGTAAATAATTGATAAAAAATACATTGCATCATGGCCGAATTGACCGAACAAGAACAAATACGTAGAAATTCGTTAAACGAATTAAAGAAATTAGGTATCAACCCCTATCCCGCCGCATTATACGAGGTAAATGCCAAGTCGAACGAGATTCTCGAAAAATTCCCCCAGGACAACACCCTCTACCAGGACATCAGCATTGCCGGCCGCATTATGAGCCGCCGCATTATGGGTGCCGCATCCTTTGTTGAGTTGCAAGACTCCTATGGTCGCATCCAGCTTTATATCAAGCGCGACGAAATATGCCCTGGCGAGGACAAGACCATGTACAACACCGTATTCAAACGTCTCCTCGACATTGGCGATATCATTGGTGTTAAAGGCTACGTTTTTGTTACCCAAATGGGCGAAACGTCCATCCACGTCAAAGAGCTTACCGTGCTCAGCAAGAGCTTGCGCCCCCTGCCCATCGTGAAGGAAAAGGACGGCGTAGTCTATGATGCTTTTAGCGATCCCGAGCAGCGTTACCGCATGCGCTACGTTGACCTCATTGTCAACCCCCAGGTGCGCAAAGTATTTGAGCAGCGCGCTACCATCGTCAACACCATGCGTAACTATTTCAACGAACAGGGCTACCTGGAAGTTGACACCCCCGTGCTCCAGTCTATTCCCGGCGGTGCTGCCGCTCGCCCGTTTATCACTCACCATAACGCACTGGACATCGACCTTTATCTGCGTATTGCCAACGAGCTTTACCTGAAACGCCTTATCGTGGGCGGCTATGCCGGTGTGTATGAGTTTAGCCGCAATTTCCGCAACGAGGGTATGGACCGCACCCACAACCCCGAATTCACCTGCATGGAGATCTATGTGGCCTACAAGGACTACAACTGGATGATGGAATTTGTGGAGAATATGCTCAGCCGCATTGCCATGACCCTACATAATACCACCAAAGTGAACGTTTGGGGCAACGAGATCGACTTCAAACCTCCGTTCCGCCGCGCTCCGATGTGCGAACTTATCAAAGAGCACACTGGCTACGATGTGGCCGACATGACCGAAGAGCAGCTGCGCGAGACCTGTAAAGCGCTGAACGTTGAGATTGACGAGACCATGGGCAAGGGCAAACTCATCGACGCCATCTTTGGCGAGAAATGCGAGCACACCCTCATCCAACCCACTTTTGTTACCGACTACCCCATCGAGATGTCGCCCCTGTGCAAACGCCATCGCGACAACCCCAACCTCACCGAGCGATTCGAACTGTTTGTCAATGGTAAGGAACTGGCCAACGCCTACTCCGAACTCAACGACCCCATCGACCAGCTGGGCCGATTCCAAGAGCAGCTCCGCCTTTCCGAAAAAGGCGACGACGAGGCTATGTTCATCGATATGGACTTTGTACGCGCACTCGAATTCGGTATGCCTCCCACCTCGGGTATGGGCATCGGCATCGACCGCCTGGTAATGATGATGACTGGCGAACAGAGCATCCAGGATGTACTCCTCTTCCCCCAGATGAAGCCCGAAAAGAAAGCTGCCGTCACTACCGACGAGGATTTTGTGAACCACGGTGTAGCTGCCGAGTGGGTGCCCATGCTGCGCAAAGCCGGCATCAACACCTTGGCACAACTCAAAGAAGCTAACCCCAACAAGCTTTACAACGACCTGAACGGATTGCGCAAGAAGAATAAACTGGACATTCCTCCCGTGCAGAAAGAGGCTGTGGAAGCTTGGATCAACAACTAATCAATAATTGACCATTGATGATTAAGAGTTATTGCGGACGAAATTCTGCACTAACTCTTAATTATCAATTTATAACCCTTAATCATATATTGCGGTGAAAATAAAACAATTTGTTTTCAACCATTTTCAGGTTAACTGCTATCTCCTCTGGGACGAGCAGACCAAAGAGTGCACTATTGTTGACCCTGGTGCTGAGGAGCTGTCGGAAGATCAGGCAATGGCCAACTTCATTACCCAAAACGGGCTGACACCCACACGCATACTCCTCACCCACCCCCATATCGACCATGTTTGCGGACTGGAGCAGGCTTGCAATCGCTACAATCTGCCTGTTACCCTTCACTCCGAAGGCATGAAAATACTCAGCCAGGCCGAGCTCTATGGCTCTATGATGAATTTTCGCGTCAACAACATGAAGGACATCCCCACGGAGTTTGTTCAGCATGGCGACAAACTGGGAGAGATTGAGTGCCGCTACGTTCCTGGCCACTGCCCAGGAAGCATGGCCTTTGTGCTCCCGCAAGAAAAGATGGTGATTACCGGCGATGCCCTTTTCCGTGGCTCGATTGGCCGTACCGACCTGCCCGGTGGCGACTACGACCTGCTGATGAAATCGCTGCGCACCCAACTGCTCACCCTCGACGACACCTACGTCATTCTGCCTGGCCATGGCGACACCTCCACCATTGGCGAGGAACTTATGTATAACGGATTCCTCCAATAACCCATATTGCCCCGCATGACCACTGTTAATCCCAAAATCGAAGAGTCGTGGCTGCAGGTGCTCCGACCCCAGTTTGAAGCTCCGTATTTTGCCCAGCTCAAAGAGTTTCTCGTTGCCGAACGCCAACAATACGAATGCTATCCCAAAGGGGGCGATATTTTTGCCGCATTCAACCACACGCCTTTTCATCAAGTAAAAGTGGTCATATTAGGACAAGACCCTTATCATGAACCCGGACAAGCGCACGGACTGTGCTTCTCGGTGCCTACGGGCATACAAGTGCCGCCGTCGCTAGTCAACATCATTAAAGAAATCAATTCCGACCTCGGCACCGCCATTCCCACCACATGCGGCAACCTGATGGGCTGGGCCAACCAAGGTGTGCTGCTGCTCAACGCCACTCTTACCGTGCGTGCCCACCAGGCTGGGTCGCACCAAAACAGAGGCTGGGAATTATTTACCGATGCCGCCATTCAGGCCTTATCGCAGTACCGTCAAGGCATTGTATTTCTGCTTTGGGGCAGTTTTGCTATCAAAAAAGCTCAATTTATCGACCGCACACGCCATTTTGTGCTCACCGCACCCCACCCCTCGCCCCTTGCCGCCTACCGTGGCTTCTTTGGCTGCCGGCATTTCTCGCAATGCAACGCTATCCTGCAGCAGCAAGGCCTTTCCCAAATCGATTGGACAAAAATTGAATAGGTCAATCTTATTCCATTTTCATCAGCCTCCGTTTTCAACTGATAACAGTTTCTTTCGCCTATAACCGACGCTAGCCCTAACTCAAATAAAGGTTCTCGCCACCGCTGAACCTTAGGCACAAATTCGCTACACCTTTGCTTAATGCAGCGAAGGCAGGTAGATAATCACACCCTGCTCATCCTTAGCCCAATACCATTCAACAGGACTTGGATTTTGGCGAATAAAGCAGGAAAGATTACCCCATCTAATGGGAATCGGCAATTAGAAGTTGAACGTGAGGCCCAGCGACCACAACAGCGGGAGCTGGTCGATACGATCGTAGGTGACACGGTCGAAGTAGAAAATATTATTGCGATTATACACATTGGTCACGCTCATATTCAAATCTAAAATGGATCGTTTGCCAATCGAGAATCTACGCTTGGCACTGAGGTCGAGACGGTGATAGTTGGGCAGACGCAGGCTGTTAAGTTCGCCATAGGCCAAGCCATAAGAGCCGTTGGTGGTGGTATAATCGGTAGCAATGCCACCATCAAAAGAAATATTCTCATACATGCCCTGTGTGGGAGTGAAGGGATAGCCGCTACCATAGCACCAACGAGCACTTATCTCCCACTGGTGAGCTTCGCCCAATCGCACAGTAGAGAGGAAGTTGATGGTGTGGCGACGGTCGTAATGGGGCACATAGGTCTGGTAGTCGTCGGTACGGCGCACCCAACCCAACGAATAGGTGGCCCAAAGGTAAAGCCAATCCACATCGTAGCAGAGGCTAAAGTCGGCACCATAGGCCAAACCCGTTTCGATAATATAGTCGGTAAGCAAAGTTTGAGGCTTTTCGTAATCACCGCCTATCTGATAAGCCTGGTCGTTGGGATCAAACATCTTGTTGCGATTGGCATTGAGCAGAAACGAGAAGTTTTTCACATACAACTCGGCATTGGCAGTAAGGTGGTTTGAGAAATCGTATTCGGCACCCAGCACCGCATGTTCGCTCTTCTGCACACAAGAGGTAATGAGCTCGTCATGGAAAGTGGAGGGCTTATACAGCATACCCGAGCCCGTGAGGAATCCCGAGAAAAGGTTGACAATATCGTTGTCGGACCTGGCGTCCAGGAAGATCTGGCTATACATGCCTGCGGCCATCTTCATTCGGAACTTATCGGTTGCGTTATATTTGGCGGAGATGCGGGGTTCGAGGCTGCCGGAGTTCAACGAAGCATAGAAAATGTATCGCAGACCCGGATCGATGAGCCACTTGCCCTGAGTGATTTTGTAGGTGATATACGCCGAGATATTATTGGTATTCTCTATTTGCGACTGATCCACACCATAGTTGTTGGTGAACATATAATCTGTGGAGTAGGCCTCCATGGCCAAGCCGTATCTGAGTTTGTTGGAACCGACAAAGTTGGTGATATCCAAGCCCATATTAAAGCCATTGATGCGACTATATTTCTCATCAATGCTCTGATCCTGCATATCGATACGATAATCGGAATAAGCGATATGGCCTTCCAGGATAGAACTTGTGCCTGTTACGAGCATAAAGTTGGTGCCCAAACCCAAATTCTTCCAATGGAAGTCGGCAAGTCCCTGATAATTGCTCACACTATCGTCGAAACAAAAACCGAACAAACTTATCTTGCTTCCTGTGCCTGAATTAAGAGTGAGTTTGCCATACAAATCGAGGAAATCGAAGGGCAAGGGATTACCCACATAAGGATATATGGCTTCGGAAGTTTTGGACAGATACGAGTTCTTTGCGGAAAGAAGATATGTGATAGTGGTTGGGCTGTTGGCCTTCTCTTTGCGCAATGGGCCTTCCAAAATCATATTGGCGCCAAAGGTATTAAATCCTAGCTTTCCGCTATGGCGTTTTTTGTTACCATCGCGAGTGGTGATGTCCATCACCGACGACAATCGGCCACCATATTCGGCGCCAAAGCCTGCAGTATAGATATCGGCATTCAATATCACATCAGTTTCAAAAATAGAGTACAAGCCTATGGAATGAAACGGATTATAGACTATCATACCATCCAACAGTGTCAAATTCTGAATCATAGAACCACCACGGATATACATCTGTCCGCCTTGGTCGCCCGTGGAGTTGACACCCGGCAGCACCTGAATGTACTGAGCCAGGTCGGCAGTACCGCCGATGGAGGGCATTTGCTGAATTTGCGAAGAAGTGATTTTCTCGACAGACACCTGGGTTTGAAGTTTACGTTCTTCCACACGGTTGTCGGTCACTGTTACTGCCTTGAGGGTTACAGAGGTGGACTTGAGCGAGATATTGCGCACTACCGTCTGGCCTTTTTTAACCGTGATGCTCTCGCTAAACTCTTCGAAACCAACAAATCGCACACGAAGTGTATAGGTACCTTCCGGCATCTTATTAATCAAGAAAAAGCCATTGATATCGGTGGCTATGCCATAACGTGTGCCATCGAGCACCACATTGGCAAATGGGATAGCCTCACCGGTCTTATCGTCGGTAAGCACACCTTTAATGGTCTGCGCATTGACGGTGGCAGCAAAAAGAAGGACTAATAATACAACATATCTTCGCATAATGGACCTTTTTATGTTTATGCAATAAATTAATGTATAATCTTAAAAATAAGCTCTTTGAGCAGCTCCCCATCGGTTACCGTGCCCGCATTGCGAATGCCTTTTGACCGCAGATCGGCTTCATTGAGGTAGCCAATGCATGAGGCCAGTTTACCCAAGGGATAGTTGGAGGCAGCCACTTCATAATCACGCACAAAATAGGGATTGACCTTGAGCGCAGAGGCGGCTTCGGACTTATCCTCTAGCTGATGATAGACCATCACTTTTATGAAATAGCCATAAAGAACAGGTAGGATGAGCTGAATGGGGTTGTCTTTGGGATTGGCAGCAAAATGATTGATTATTCGATTGCACTGCACTACATCCCGACGGCCAATGGCGCTCTGCAACTCGAAAACATTATATTCCTTACTGATTCCGATATTGCGTTCGATAATATCGTCGTTGATGGTATCACCTGGGTTGAGGGAGATGAACACTTTGTCCAACTCATTGGCCATCTTGCCCAAATCGTTGCCTATGCTTTCGGCAATCAGCACCGACGCACGCTGAGTGATGGCAAAACCACGCTGGTTGACGTATGTGCCAATCCATGACGGCACTTGACTATCGTAAAGGCGGTTATGCTCACAGATACCACCCACTTTCGCGATGGCCTTATAGGCACGAGTACGCTTGTCTAACTTTTTGTGACGATAGCATAGCACCAGAAGAGTCTGGGTGAGCGGATGTTCAAGATAGTCGGCCAACAAATCCCACTCTTTCACGTTGATATCCTGTGCCTCCTTGACAAGGACCAACTTGACAGGCGACATCATGGGAAACTGCTTGGCAAGACCTACCACCTGACTCATATTGACATCGCGACCATACACCACAGTTTGGTCAAAATCGCGGAAACCTTCATCCACAATATTGTCCTCAAAATAGTCGGACAGCACATCAATATAATAATTCTCTTCACCTGTAATGAGATACACAGGCAGGTATTTACCGGCCTTCAAATCATCAAGCAGCTGTTTGTCAGTAAGATTCATCCAAAAAATCGTTTCAAATTATCTTCATCCAACACATGGTCACACCCACAAAAATCATTGCAAAGATACGATTTTTTTTCGGATAATTAAGCCAACTTCTAAAAATTTATTTCGAATCATCTTGAGCCTAGAGTATAGCCGATTGCCGCATAAACACTAAGGACAGCGACCGCAATGGAGTAAACAGCACTAGTTATACAAAGTGTCCCCTACCACTCAGCAAAAATAACCATCCGAACACGCGTAGAAACACAGCCATTCCTCCACTGTTACATCACATCATATTCTCTCTATAATGGAAGGAAAGTTTCTTCTCGGGGTATCTCCCTATACAATCAAAAAAGGCAACATGTGGGATAGATATGGGATTTGATGTGATGCTTCCATGAAGCCACTTGGGATGAGAGGAAACTGTATGATGGACATCAATCTTCTGCTCTCAATTGAATACGGATTCTTAATACTCCCACATATCAAGGGAGATATTCATGATTTCTTCCTCTATGCGTTCGGATTCCAAAAGTGCATCAATACCCGTTAGGTACTCGTGAATAGCTCGATTGTAAACATTATCTTCACGAGTAATAAAAGAACTATACATAAACGAGTTGAAAGCATACTCCCAAGTGGGAAGATGGACTAAGTTTTCCTCGGTATATGCCTCCTTCTTGGCAAACAACACCCTTACTGCCCAAGACTGCATGGGTATCCAAAACAGGGTGGATGTGCCCATATACTCTGTTTCGCCATCGATAACCTTATAACGCTCCTCCATAGGTGCCAGGCCTAATTTACGAACCTGCATACCACTACGAGCACGATCGAGATACACTGCCTCTTTGACTGCATACTGATAGATGTCGTCCGAAGAAAACTGATGAGGAACAAAGACTGTCATATAATCGGCCTCGCCATAATCATCATAAACTTCCATCTGCACAGTATCGCTGCGAGTAGCACGGTCAATAACACGTTGGGCATCAAGAGGAATTTTCATTTCATCATCCTCAAACAACTCAATTTCACCAGCATTGATAGCATCCCATATAACCCAAGCCAAATTTTTACGGCCACGGATACCTTCTGGGCTATTGGGGAAATAGAAATACTGATTTTCTTTTTCGCGCACATCAATCACCCTCCACAACAACTTTCCCCAATAAACATCGGCTTCGCGAACGTAGCCTAAGTCTTGAGGTTTCTGCTCCCATGTCATAGTACGCTGGTAATAGTCGCCCGGTTGGGGTTCAACATACTGCCCCAACGCCTTCCCCAAAAAGGAAAAACAAAATACGATTATCACCAACAAATACTTGTGCATAGGATCTTTATTGAAAGAAAAGAGTTAAGAATAAGTGAGCTTACTCCTAACTCTTTTCTGATTATCTAGCTATATCTAAGATATTGCTTAAACGATATTAGTATTCCCACATATCGCTCTCAATGTCGAAAATACGCTCTTCGATGGTTTGGGATTCGAGCTGAGCATCTTCGCCAGTGAGATAGTCATGAATTTGACGGTTGTAAACATTAGTTTCACGGGTGACATAGCTGTCGAAATAACGAGAGATGAAAATTTCATCATAGCTACGCTCAACATTATTGTTGTACATATCATAAACGTTGTGGCGAGCAAACAGGTTACGGACACGCATATCATCCATGGGGATCCAGAAACGGGTGGTAGGATTGCACTCCATTTCACCGTCAACATCCTTGCAGTTTTCATCAACAAGTGCCAAGGAAACAATACGAACTTTCATACGGGTATCCTGCTTGTCGATATACCAATACTCCTTAAGATGAATCTTGTAGTAGTCGTCGGAGGTGAAGCTTTTAAACTTAATAGTGTCGTGACCTTCGTCAATCATCTCACCATAATCATCATAAAGAGGATCGGTAAGAGTGGTATCGGCCTTATTCAGTTTGCGATACATGTTGTCCCAATCAACAGGAATCTTCAGCTCATCATCGTCAAAAATCTCAAACTCACCAAGAGCAGCATTGCGATAGATAAGATAAGCGAGATTGATACGGCCCTGGTTGTTATTCAGGCTATCCTCGCCCTTGGGGAAATAGAAGAACTGATTGAACTTCTCACGGAAGTCGATGGTACGCCAAATGCAGGTTTCCCAGATCACATCACTTTCACGAAGTGCGGGATAAGGCATTGCCGATTTGGTAGTACTCAGCGTACGAGAGTAGAAGTTACTCAGATTGTTTTCATCATCAGCATTGAGGATGTTCTGTGCTTTTACAGACATACCTGCAAAGGTGAGGAGCATGAGGCTGAGGCCAAACAATACTTTTTTCATAATATTCAAATTTTTATTTATTATCTAGTGATACGGAATGTGCTACTTACATTACGTTTGCTACCATCAGGCATCGATACATCGATACTAAGGGTAATCTTGCAGCCAGGTTTCGCTTTCTGGATGTAACTCATAATATCGGCACCCCAAGTAGCACCACGGTTTTCAAGGTCGGTTGCACCATTAACCTTGGTGATATCGATGGTCTGCTTGATAATAGTAGGAGTCTGCATGTGGAAAGCAAATTCAGGTCCATAACGTACCGAGGGTCCCTTCATGTTCTTAAGGTCATTGATGGGAATACCCTTACCAGCTTCTGCCTTACCCAAGAAGATTTTAGGATCGGGAAGAGGACGAGCACGGAACTCATTGGAGCCCATGAAGCGAGTATTGTTACCATCCTTAATAGAAGCATTAACCTTAATGGTACCTTTGTTCACTTTGGGTTTGATGATGTAGTGGCCTGCACCAGACTTAGGATCGGGGGTGAGGGAGGCCTGACTAGGATCAGCCAAAGTAACAACAATATTGTGAGCAGCAGCGCCAGGAACAGAAATTTTGATGGGGTTGTCGATACCGGCATAAACAACGTTCATTTCGGTAAGCTCGAACACAGCCATAGGTTCTGCAACATAGTAGCTCTGCTTGAAGTCGTAAGACTCAGTACCATTGTCATTCTTCACATATACAGTACCCGTGATGGTTTTAGGACCGGTGGTATTGCAAGTAGTGGTATAGACAACTGCACCAGAGTCGTTGGAAGTCATGCGCTGACCACCAACCGAAGCTTCGAATTTAGCCTTAGAGTCGTAAGCACCAACATTGACAGTAAGCTCGTACTTACCGCCCTGCATGATGTAGGACGAGTTGGAGCGTGCGATAACAGCAATCTTATCAAAGGAGAAGTCGTTGGAACGAACTTGTTTGAAAAGCATGTTGACAGCATCAAACTCAGCGTTCATTACCTCTGCCTTCATACGAGTGAGCGTGATTAACGCAGCACCGGCAACAGTGTTGTTGAAGTTCAATTGTTCCCAAGAAGTGGGTTTACCCTCTTTATTCAAGCCATAACCTTCAACATTCAGACCCAGCTGGACATGAGCAGAGTCCTTACCCAAAGATTCTTTAACAGCCTTTTTGAAAGCAACAATTTTCTGCTTCACCTCAACAGCGGCACCTTCGGTTGCCTCATCACCCTCGGCCTTGCCGAGAAAATAATGGGTACCTGCGTGGTTGTCATCAAGTTTCTGAATCCAGCTGAAACCACCAATCTTCATGGCCTCGGCGATAGAATCAAAGTTCTTGGTACCATCGGCATTTTTGAGGGGAATGGAACGCTTAACAAGCTTCTCATGGTTAGGATCAGCGGGATCAACCATCACGATGTCGGCCTTAGAGGCAATCTCACCGATGAAGCTGTAAGTAATAGTGTCGATACTGTAAACCAGTTCGTTGGAGAGTTTCTTAATAGCTTGAGCCTGGTCGTATTTTTCTTTTACTTTACCAGGGTTGTTCTTGAGGGCAAGTTCAAAGTTGTCATAGGTATCGTCGAGTTTGATGACCATGTTCTCGTTGGACTTGTTCATGGCGTTACCTACGGTCTTGAAGCCCTCAACAACTTCTGCTGACACATTCAGTGCCAACATAGCGGTGTACACAAGGTACATCATCTGAATCATTTTTTGTCTCGGGGTTTCCGGACAGTTTGAAGCACTCATACTTTATTAATTAGTAATTAATGAAAGATACTTATTAATTGAAAGTCTATTAGAGACGAGTCTGCATGGCAGCAAGCATGTTGCCATAGACATTGTTGAGTTCAGCAACCTTACGGGAGAGAGCGTCAACCTGCTCTTTATATTTGAGTACTCCTTCAGCGGAATTAGCAAAATTAGCCATCATAGCCTGGATGCGTTCCTCAACCTCCTTAGTAGCCTCAAGCTGACTGGTGGAAGTCTGGAGCTGCATCTCATACATAGCATTGACCGAAGCGAGGCTGCTAGCGAGTTTCTTCATCTCGTCGGCATAAGAAGCATCGCCACTGGTAAGGGCCTGTGCAGTTTCCTGATAAATAGTAGTGAGCGTATTTACAGCCTGCGAAGCCTCCTTCATATTGTTGACAGCCTCAGCAGCGCCATCCAAGCTAGCGACAAACTTATCGGTAGAAGCTGCAGCAGAAGCAATACCGCTCATACCATTGGCACTCTCGGCGAGATTCTGCATACCCTGACCCAGGCGATCAATTAATTCGGGAGTAATATTAGCCTCTTCAAGCATCTGGTCAAGACGCTGGGTAAGAGGATCATTCGCAGCAGGAAGAGTGACGTTTTCGTTAGCGGAGCTCAGATTCTGAGGTTTCAGAGGATCCTCTTCGCCCTCAGGAAGACCTGCAAGCTGAGGATAAACCAAAGTCCAGTCGAACTCTACGTGTGGGGGTTCGAAAGCGGAAAGGAAGAAGATGATGGTCTCTACACCCATACCGATGATGAGCATAATAGTACCACCAGGCCAGTGGTTAATCTTGAACAATGCACCAACGATAACGACTGCTGCACCCCAACCATACAACTTCGACATGAAGTTTTTGTAAGTTTTACTGCGAACTATATTATCTAACCAACTCATAAAATTTGAAAGTTTTGCTTATTTATTAATGTATTTAGTTTTCAAAAAAATGGAATAATCCAAGATTGTTACTTATCGATTAATATACGTTAGAAGCAGTCTTGAGGTTATCGCCCTTAACACGACCCAGATAAGGCTGGATACAACGGAAACCAATGTAGCACTTGCTGGTATCCTGGAACTCATAAGTACGGGTCTGAACCTGAATATAATATTTCTGGTCTTTCCAGCTACCGCCACGAACAACCTTACGTTTCATAGCAAGAGGATCGTTCTCCTTAGCATTGTAGTTGTAGAAGGGAGAGAGTGCATTGGCAACAATGTAAGTGGACTCATTGAAAGCGTCGGCACACCACTCAGAAACATTACCAGCCATATCATACAGACCATAGTCGTTGGGAGCATAGTGACCAACAACGAGGGTGCGGACACCACCATCATCGTCGTATGCGCCACGGAGAGGCTCGTAGTTAGCCAGGAAGCAACCATTAGGATTTCGTACATAGGGGCCACCCCAAGGATAGCTCTCAGCAGCGATACCGCCACGAGCAGCAAACTCCCATTCAGACTCGGTGGGGAGACGGAAGTCGTTCATGTGCTCGTAATTGATGTCGGCGAGGTAGTCGTTGAGGAATTTACTACGCCAGATGCAGAATGCCTTAGCCTGAAGCCAGCTAACACCAACAACGGGATAGTTGTCGTAAGCAGCGGAGCAGAAATAATTGCGGGTGAAATCATCATTCATAGAATAGGTGTAGTCATGAACCCAGCAAAGAGTGTCGGGATAAACATTGATACGCTCTTTATGAACGAAGATAGTACGATTGTTGAGACCGCGGGGACGAGCAGTGTAGAGGGTGCCACGATGTTCTTCCTTATTCTGGGCGCTAGCCTCTTTGCGAGCAGCATCGGCATAGTCAATCCAGAAGTACTCGTAGTTGAGCTTGGAAGCATCGATTTCACGACGGCCAAAATATCTATCCTTCTCTGCCACATAGAGATCGGTAAGAGCCTCACGGGTAGCAGCATCATCCCATTTGATCTTGGTCTTGTAGTTTACGTTTGGTGGGTCGAGGGGCTCGCCATATTCATTCTCTTCAATGAGGTAGCCATCCATACCGTTGTCGGCCAACATTTTGCGGACGATGGAGTCGGTAACCCATGCTACGAACTGACGATACTCGTTGTTGGTAATCTCGGTTTCATCCATGAAGAATGAGGAGACCTGCATAGTGCGGGGCTGAGAGGTGACACCATAGGTGTTGTTCTGAACACCAGCGCCCATGCTAAAATTGCCCTGGTTGATAAAAACCATACCCTTGAGGTCGATATCCTCAAATTGGTTACGATCCAACACACCGGTCAATTCACCGTTGGAAGATTTCGGAGAGCAACCGCAGAAGATAACAACTGAAGCTGCAAGCAAGAAAAACAACTTTTTCATATTATTACTTTTTATTTATTATTCTTAAACTATTCTCTTGATACTTAAAGGCGAATTTTATCTATATTACGTATATTGAGTTAAAAAAGTTTCATTTTTAAGTTTTTTTTACCACCTCGGCACTATTCAAGCCAAATTGTGTTACGATAGCGAGTATCGGGCTTCTTGGGGATCGAAGGTTTGAAGCAGAAGCGGAGATAGAGTTCTAATGAACCGAAGCTACGACCGCCCTTGAATGGTCCGCCCAGCGCACTAGTAGTAAAATCATATGATGCACCGATACGGAATTTCTTAAAGTGCACGCCAGCCATTACATATAAAGCATCCTGCACACGGTAGCCCAAACCCGTCCAAAAAGCATTCTGATAATCAAGCAGGCACGAGAGGTCGGCTTGGAATACGCTAAAATTAGCAGCTTTAATAAGGAAAGAAGGTTTGATTCGGATGCTAGGAGCAGATGAAGGAGTGTAGTCATAGCCACCCATAGCATAAAGGGTGCGGACATTCGAGTAATTGTTCACATCGCTGTGGGATGCCAACAAGTTCTTGACTGAAAGACCTAAATAATATTTGCCAGGTACTTGGTAATACAAACCAACACCAGCATCAATCAGCATATCCGACTCAGCCCGGCCATTGGTGAGAGGGTCAGATCCGTCATTACCATGCAGACTGCTTAAATCGAAATTATCGTTACGCATAGCCAACTCAGCGCCAGCGGAAAGATTACCTTCACCCCAGAACATTCTGAAAGCATAGTCAAGAGCCACGTCAATGTTGTCGTGATAGCCGATTTCGTCTTTAACAACAGTAAGGCCCAAACCACCGTGCAAAAAGCGAACGGGCATGTCAAACGTAAACAAGTAGTCGGTTGGGGTGGAACCAGCCTCAGATCCCCCTGTGGGTGCATCAAGTTTTAGTCCCATCCACTGATTTCGATACATAGCCGTAGCGCAGATAGAGCCAGAACTGCCAGCATAGCCAGGGTTGTAGGACATCCTGTTGAACATATACTGGGAGAATTGGGGCTCCTGTTGGGCTATAGCTACACACGAAAATCCCAGTGCTATCACCAAAAGTGACAGTTTCTTGCATAGCTTGATTCTCATGTGAATACTCATTTTTATATCTTGTAACTATTTAATTATCTTTTTTGTGCATATAAATCTAGACAGCTTTTCCTATGAAAAGACAGACTATATTTAGACTTGCAAAGATAACAATAATTATTTACATTTGATGATTTTTTTTATATTTTTTTCTTTTTTTCTGATTCCGTAGTCAAAAACGCATGTCAAAAAAGAGGGAAATTTGCCCCCAAAACACCGACAAAAGGGTGGATTTAAGGCGTGACATGAGGGATCAAACACAAGTCTGGGAAGAGCTCGATGAGCATAGCCTGAGTGCGAACGGCCTTACTCCTTGTCTCGGCCAGTTCAAGTATTATTCGCACCTCACGGTTTTTGTCGTTACGCTCAAAAACCACCTTATCCAAGAACTCCTTTGGCAAACGGCCTACCTCAAGATTAGCCACATTTTGCGAAACCACGGTGCAAAGTTCGATATCGTATCTCGGACCTATTGGTCTCGGGTCCACTTCCACTGTATCCCGCTGTACTTCAATGGTATCCTCTTTAACAACAATTTCTTCTTTCTTGTTAACTATCAACTCTTTGTTGTTAGTTATTTTTTGCTGAGGCTTTGCTGGTCGAGCCGGGTTAGACTCTGGCTTGCTAGGTCCCTCGTTCCGATTCAACGGATAGGGCGAGATTCGGTGCGAACTACTCCTGTCGCGAAATGCAAGATACTCATCTCTCGACATCCAGGTGGTATCCTGATTGGCCCAAAGGGTGCGTCCCGTTTCGGGATCTAGCACTGTTGCGGTAACCCTTCCCGAACCCTTGATACCCAACGAATGGACTGCTATTTTTGTCATGTCTAGGACATTAGAACGCGGGCATCTGTCGTTCACCTTCACCACAATGGACAAACCCGTGGAAGGATAAGTTACCAACAGATAGGTGCCAAATGCATAAGTACGATGAGCTGCAGTGTACTGATTTTGGCGGAAGATTTCACCATTAGAGGTACGACGCCCCACAAACTTGTCGGCATAATATGTACCCAACATACTTGATGTCAAGGATGCCGAAATGCTATCGGATACAGCCGCACTGGTGTCGCTTTGCGCTTGCATCCGCAGCGCCAGAATCACCATCAATGATATTAATACTAACTTTTTAATAATTTATAGGTTTTAATTTATATTACCATTTCAAAGCTTCGTGCTCTCGGTCGTCCGGATTGAACCATTGGCCTTGCAAACGCAATGTTTGCTCAATAATATCACGTACACAACCTCTTCCGCCAGGGAAAACCGATATATAATCACATATCTCCTTGATTTCTACCGCAGCATCAGCCGGGCAGGTGGCCACACCACAATGCGACAACATCTGGTAGTCAGGAATGTCATCGCCCATACAAATAACCTCGTGTTCTGCCAAGCCATTTTTGGCCAAGAACGCACGATAGGTTTCTATCTTATCGTGGCAACCTGTATAGCACAGGGTAACACCTACGGCATGCATTCGGTTATCGATACTTGCCGATGTGGCGCCGGAAATCACTGCAATGATATACCCTTTCTTTACAGCATACTGTATGGCATAGCCATCCTTTACATTGCCACAACGGACGGTCTCCCCGTCGGCATAAGTCCATACACTTCCGTCGGTCATAACCCCGTCGAAATCAAATACAAATGCCTTTATGTCGTGTAATTTTTCTTTATAATTAATCATCGTATCTGCTAGTTTATTGCGTCGGCCGCATACTGGATAACATCTTCAAAGACCTCTCGCCAACCTTCCCAACCAAAATCTTCGCAAAGGTTTTGATTGTGAAAGATGCAAGAAAACGTACCATCCACAGCGCGAACCCTATCCATTAATATATGATATTGTTGTATAGTCTCTTGTGGACTCAGCTTCATGTGGGTGTGGAACGTGGTATCCATCGTTACAAAAGGATGCATCCGCACCTCCAATTCCTGATTCCTACTTAAATCGAAGATGGGAACTATCGAACATGTGCCACAACGGAACCCCGGCACATCGGCATACCCCATCGAATAATCGTGCTTAATACCCAGTTGCGACAGCATCTCAAAAGATTTCGGTACTTCAAATCGCAGGAAATGAAACCGATTGCGCACAATGGTACGATGCAGGATGTCGGACAATCGATGTATCTCGCGAGACATGCGATCGGACTCAGTATTGGCATAATACGACCCGTGAATACCCAACTTTGCATAATCGCCAATATGTTGCAACAGCTGCCGAAATTCATTATTATAATATGCTGTAGGCTTGTCGTAAATGCCATAGTCGCCCAGCAAAGGAAAGAATAGCAATTGCTTGTTCTGCTTTAGCCTGTCGCTCTGTTCAATGATATAGTCAAATGTATCGTAAGGGTCATGTTCTTTGCCCCTCAAAACGCGAAAACGCTGACTGACGGCATCCCTATCATTGCGAGCAAAGATATCGCGAGCCAGACCGATAACCGTACGGAAAACTCCTTTGTGCAGATAACAATAGGCGGCATCGATGTCCACCGTCAGCTGAAATGTAAATGTCTTTTTCTGGAACTGGGCATCCGGATAAAACTGCAACACGACATCTTTCAGCATCATAGCCCACTCATCCACCACGGGACGCTGTAGAAAATTGTGCTTGCTGGCCACACTCTCCGACGAGAGATACCTACCATGCTCGTCTTTTCGATGCGGAAGATATTCCTCATACCGGGAAAGCATGTAAAAGATTGCCGCAAAGGGGTCGAAAGGCAGAGCCGCATCGCGACCAAACACCGGGAACAGTGCCGGCGCGTCCCCCACCATAAAGAAACGACAATCCAAATCGTCGATTGTTGTTTCGAACAGTAGCTGAGAAGCCTTAATAAAAGGGGTTGCCGCACCGCCATAATGTTGGTTACCATAACACAATCTGGGGCCTTCGTGATTCTCAAACATAGCCACATCGGTCGTAATGGCAAATTCCGCTTGCAGAATGTCGCGCATCACCACATGAATGGTATAGCCTAACCTATTCGTCAGTTTTGGAACATATATTAGTAGCATAATGTGACGGCAGTTTTAAAATGCAAAGATACGACTATTTTTCCGATAACTCAAAAAAAACTTTCTTATCAGAGGAATTGCAACCGGGTTTCCTCACCCACAGTAAGCCGCACTTTTCGTCCCATAATCAGGGCGTGATTGTCCATTTCGTTATGCCCGGCAGGGAAATTGAGGCATACCGGATAGTCATATTCCGACACAGCATCCATAACAATTTCTTGGGCATTTTTGCCAAAGGGTACAGCATTATCATGTATATCGGACATCTGACCAACCACCAACCCAGCTAGGTTCTTCAACATTCCATTTCTTTTCAGGTTCTGCATCATGCGATCGATATGATACAGATATTCGTCCAAATCCTCTATAAACAATACCTTCCCATCTGTATCAATACTGCTTCCCGACCCACATAAGCTATAAAGTATCGACAAATTGCCTCCTACCATCACACCTTCGGCAACACCTCTCCTACCCTCTTCAACTTCAGGGAACACATAATCCAGTGCCTCACCAAACAAAGCCCTTCGCATGCTTTCCGTGGCGTCATACTTCCGACTTATAGCATCGGCTGATATATTGATAGGCATTGTGGCATGCAAGGTTTCTACGCCACAACGCTGATGGATATGGCTGTGGAGTACAGTGACATCGCTATAACCCACCACCCATTTGGGATTCTTCTCGAAAGTGGAAAAATCCAAACGGTCTATTATTCTCACCGTCCCATAGCCACCCCTTGCGCAGATAATAGCTTTTATTTCGTCATCGTCGAGCAATTGTTGCAACACGCTGGCACGGGTGATGTCATCGCCCGCCATCTGGTGGTTTGAAGAAAACACATCAGGTGGCACCACAACCTCAAGCCCCCATGACCGAAACAAATCTAAAGCCGGAGCCAACTCCATCTGCGATATTTTACGTGCCGGCGCGGCAATCGCAATCTTATCACCCACCGACAAAGGTGCTGGGATTTTCATATTTATCATAATCTTATTATCAAAAGGCAAACCCCTGCGGACGTATCCGGCAAGGGTTTGCTTTAATTCACTCAAGTGCGTAGATTTAGAAAAGGCCAGCAGCGCGAAGACCATTCAGCGCATAGCGCAGCACAAACAGTGCAGCCAGCACCCACATCGTCACACTAATCTTGCTCCTATTGGCCTTGCCGCTAAAGGCATTCATCAGCACATATACTATCACGCCAATCATGATGCCTTCCGAAATGCTATAGCACAACGGCATGAGCAGCATGGTAAAGAATGCGGGAATAGCCTCGCTATAATTGTTCCATTCCACCTTGGTGATGCTGGAGCACATCATCACACCCACAATTACCAAGGCAGGGCCTGTGGCCGCAGAGGGAATAGCCAAAAATAGCGGACTGAAGAACAACGCCAGAGCAAAGCAGCAGGCAATCACAAAAGCGGTGAGACCGGTACGACCGCCCTCGCCTACACCTGCGGCACTCTCAATATAGGTCGTTGTGGTAGAAGCGCCCAGGCAAGAGCCTGCCGTGGTAGCCACGGCGTCAGCCATCAGAATGCGGCCAATCTTATCAATCTTGCCATTCTCATCAATCATACCAGCCTTCATCGAAACACCTACCACTGTGCCGATTGTGTCGAACATATCAATAAAAAGGAAAGTGCACACCACTATAAGCATATCCCAAGTGAGAATCTGATCCCATTGGAACTGGAAGAATATAGGAGCAATGCTTGGAGGCGCCGAAGTCACACCGGCAAAATGGGTCACTCCCATAGGGATGCCCAGCAGTGTGGTGGCCAAGATACCCCAAAGGATACCGCCTTTTACATTCAGCACAACTAGCAGTCCGGTGACAAAGATTCCAATCAGTGCCAACAGTCCGGCACGGTCGGTCAGGTCGAACAAGGTTACAAAAGTACTCTCACTGGCCACAATAATGCCCGCACTTTTCAGTCCGATAAAAGCAATATACAGACCAATACCCACACTGATGGCAGCCTTCATACCATTAGGTATAGAATCAACAATCAGTTCGCGCACCTTAAACACCGAGAGCAAGATAAACACAATGCCCTCAATTAAGATTGCGGTTAGGGCAAACTGCCAGCTATAGCCCATGCCCAAGCAAACGGTGAACACAAAGAATGCGTTTAAGCCCATGCCAGGAGCCAGGCCAAAGGGTTTCTTGGCCCATACGGCCATAATAAGTGTACCGATAATACCAGCCAAGGCCGTAGCTGTGAACACAGCGTTGGTGAGCATACCCTGGTCGGCCAATGCACTAAAGATACTGGGGTTTACGGCCAGGATGTAAGCCATGGTGAGAAAAGTGGTGATACCGGCAATAATCTCCGTTCGCACACTGTTCACCGCAGCGTCAAATCCAAAAAGTTTCTTCAACATAAGGCAGTTATATTATTTTGATTAGAAAGCCCATTTCACGCCCAGGCAAGGACGGACAGTCCAGCCTTCCACTCCGGCAAAGTTATTAGCCACTTCCACCTCGCCGCCAACCATCAGATTGTTGCAAGCAAAGTGCTGGCCCACATTGTACCACAGCTGAGGTTCGGTGAGGAACACGGTGCTGGTACCCATAGCCTGGTCTTCCCACCAGAAATCGGCAAAGCCCGAGAAATCAAGACCCTTCACGCCAAAGATGTTGGTCAACCCCCAAACAGCTGTCAGCTGCAGAGGCACCTTGCTGCTGCCGCCACGGATATCCTTATACATAGCTTCCAAGGTCAAGGTCTTGGAGAAGTTGGCATTATGGAAACAATATTCCACACCATAAAGCCAAGCGTTATTGACAGCATATCCGTGATAGCTAGTACCAAATCCATTGTCAAAGATGCCGATACCGCCGTTCCACTCCACATGCAGACTCAGATCCTTCAAGGCCGTAGTGTGCCAGAAATTGAGGCTGCGGGCAATCTCGGTGTAGAAATCGGTAGGTGCGGGAACGCCCACATTGGTGTGATATATATCGGTGAAGAAGAAGGTGCTACCCCAAGGGTCACTCTTGAACATCTCAAGGGTGGTAGTGAAGTGACCACGACCGAAATCGTACATTTCCTGAATGTTGGTCTGCGCTTTGGCACCAACAAAAGCAAGCAGCATAGCTGCAACTAATAGCATTTTTTTCATGTCTTTGAGTTTTAAAAAATTATTTTACTTATCATATTGCCATTCGTATTCGATTTGCAAATATACACATTTTTTCCCATTCCTCAATTTTTTTTTTGCACGATGCCCCTAAGAATTCTCATACACAGATGTCATGCTTCCGATTCTTTGGGTGGCAACGTCACAAAATCGCCATGGTCTTTCACATACTCTATCAACTCGTTATAGAATTTGTGCTTGGCCAAAGTTTCCGCATTGCCCAATATTATCAGTTTCATTCTTGCCCGCGTAATGGCCACGTTCATTCGTCGCAAATCGCGCAAAAAACCTATTGTTCCATGCTCATTGTCGCGCACCATGCTGATAATAATCACGTCGCGCTCTTGCCCCTGGAAACCATCCACGCTGTTCACCGTAATCTGCCGGCGGAGCGAGCGGAAAAATTTCTGCCACTTCAGCAACTTCCTAATCAGGCGAACCTGAGCCCTGTAGGGCGAGATGATGCCAAAGTCCACCCGTTCATCCTGTATCTTACCCATGCCTATCATTTCCACATAGTCGCGCAACGTGTGTATGAGCAGTCGGGCCTCTTCGGCATTGCTTTTACTCATGGTCTTGCTCTCCTTCTCGCCAAACCGGCATTGAGAAGTATCTATCCACATCAACGGGGTGTCTAATGGCGACACTTGCCGGTCGGCCACTTCGGGAGCCGCCGTTAGTTTGTTGTGGTAGAACCATTTCGACGAAAAGCCCATGATATCTTTGTGCATACGATATTGCATCGTTAGCAGATTCACGCACGAGGGTTTGGCCTTGGCCACTTTCTGCATCAAAGTCTGGTCCAGGCCGCCTCGCGCAGCTTCTATACATTTGATTGTTGGGGGCAATTGCTGATAGTCGCCGCTCAACACCACCCTGTCGCACTTCAGAATGGCAGCCCAGCAGGCTGGTTCCAAAGCCTGGGCGGCCTCATCAATAAAGAGGGTTGAGAAATGTTTGTGCTCCAATATATGGTAGTGACTGCCAATCAATGTGCAGGCCACCACTCGGGCTTGGTCAAACAAGTCGTATTGTATCTTTATTTCCAACTCTGTAGCCCTGTCGCGCATCTTGGCCAACCGCGCCTGTTTCTCGCGCGACTTACCATCGCCCTTGCCTCCTTCGCGCAAAGCCTTGCGAATGCTCCAAAGTTCGGCATAATCGGGATGGGCCGCATAGCGGCGCTCATAACTGCAGTCCAGCATCTCGGTACTCATTCGTAACGGATTGCCTACACGCAGCACGTTCACCCCACGGCGCGACAGCTGTTCGCTTATCCAATCCACTGCGGCATTGCTCGGCGCGCATACCATCACTTGGGTCTCGCGCTGCAGGGTTTCTATTATGGCTTCCACCAAGGTGGTGGTCTTACCCGTGCCGGGAGGACCGTGAACAATGGCTACCTCTTGAGCCTCTACCACCTTTTGCACGGCATCCTGCTGACTAACATTCAGCCACGGAAACGAAAGTCTAGGCAACCTACGGAATTGCGGCTCGCTTGTGCCTATCAATGTATTACGCAGGTGAACAAACTTCTCATTCTCGCTTCGCATGGCATCGTTCAAGGCTTCGAGCATCACCCTATAGCTGGTTGTATCTATACCTATCTGTATGCCCAACAACCTATTTTCGTACAGCGAGCGAATCGATTGCAGTGCACTTTTTCCTGGCACTGCTATGGTTAGCACGCCTACTCCCGCTTGTTCCACATAGCATTGGTGAGGCAGTTCTTTCACCTGCGTGCCATCTTCGTTCAAACAAAAGAAGCTCACGGGTTTGCCCGGCTCAAAATCGTCCTCCACCTCATCATCGGACACCTCATACGACACCGTCAGCACCAGTTGGTCCAAGGCGTTATATTCGCTTCCGCCCAGCGATATTGGGTAGCGGCAGCCAGGCTCCTGCACTCTGCTGCCTATTCTGTCTGCCGTCAGTGTGCGAGCAAACGACTCTCGCTCGTAGGCCATTTCCTGCCGGAGCAGTTCCACTTGTTTTTGCAGTGCTGCAATCGGATTCTTCGTTTCATTCATTTTTGCGGAGTTGTTGTTTTGTTGTGAGGACTACTTTGTTGCTTTGTTGAGGGCAAGATGCCAAAGGATGATTACTTATATTAACTTGAAGAATGAAAAAAAATTACATCAAAACATCATAAATTGCAAATCATTCATTATTTTTGCATACTGCTTAGCCCAAGGATTAAAGACGACAGTCCTTTGCGCAACAGTACGTTAACACCCTCATTCGCCCTATGTCGCTCACAAAATTCCCCCAATGGGTGGCCATATACACCGCCCCCAGGTCAGAAAAGACGGTTGCCGACCGTATTGCGCAAGACCTCCATCTCCAGGTCTATCTCCCCATGAAACAGGTCCGACGCAAATGGTCCGACCGTATCAAACTTGTCAAAGTGCCGCTCATTCCCTCTTATGCCTTTGTAAAGATGTGCGAACGCGACATCTTTTATGTGAACAATGTGCAAGGTATGGTGGGTTATGTTTCCTTTCCCAGCACAGGCATCGCCGTCATCCCCGACGAGGAAATCGAAGCCATGCGTCAACTTTGCGAATCAATGGAGGCTGTGCAGGTGGCCAATACCCAGCAACTCAAACTCGGAGCTAAGGTTCGTGTGGCCGACGGCGAGTTCAAAGGCATGAAAGGCACCATCATCCAAGACCATAGCGATGGCAATTTCTCGGTGCAGATTTCAGGTCTCAACATCAGCCTTATCGTCAACATTCAGCCCCTGGCACTCGAACCCATAGACCAATGATACGGTCTAAACAATCAAATCTTTATACCCTACTTTGGGCACATAATGCACACCATCTTTGCGATAGTAGGCGTGACTCTCTTCGGGAGTAATCGTAGTCAGCTCAATCTTTTCAATGCCTTTGCCTATAGCCAGAATCATCAGCGGATCGTAAGGCAAATCCAGCGCCTCGGCAACCTTGCCGGCATTAAAGGCACCTATCACCAATCCGTTCAGCCCCATTTCCACTGCTTTCAGCAGCATACTCTGTATGGCCATGCCTAAGTCGATATCCACCATCTTATTCTCCGCCACAGTGCTCATAATCACAATGAAGGCCTCAGGCTCAGTGCCTGCAAAAGGCAGATGAAGTTCGGGCAAGGCGGCTCCCATCTTTACGTTACCCAGCACCTTGTCGGCTCCGGTATCGCGGGTCACCAGGCGAAAACGCAACACCTGCTGGTTGCGGGCCGAAGGTATCTTGCTACAAACCGACACAATGCGCTCCAGCTCGTCTTGTTTTACCACATAATCTTTTAAATAACCACGCTGACTCCTATTCTTCAGCAACAGTTCATCGAGGGTGTGGCCTACACGTTTTACCTTTGTACGGCCCGTGCCAAACACCTCTTCATACCTCTTTTCCAGATAATTATCTGCCATAATTCAAATATTTATTTGTTACAAAGGTACGAAAAGAGATTGAAATGAGTAAAAAAATCACAAAAGATATCCATAATCACACAAGTATAATCCGCAAAAATTCTCGACACATACAAGCGTTTCTCAAAAAAATCTCGACAGCAACCACAACTCCAACCTTGAGTACCCACTGCCACCGCAGAAACTACGGTCATTCTACGGATATGCTACGGAGTAGCTTCGGTTCAAGGGAACGGACATATACCGTAGCATATCCGTAGAATGAGCGGTACATCCTTGGGAGTGCAAAGCTAGAATCCTGAATGGACATTGGGATGAATCAGGCTTATTAAAACAAGTTTTTTTCATCTTCCATCTATTTTTTTTTGTTAGTTTAAAAATTATTCGTATCTTTGCATTCCGTAAGCGAAGATTGGACTTAATAGCAACTCATTGTTACTTACTCCAATACGTAGCTTTCGAGACAACGATTGTCCAATGGTGTAATGGCAGCACTCCAGATTTTGGTTCTGTCAGTCCAGGTTCGAGTCCTGGTTGGACAACAAAAAAAGACAGATGTTCACATGAACATCTGTCTTTTTTTATGATTACTGTTACTTTATTTCATGCCATAATAGACATCGCGCAGGAGAAGGAATATGCGCGGGGTAACAAATGCGCTGGCAGTGCCAAGCAACAAGGTAACAAGCCCCATAAGCACGCCATGGCAGCACGCCATAACCACTGTGGCCACAAGAACGTACAGAAATGTAGCAAAAAGGCGGATGCCATAGTTGACGGAACTGCGGAACTGGGTGTCTTTGATAAGACGGCGGACCAACAGGTGCGTGGGGAGATATACGATAAGGTTGCTGAGCAACCAGTACTTCCAGATGGGAAGGATGACACTGAGGGCCAGCATCACACCCAGCAGCGCCAGTGCGCTCTTACCCCAATTCCATCCCTTGGAGGCAAACCACAGCGGAATGCCCCGAGATTGCATCCGGGCCCGATAGTCGGCCCCTGCTGCCAAAAATGGGGCTCGCTCGTCGGGGGTCATGGCTGCAAGCTGCTGACTGACATGCTGGCGGGCAACGAAACGACCCCAAGGATTGTTGCGGAGGTGGAGCTGACGCAAAGTGGCCTGGGTTTGACTATGGCAATAGGCATATTCGTCATCGTACTGATCGGTGGATGTGACATGGTGCATCTGCTCTTTGAGCGAGTGCGCAAGCGCATCGCGCATACGGTTAAGCGCCACAGGTTCATTAGCTTCGTAATCGGCCATGAAGTCTTGCACGGCTATGGGTTTCCCGATATTGAGGCATACGTTGGCATAGGGCTGCTCGTAGTGGTCGTAGTCGAAACCAACGGGAACAATGTACAAAGGCTTTGCCCCCAAACGTCGCTGGGTTTCACCAGCAATGCGGAACATACCTTTGACGAGAGGAAGGAGCTGGTGCTTGTCGTTGTGGCGACCTTCGGCCATAAGGCATAGCGGCATGCCTTTGAGAAGCACATCGCGGGAGTTGTTAAAAACCTGCTCGTTCTTACCCAGCTGATCTCGTCCGTCGCGAATACGATATACGGGACTGATGCGGAGAAAGTTGAGGAATGCCGCAATGGTAGGGTTGCTGAAAATATCGGCCCTAGCAAGGAAAGCCACCGGACGCCCGGTGATAAGGAGCACCAGCAGGGCATCCATGAGGGCGTTCTGATGGCAAGGGGCAAAGATGTAATGCTCACCCCAGGGGATATTGTTGCGCCCTTTAATAGTAACTCGACGATAGTGGGCATAGGTTCCATAATCGACAATTGGGCGGAAAAAGCTGTAAAAAAAGTTAAAATCGGCCAGTGTATTTTTCATGATGCAAAAATACAAAATAATTTCGACATTTTTGAGTTATTGTTTAAAAATATAATGGTTGTTATGAAAAAGGTCCTTTTCTTGGTGGCTTGTATGGCTTGGCTGGGGTTGACCCTAACGACTAATGCACAAGTGGTTGCGAATCGAAACGTGCGATTTGGCGCGGTATTGGACGGCGACACGGTGCCTTATTATCATTTGAAAGAAATAAGCATTATTGAGTCGGCATCGCTGTTGACTCAGCAAGAAATACGAAAAAATCAAAAGCTGATACGCAATGTGAAGAAGATGTTGCCTTATGCCAAAATAGGCAAGCAACGCCTGGATGAGCTGGAACGCCGCGTTGCCGACCTGCCTAAACGTGAACGAAAAGAGGCCATCAAGAAGGCTGAAAAGGACTTGCTTGCCGACTTTAGCGACGAGTTGAAGGCCTGCACGATTTCGCAGGGCAAAGTATTGCTAAAACTAATCGACCGTGAGACGGGTAGGACATCGTATGTGCTGGTGGATGAGCTGAGAGGTAAACTGAGGGCTGGATTTTACCAGACTTTTGCCCGTTTGTTTGGCTATAATCTGAAAGCCGGCTATAGTCCTCGCACAAATAAAGAGGATAATTTGATTGAACGTATTATTATTTCGATAGAGCATGGAAAATTGTAAGATAGTGGGTTATTGCTTTCTGGCAGCAGTGCCTATGCGGGCTCAAGATTCCCACCGTTCGGAAATGGTAAACCAACTGCTAAAGGGCGACACTTTTGACGTACTCAGACAGGAAAAAGAATGGTCGCTGATACGATGCCACTACGACAATTACATGGGATGGATTGACAATAAGCAATGGCGCAGAGCTACCGAGCACGAGTGCTTGGGCCAAGACGACAGCACAGCACAAAGCCCCAGTCAAGTGGCCAAGGTCCAATATTTGGGTGCTCCTTATTTATGGGGTGGACGAACAGCAATGGGTATCGACTGTTCGGGGCTGACGCAAGTATGTTTCAAAGCTTGTGGGATAAGGCTGCTACGAGATGCATCGCAACAAGTTACGCAAGGATGCGAGATAAAAAATCTGGACGAGGCGCAATGCGACGACCTGTGTTTTTTCCAAAACAACGCGGGCAAAGTGGTGCATGTGGGCATCTATCTTGGCCAAGGTAAAATCATTCATGCCTCGGGCGAAGTGAGAATAGACGAACTTACCCCAAAAGGAATAATCAATCACGACACTCAAGAATATTCCCATTTCTTACATTCAATCAGGAGAGTAAGGGCTACTGAAAAAAGATAGAGAGCAGCCAAGCTGCTCTCTATGCTATAACGATTATGCTGGGCAAAAATTATTTGACCAGATTGTAAGTGTCGGAAGCAATGACGAACTCCTCGTCGGTGGTGACAACAACAACTGCGACTTTGGAGTCGGGAGTGGAGATGACGATATCTTCACCCATACGGTTGTCGCTGAGAGAGAGATCAACCTTAAGGCCAAGGCACTCCATGTTCTCGAGGATAGGACGACGCATGAACCATGCGTTTTCGCCAATACCACCAGTGAAGAGCACGAGGTCGCAGCCACCCATTTCGGCAATGTAACCACCAATGTAGCGTTTTACGCGCTGAGCAAACATATTGAAAGCATAGGTGCAACGCTCATCTCCAGCATCGCGACCAGCGCGAATATCACGCATATCCTGCTTGCCGCCGCTAATGCCTACGAGACCCGACTGCTTGTTGAGCATGGTGCTGACATCCTTCCAACTTTTACCATTTTCGGTAATCTCTTTCTTGATAATGAATTCGATGGTACCAGGATCAACATCGCCAGGACGAGAACCCATGATAAGACCTTCGAGCGGGGTCATACCCATAGTAGTATCGAACGACTTACCCTGCTTGATAGCGCAAATGCTGGCGCCAGAGCCCAGATGGCAGCTCACAATATTCAGATCCTGCCAGTTTTTGCCAATCATCTTAGCGGCCTTTTCGGCTACATAGCGATGGCTGGTGCCGTGGAAACCATAACGGCGGACACCATATTTCTCATAATATTCATAGGGCAGACCATAGAGATAGCTTTGGGGAGGAAGGGTGCTGTGGAAAGCGGTATCGAACACAGCCACCTGAGGAACTCCGGGAAGGACTTCGCGCATAGCATAAATACCAGCGAGGTTGCCAGGAGTGTGGAGAGGAGCAAGAGGAGTAAGCGCTTTGATTTTCTCGATAACTTCGTCGGTTACGACTACGCTGCAGTCGAAAGATTCGCCACCATGTGCGATACGGTTACCAACGGCACCGATTTCTTTGAAATCTTTGATAACACCCATTTTGGGGTCAATGAGTGCGTTGAGCACAATCTTGATACCAGCAGTATGATCGGGGATAGGGAGCTGCTCGTAGTGTTTCTCACCATGGTATTTGTGAGTAAATTCACCCATTTCCAAACCGATGCGTTCAAGAAGGCCTTTTGCCATTACTTCTGCATTGTTGGCCATATCGACCAACTGATATTTGATCGAAGAACTGCCACAATTGAGTACTAAGATTTTCATAGTAGATTTATATTTTACTGATTATTATTAACTTAAAAATACCATCAAGTTTGACTTGATTTTTCAAAGATACAATTTTTTTTTGATTCGCACAAGAAAAATTTTCAATCTCGAGTTTGGCTGTTCCCTTATCTTAAACAAAGTGAAGGAAGATACACAAAATCAAAGGTACATAAAAAAAAGCATTCACAATCAGCTACTTTATGAGCGACTGATAGTTCCATTAATAATAAAAGGCCTAAACAATGTGGACAAATTAGGAGTCCGAGGGAAGTATGGTAACTATGAGTAGTCGGCGGGTTTGGGGAGTAACACGATGAGGATGGGTGGTGCGATGGCCAACAATCCAAATGATAGTATTAGAAGCATCTACGAGGATAAGCTGACTCTGTTTTTGAATGAGGGAGAACTTGTGATCAGTAAAGAAGTCACTAACCAATTGGGACCCATTTTTGAGACCCAGCGGTTGAAAACGATCACCCTCTACCCAATGGCGAAGCTTGAGGGGGAGGCGCACCTTGTCGGCATCAAAATAGGCTTGATTAGAGGGCAACGAACGCAATGGCAGTGTGTCATAATCAAATTGGGGAACTATTTCACTTTTAATCTGCAGCAAGGCATTAACCGACTGTACGATGATGGGAGAGATAATAAGTTTTCCCCTATCGTAAAGGAGGGTGTGAGTGGGTGACGAAAACAATTTGCCCGACTGGCGGCAAGCCAAGACCTGGCGCACTGTAGTGGAGTTGAATTGATAGGGACGCAGAATTTCAAACAGGATTTGATGGGCATGGGGCGATTGAGCAAAATCCAACGACACGACCACCTTGCCATCATCTTGGTGAGTGACATATTGCACCAAAAACGGTTGCAATAAAGACTGGTAGAGCGACTCGACAGACTGAAGATGAAGAATGGTTTGTTGTAGCGCTTGGTCGGCGGAAGGTTGGATTTGACGCAGAAGGGGCATCACTTGATGACGAATCTGGTTGCGACGATAATCGAGACTAGCATTGGTGACATCCTCTACATAAGAAAGGTGATGAGTTGCTGCATACTGCTCAATCTCGGCTCGCGAAAACGGCAGAAGCGGACGAACAAGATAACCCTGTCGATCAACAATACCATGCAACCCGGCCAACCCAGTGCCACGCAGTAGGTTGATGAAGAAGGTCTCTGTAGCGTCATCCCGGTGATGGGCAGTAAGGATGGCCGCATAGTGATGCTTATCGCGTAACTGGTCAAAGAAATCATACCGTAGCCGTCGGGCAGCATCTTCAACACAAAGATGGTGAGAATTGGAGTACTGCAAGGTATCGAACTGCGCCACATGCACATGGGCACCATACTGCTGAGCCAATTGTCGAACAAAAGCCTCGTCTCGATCGCAATCGCCCGGACGAAGATGAAAATTGCAATGAGCTATGGCAAATGGATACCCAGCAGAATACATGAGATGGGCCAACACCACAGAATCGATGCCACCACTAACAGCAAGCAGCACCTGCTGCCCCGAAGGGAAGAGGTGCTGCTGTTGAATATGGGTAATAAACCTAGTAAGCACTACTTGATAATCATCTTGTGCATACGACGTTCACCATTGAACTCAATACCGTAGTAGTAAACTCCGGAGGGGAGATCTTTGCGGCTGAAAGTAATACTATGACGACCATCGTCATACATCTTGGTGTTCTGATAAACTTCGCGGCCTACGACATCGTTGACGAAGAATCGGGCTTCACCAGCATAGGGCAGAACAAACTCAATGGAAGTTTGATCAACCACAGGGTTGGGATAATTCTGCTCAAGGACGAAGTCAGATTGGTCAACACGAGGAACATCCTCAAAGTAGTTGAGCACACGGATGATAGTAGTTTGGTTGTTGGAAGGATCAGTATCATCGTTAACCACCTGGAAAGTACCCGAACCGACATAATTGCGGTTAGGATCCTTCGGAATGGTGAGAGCGGTACCATTTTCCCCAACCATGAGGATACGACGAGTTTCGCCAGGATTGAAGGAGTACACGTCACGTGGGAACTGTACACGAAGTGCTCTACTTCCATTAATCGTGATAGAAGGTGTGAACGAAGAGAAGTACTGACCCGTACCATGGTTGGTGATGACGGCACGCACACGGCAATAATCGGAGCGATTTTCCTCAATCTCGACCATGTCAAAAGACAGGTCTGTAAAGAAATCAGAAATATAGCTGGTGGTATCATTGGATGTGTTGAAGTCATCGGGGCAGACAAGATACACGGTAAGATAATTGATAGGAACACCTACACGACCAGGAATTCTCTGGGAGAAACGATGGACACGGCGTGCACCGGAAGGAATACCACCCTCCTGGTAGAAGGTTTCTTCAAAACGAGTGTTGGTATCATTGTCGATCCAGAAGCCCACCTTGAAGTTGTTTGCCATGCGACCACCCATATTATCGATAACAAGCTCAATAGTGGCACCACTTTGGTCAACCAAACTGATAAGACCCGCTGTGGCTTTCAGATCGGTAATAGCAGCCACACCGTAGGTTGTGCGAGAAGCTGTATCATTGTACGGATAGGTATCGTTACGGTATTTACACCATGTGGATAGTTGCATTGTTCCCATTGTAGCACGGATTCGCTGGCGGAATGTGTAGTTGAAGAACTCGGTAGAACCAAGATCTCGTCCCAGATAATCGGCAAAGACTATCTTCTCGCCAACAACTTCACCATTGTTAAACTGGAGGTAAACCATACAAGAATCGATATCGTTTTGTCCGAAGTTACGCAGACGGACAGTGACATCAAGACTATCACCAGCCACACCACTTTCGAGAGGCGAAAGGATGTCGTACATATACAGGTCGTTGACAAGAGGAGCCAAGCCAAATACGGTGATATTGGTATCATTGTCGTAGTAGATATCGCCAGACAGCGAAGTAAACGCTGCAATCTGGAAGGTATCAGGATAGATGTTTGTGATGGTGAAAGGATTGGGGAACTCGTACTCTACAACTTCGTCTGGCGGAATCGTAAGATCGCAGATACTCTCGGCTGCCAGATAAACGCCATAAGGCAGGTAGCTGACGCCAAAGTCCTTGATAGTATCAAGACCATAGTTCTTGATGAGCACACGAGGATAGATTGTTTGGCCAAACTGAGGTGCGGTGGGGTGAGTGACAGCTATGACACCTGCATCACGGTTACGACGAGCGCGACCCAGGTTGAAATTGTCGATAGCAGCACCTTCACCGAATGCAGCAGTGGGAGAAGTTGCCACAGGCGTGGTGAATACGAAACGGAACTGGAGGTCCTGACCAAAGTCGCCACTAAGATCCTTGGTGGAAAGGCTCTTGGTGATGTATGCGCCACCACCTTCGGTACCATTCCAACCATTTTCAGTATCGTACCAGCTAGGATTGTTATCAAAGCCCCAACGAGCACCGGGATCTTCAACCAGACGCCAGTTGCCCTCCCAGTCGCGGAATTCGAGACGGAGATAGCTATCGCCTAAGAGGTGTTTGCTCAGGGAGAATGTAATGGTATCAGTTCTGATACGGCGGATACTGATAATGGGCGAATAGAGAACACTACGATTGCCGTGTTTACCAGTCACAATGGGATTGCCTGCATCGGTAACATAAGCATTGGGCTGCGAGTAGGCCGAAGCAAGAACATTCTTGTTGGGTGTTGCTCTTACCCAGTAGTTGCGAGTGAAATTATTATAGCCTGCAGGAGCATACCACTTATCGATACTCATATCAAAGCTATCAATAAATCGAGGTTCGACAACAAAATAGCGATGATATTGATACTGGAGGTAGTTGTTGTTTGTATGGATAGTATCGCCAGGAACAACGACTTCGCAGTTGAGATCGGTAGTACCTTCGAAGAAATTGATGGAATCAAGAAGGACAACAGTACTCATACCAGGCTCAAGAGATCCAGTCCAGTGGACCGTACCAATCTGAGCAGGGTGAACATTGTCGGCAAACGAGTAGTTGATCTCGGCAGAGGTGAGGGTGTTGGCACCCTTGTTGGCAAGCATGACGCTCACACGATGATCATCTTGGGTGACAATGTGATTGCGAGGACCTGCCACACGGGTGAGAGCAGCGTCAATAGAGTCGAGGGCAGAATCTTCCTGAACAAAGAGGAGGTACTCCTGTTTCTGTCCATTAGCAAAATTCTGATCGAGGTTGAACTCGCCATGTCTACCCGCATTGGTGTCGCCAATGACAAAGACCACCATACGCATGAAGCCATATTGAGCGATGTCGCGAGAAATAGTGAGAGGCATCTGGAAAGTCTGGCGACTACGGACGATGCGAGTGTAATTCGTTGCAGTAGCATTGCTATCCCTGGTGATATTCTCAATACCGGTAAAGTCATACTGACCATCGCGGTTGTAGTCGATACCGACAAAGAGTGCAGCAGCAGTAGAACGGTCAGACTCATCCTTGTTGTTAGCCACTTCAACAGTTAGGGTATCGGTAGTACCCGCACGGAGATAGAGAGTGGGGCATTCTGCACCTGCAGGGTTATAGCTACCCAGCACAAGGTGGTCATAACCTATCATGTCAGGCATATTGTAGTCAATCTCATTGAAGGACACACGAGTGATATCAAAGCCCTCGGGACCGGCGGGTTCCATTTGCGGGAAGTCACCTTCGGTATTATACGTACTTTCGGGCAGTGCCTTGAAAGTATGGAGGGCTCGCAGAGTATCGTTACCACGCTGCATATCAGATCCGTGATAAACCCAAGCATTCAACTTGTAGCTTGTTGCATTATTGGGCAACGGATTATTGACATTGAGCAAGGCAGTATCGAACACATACACATAGTTGTGAACCTGATTAGGATCATGCTCATTATCGCCAGTACGACCAGGAATAGTAGTACGGATAGTGTCATGAACCTCAAGATAAGTAGTATTACCATTAGCGTTCATCCACTTGAAGGCAACAGGAATGTTAGAAACAGCCTGAGAGCCATAGTTTACAATGCGCAGCTTGACGGTATCTTTTTCGAGATAAACACGACCGCTAGCACGAGGAGAAACAACCTCGGAAATAGACACATCGTGAGCAAGAGGAGGATTGATGCCAACGTTGATAGGTGCATAGTAGGAAGTACAGCCCTTATCCGACACACAATAGACATAATAAGTGGAATCGTGGAAGTACTGGGGAGTGCTGCTCCAATGCGTGGAACGATTGTAGTTGTTGTTACCAGTATAGAAATCGGCCACATTCACACTATCGCGAGTCCAGTGGAGCACAAAATGCTTATTGTTGGTAGCACCATCCACCTGAGTGGCATAAAGGTTGCCATAAGAGCCATAGTCAACCATCGTGTCGTGAACCACAGGCAGGTTGGGAGTATGGTTGGACAGGATATTGACATAGTTGGTAGTATCGTTATGATGCTTGATGTCGTGCTCGTAATCCACCCAACCACGGAAACGGATGGTGATATCATCGGAATAGCCGGTGGGATAGAGATTCGGGCGGCAAGAAGGATCAAGGACCACAGGACGGTCGATACCTACAGGAAGTGCAGATCCGAAAGTGTAAGGTCCGCAAATATTGTTTTCAGGAATATTGGGGAAAGACACCGTGGAGGGGTTGGAGCAATAGTAGTCATAACCCAGATAGAAATTGAAATCGCCGGGGAAGTCTTTCTTACCCACATTCTTAATGGTATAGCGGATGGGAGGATCGTAGAGACGGCAGTGGTGAGCATCCACCGAAGAATCGAGAACTGAAGACAAGAGCTGCAAGTCGTAAGCGGGATAGATAAAGAACACAGCAGTGTCAACATTATCCTCTAGACGGGTATCGGTATATTGAGCACCAATATTAAGCACTACCACAACGCGCTGAGTATCCTGAATGCCCAGGGGCGATTCGAGGTAAACAGTGTCGTGAACAACCGAGTCGTGACCCAAAGCGGGCAAGGTGTGAACTGCAGATCTTACCTCAGGAGTAACATCGGCAAGATAAGCATACCAAGTACAGTTTTCTTCAAGGTCAGAGGTACCATTGTTGAAGAACGAAGCACGAACCAGAATCTGGTCGGTCTCGATATTATTCACAATAGCATTGGCACCGGTAGTGATGGTAGGCATGACAGGTTCGATAATAGAAGCCACAGCCACATCGTGGTTAACACGGATACTATTGAACTCATAGCAACCGATGGTGGGTTGAGGAATCTGCGGACGGATGTTGCCAAACACATCGGTGGTCACATCGGGGTTGTACTGAGCACGAGCGGCCAAGATACCGATACGCAGGCGCAGGTCACGTTCGTCGAGGAAGTCGGGCTCCAGTTCGAAGGAGTTAATATCCTTCTGCGTCACGGCACGGAGCGAGTCGAGGCAAGTGTAGTCAACCGCACCCCAACGGACAAACTTACGAGCTCCCGTGTTAGGATTGGGCTCGGAATTAGACCAGAAATTGTTGTAGTTGTGCGAAGCCACACAAGTATCCACATCAATATAGGCAGCGTAACCCTTACTCTGGTTTTCAAAGATATTGTTCAACACATGAACAGCCGAAGATTTCTGCACGCTAAAGGTGCGAGTGGCTTGCTGGTTGGCACCGGCATAAAGACAACCGGAGTTGTAATAAACATTGACATACTTACAGAGCGAGTCAATCCAAATAGCAGAAGGAACCAGCGAAGCAACAGCAGTACCCTTGAGCGAGATCATGTTGTTATACACATTCACACGGTCGAGATTGGTACCACGACAGTTGTTGAGCACAATACCGCGCTTACCACCGGTTGCATTATCCATCATAAAGATGAAGTTGCGCTGAACAGTGGCATGATGCACGTCGGCCAGATAGACACCGGTAAGGGGCTTACCAGCAGTGGCCACACCTGCCGAAATGCTATCGTCGGAAATGTTGATAGTGTCGGTGTTGCGGAGGTAAACACCTTGGAACCAGAAATTGAGAATGTCGGAGTTGCTAATTGTAATATTGTCGCTACCCTCCGTTGCCATCGAGCGAACACCATAATAACCGCTATCCAACACACAATTGTTGATAGTGACATAATGGTTTTCGGAACCCAGCACCACAACATTAGCATTAGTTGAAGATGCGTTAGTCTTCTTGGAACGGAGAACGCTATTGCGGAAAGCCACATTCTTACAACCATTCATATAGGCCACAGTAGCATAGATATTGTTACCGGAACCAGTAGTGTAGTTAGCGTAGAAGAGGATGCTGTCGAAGTTGATATAAGTAGCATTGTTCAGGCTTACCACATAGTTGTTTGCCTGAGTGGGAGCGTAAGTAATCTTAGCCATATCGGCCGAGCCGGGCATGGTGCGGAATGTGATCGAAGAATAGCGCGAAGCACCAGGCACATTGCCCAACACCACTTGTTCGTTGAAGGTCTGCGGACAGAGGTTGAAGATTACGTTACCTGCCACACCTGCATTGTGCAGGGTGTCGATAGCAGTTGCCAGGTTAACGAAATCGCTACCAGTGCAAGTGCCGATCTGATATTCGCCAGCGCAGAAGCGGACATTGAAAGTGCGGCGGATCGTATCGTTGGATGTAACAGTATCGCCAGTCACTCTAACCACAGCAGTCACCGTATGGCGACCGGGAGTGAGATGAGTGCTCAGCAGGCGCACAGTGCGGGTATAACCCAGAGGCAGGTTGCCGGCATTGCCAGTAGTCTGCTGCCACGAGCCATTGTCAATCTTATAGCGAAGCGTATAATCATTAATATTATTATTACCGCCGTTGGAGAGAACAACATTGATTACCGAAGTGTCGCACGAAGCCAGCGCAACGGTGTCGAGTACAGGATCAAAAGTAATCGATGCGTCAACATTAGGCACATTGGTTACGCTAATACGAACCATGGACTCAGTTCCAATACCATCGGTGCCCGAGCAAGAGGTTCCTCCACTTTCGCAGCCCTGCGGCTCAAAGAAACCGATCATAAGATCAGGAAGGTTACCACCCTTATTGGCTGCCACAGTCTCATTGGCCATATTATTAGTAGCATGCTGTTTGGTTAGAACAGTGTTGGCCTGCAACGTATAGCGAGTGTTGGCACCGTTAGTAATACCAGCGGTACTGAGGGCGCGGGTCACCTCAATAACGATATTCGAAGTACCATCCCAGTTGAAAGGAGTATCGAGGGTATGTTTCACCCAACCCAGATCATCGGATGTAAGCGTGAGGTTGGTGGCAGAATAAACAGGAGTAAGACCCGAAATGTAGTTAGTATTGGCGAAGATAGAGGCCGTGGTGGTGCCCATCTTGATGTTATAGTTGCTAAAGGTAAAGTCGGTAACATTAGCACCCATTGCAGCAAGATAGAAGGAGAGCGAACTGATAGTACCAGCACCGTGACCAGCAGCACGAATCTGAGCGGCAGTGTAAATATACTGCTCTTTCACATAGCGAAGCTTGGGGTTGTAGGGTGAGGGGAAGTTGTTGTTGGTGGCAGTGGCCAGCGTACCCACATGGGTAGTGGCAACATCCTTCATTGCAATGGCTCTATAATATAATGTATCATGGTGGTAGATATTGCTAGTGGTATAAACAGCACCAGTGGTGTCGATATCCACATGATTAGCATCCGACCAGATGATTCGAGCCATGGGGTTCAAGCCAGTGGCAGTGATAGTGAGCTGATCGCCATAGTCAACAGTAAGGAGGTTGCTCACATAAGGCAGATCGGGAGTATAGTTGGAATGGAACGAAGCTGTGGTGGTATCGTTGCCATGAGAACCATCGCTAGAGTTAGCCGACACCCAAACCTTCAGGTTGTACACGGTATCGCTCTGCGCATGCATATCCAAAGTCTGCGAGAAAGTGTGGTTCACAGCAGAACGGGGTGCCAAGGATAGGATTGTATCGGTACAAGCAATAGTTGCGCCGCCGTCAACACTATAGTGCACACGCACATTGCTCACAGCTGTGGCACCAAAGTTGTGCACACGTGCCATCACAGGCTCGCAAGTGGAGAGGTTACAACCAGTGTCAACCATAATCTCGCTCACAGCAAGATCAACATTAGGCACATTGGTCACATGGATGTTCACAGGAGAGAGCGCACCCTCACATCCGTTATCGTAGTAGCGGATAAGGTTGGTCTCGGTTTCGCCAAGGTGCATCAAGTTAGATGCATTGGACACCTGCCACAGCGTAGCGGTAGCGGTGGGCGATGCGGTAGCGGCATTGGTAGGCCATGCAATACGACGAGCACCTGCAGTGGGGGTGTTGGTACCAGTGCCCTGCTGAGCCAGGTCAATAGCATTGCCCTGCCATACTGCTGCAGGAATGCCCTGATTGCCCCAACGGATAGCCTGCGTGGAGCTGGCTGTGATTACGTTATTGAAAGCCACTGCGTCGGCCACGCCATGACCATCACGGTAGATAACACCGAAATGACTGGTGAAGGCGGGAGCCACAATAGCAGTAGATGGAGCATAAATGGTTCGAGTAGAATCACTCGGAGCAGTATTGGTCTTGAACTGGAGCACCAGATTCTCACCAGGCTGGATAGTCACATTGGGGAGCACCCAAATCTTGGCGGCAGTGGTAGGCTGCACCACGAGGATGGAGTCGCCCTCAAGGTTGGCGGGATAGTCGCCACAGTTAGTCAACTCGATGGCAAATGCGGTACTAGTATTCATCCACGAAGGCATGGGCGAGGTGGCACCTGCTGCCGTGCGGTTCACCTGCACCTCGGTAATCTTCACCAAGGGGAGGTTACGTTTTTGCGAGATATAGAAAGTAGTGTCGGCAAAAATAGGTTCGGTAGTGTAGGACGGGCCGTAGTAGAAAGCGGCGGTATCGTCCATGTGGCGGTACCAAGAAATACCCGAACGCTGCTGACGGCCATTGCCCGAAGTGTAGTGGCTCACAGGCCAAGTGTTGACACCAGCAGTGGGGGTGATGGTGGCTGTGTTGCCATAGGCCACATTCTGGTTGATGACGGTGGGAGCAGGAGCCGCATAGCGAGAAATAACGGTCCAGGTAGCGTCATCATTCAAGTCATCAGGGTCGAGCGTACATTTCACCGACCAGTTGATGGTATGAGTGGCGTCGGAGTTGTTGGGGCCGCTGGGCAGCGACACAGTGCGAGTGGAAAGGAAATGGATGGTGTCGCCAGGGCCGCAAGTACGACCAGTAATCAAGAAGTTCTGGATGGGGCCATTGTTCACACTATAGTTGATGCGGATAGGCACCGAAGAAGTAGCGTAAGAATAAGTACCCGAACCAGTGTTGCGGATAGCCACCTCAACAGGAATGCTAGCGGGAGCGCCGCAGTAGTCTTCCAGCGGGGTGATAAACTCAACAGGAGTGAAGTCGATAGCCAATGCAGTCACCTCGTAAGCACCCAAACTAGGCTGAGCGGCATTACGGGTAGAGCCGAACAAGTCGTCGGTCACCTCAGGCACAGGAGTACCCACATTACGGAGCAGGGCGTTGAAAGAACGCAAATCCACGTTGCACACAGCGCCATTGGTAAAGTTAGGATTGCCAACCACAGAGCCGAAATCGGTAGGCACGGCGTTCATCCAGCTGTTGAGCGAAGTATAGTTGACACCGGTAAGTTTGTTGAGCACACCGCTGGTGGAGTAGTAGCAGTTGTGGTCCACATGCAGCGATGAAGCATTAGTTCCGGGCACAAAAGAGAATGCGTAGTTAGAGGTATCGAAAGTAGCGATTACGTTGTTTTGGAAATAGCTGTTGGTAATCACGTCACCGCCAAAGGTTGCTGCAGCCACGTTCACGCGGTCGTTAGCGCTCATGCGCACCGAATTGAACACTGCTTTAATATAAGAACCTTTAATAATATTAAGAGGGGTGGTAAGCATATTGGTAGTACCATCGTCGAGAGAGACCACCATGTTGTTGGCCACCACAGAGTATTCCGAAGCAGAACCATGATAGTCGGAAACACCAATACAGCAAGCGCCCTTGGTGTTGTAAACGCGGTTGCGGACAATACGGCTGCCCTGGTAGCAGTGCTGAGCCAACACCACATAGCTAGCGTTGGTTCGCACATCGTTGCAGTAGTTGCTATCCACAAACACATGGTTCTGGTTAACCACTCGGATAGCGGTATTTACCTGATTGGCAAAATCGTTAAACTGAACAACATTGCGGTTGGCACGATCATCAGGAGCTGCACCGCTCACGTCAACACCCACGGTACCGCCGTAGAAAGTACAGTTTTGCACCAGGGTGGAATCAGCATAACCCGTAAGGAGCAATGACTGTGCCGAAGCGGTAACAGCATTACTATCCACAAACTGACAATTCAAGAACTGGCAGTTGGAGCTATTGCGACCCATACGCACCAGCACATTGCAGCGGTTGTCGGCATTTACACCGTTGCTGAAACGGATGTTGTGGAAACGGATGCTGCGAGCCTCGGTCATATCCACAAGCGAAGCGGCATTGTTGTTATTGCCCTGGCGCGAACGGCGGAAGGTAACCACAGCCGAAGCGGTTGCGGGTTCAAAAGTAACATAATTACTTACCGAAGTGCCGGGGATATAGGGGAACTTGGTCACATCATACACACCTGCGGGCAGTTTGATGGTGAGTGGAGCACTGATACCGCAACGGCTCAGAGCATACAGGCACTTTTCGAGCGAAGCGAAATGTGCGCCGGCGCCAGTGCCCACGGTACGGGTGCCACTATAAGGACCCGAACAAGCGGCAAAAGGACTGAAGGTAGTATCGTTGTAAGGCTCATGGTCACGCACAATGCGAGTACCGCCTTCCACTTTGATATAATCACCTACCCATGCACGCAAGGTATGATAGCCCACGGTGAAGTTCTGGCTAGTGCTCAGCACCACACGGACACTGTCGCCAGGAGCCAGATTGCCAGTCCAGTTGACTGCAGGGGCAATCGTATTATTGTCCAGCTGGTAATAAATACCACAAGAGTCAAGGTTGCGAGCGCCGAAATTCTTCAGCCACACCACCACCGAGTCGTTACCCACGATGCTGGGAACATCATAGCTGGGATATGCCAAGGCAGAGATACCGCAGTCATAGACCAAAGGAATATTCTTGGTTTCGAAGAACTGAACCCAAGGACGAGTGTCCGACAAGACACCCATTTCAAAATTCTCAAGATCCGAGCCATAAGCGTCGTAGCCGAGGTTGGCAGCGAAACCATCAAGTACCAACGATCTCTTGCCGGTGGCTACGGGGATATGTTTGATCGGGTTAGCTGCGGGATTGTTCACACCAGGACCATCAATAAACACCTGAAAAATCAAATCATGACCTGCATAGAAAAACGTATCTTGAAGATGGATATCGAAGTTAGAACCTGCCGCAGCCTGGTTTATGGTAAGGGGGCCGTCATAGACCACCTGCATTTCTGAAGAAGTATAGCTTTGCTGTGTAGTGCGTTGGTAGGTGCCGGGGGCATTGGCCAAACGGAACTGCACATGCTGACGAGTAACGTTCAAAGGCGAGGTTGAGAGGATAATGCGGATATCGGTAATATAACCGGGTCCGAAACCCATTTCAGCCATCATGGCACTGTCGTACACAAACTCCGAACGGTTATCGTCATACGCGGGGAACGGGAAGGTTGTCACATTGGTGTAGTTGCCAGTCCAAACTCCCGTGTTGGTCTTACCACGCACACAACGATAGGTGTTCCACTGATTTCGATTTCGGGGGAACGTGATCGTATTGCTGTTCACAGTGGAGTCCTTGGCAATAATGTGATAATGGACCAGCGTGTCGTAGCCGCAGAAAGGAATGCGACCTTCAAAACGGTTGGCAATACCGGGCACGCGGTGCAGGTAGGTAGTATCCAGCACACTGCTGTTGCCCACACGATACACGCAGAAAGCGCTATCGCCATTCATACCCTGCGACACGGTGGTTGTCAGGTCGCAAACCAGCTTGGCGCCACGGCTGCTGGGATAATCCAGATGGTCGGGGAACATGCGCATAAAAATGCGAGGGGTGACAATGTCCTGACTCGAAGCACGCACCGTGATATCATCCAGATACCAAGCTTCGGAGCCCGTCGAAATGGAGCGAGGCAGCACCATAAAGCGAATCTGGAGCTTCTTATCCACAGTGGCCACACCTTGGAACATCTGGTGCAGATTAAAACGTTCCTGCTTCCAGAGGGTATTGTTCACGCTCGGCGAGCTCATCCACTCCTCATACGACTGCTTGTTGAACGAAGCCAAGTCGTCGAAGTTAGTGGTACCACCATCAGCATGGCTGTAATGGCTCGAATTCAGTCGCGTCCAAGTTGTTTGGTCGGGACGTTTTGCCTCAATAATACAGTTATCGGTTACATTCACGAAATTACGTGCGTCGGCGTAAGCGATATGCATAAAATTGAGGGCGACATACGTCAGTGTTGCGTCGTGCGAGAAATCGAGAGTGTCCAACGTCAGTATGACAGTGTCATTCTGAGTGTGGGTCATCTTCAACGATCTGCTACCGCCCGAAACAATCGACGTCTGAAGCGCGTAGTTGGCTCCTCGTACCGAGTAGTTGATCGGAGAGCCTGCCTCAAAATCCTGCGAGAACATCTGCTGGATCTGAGCATGGGACGTGAATGTCGCCAAAGCGAAAATCAGTCCAATCAGTAAAAACCGTTTCATCATGTTTAATATTATTAATTATTTTTATTTTCAACAATTTACACAACCCAAAAACATCATTTTCCGCTTTCTGAAAATGACTTTTTGAAAGTACAAATTTACGAAGAAAAAATGAAACCACAAAATTTTTTTTCATTTTTGTCTATTATTTATTTTCACGACACGCATTTCACCCTTCTCCAACGGCCAAATTCCGCTCCCAAAAACGCGATTTTTCAACCCTGATTTCTGTCGGCAAACGCCAGACCAAGAATCACGTCCGAAACGTATGCCCTTCAAGAATTATAGAGCCACCATTCACAATAAAAATCAGTCAATTATATGCACAATAAAACTTCAAACCATTTTCTGCAACATGCAGTTCACCTGCAAAGGGAAAAAAAGTTTCTAACCGGCATTTTTTATTGCTCGTTGCTTCCCTCAAAAAGGCCAATCCTACCTCCGCAGAAGCTCCGTCGTAGCTCCGCTGTAGCTCCGTCAGCCCGAGCGGAGCAAAAAGGCTGCTACGGCAAGGCCTCCTCTGGGCAATATTGGGCATTGTTGTCCCCCTGCGGACACTTGCGTCCTCTTGCGGCAAAAACAAGGGAAATGCCATTGTATTTTTGCAACAAAAATGAGCCATGAATACCGACATAAGAAAACATACAATTAACTACAATCCAACATCTAACGCAAGTGTTAAAACATCTCCGCCAATGCTCTATCCAAAAAAAATTTGTCCATTTCGAAAAAAGTGTGTAAATTTGCAAAATTAAAATATTAGCCACCTCTTAAAATTCAAAAATATGCAACAAACAGTCATCATTATTGCGGCCGTCATTCTGGTCGTCTTTATCATCATCGTGAGCTACGTGAAGGCACCCCCTTCCATAGCCTTTATCGTGTCGGGTATCAATCGCAAACCCCGCATTCTGATCGGTCGTGGCGGATTCCGCATCCCTGTGCTCGAACGCCTCGACAAAGTCTATCTGGGCCAGGTAACTGTTGATATCAAGACCAACGTTCCCATCCCCACCAAAGACTTTATCAACGTTAACGTGGACGCTGTGGCCAAGCTGCAAGTGCTGCCCGACCAGGACGGTATTCGCCTCTCTGCCAAGAACTTCCTCAACATGTCGTCGGCCGAGATTTCCAAACAGGTGCAGGACTCTTTGGAAGGTAACATGCGTGAAGTGACGGGTTCTCTGACCCTCACCGAAATCAACATCGACCGCGACAAATTCTCCGATCAAATTATGACTAAGGCTCAGATGGACATGAACGCTCTCGGACTGAAGATTATCAGCTGCAACATTCAGAATATCACCGACGAGAACGGCCTCATCCGCGACCTTGGTGCCGACAATACCTATTCCATTAAGAAGAACGCCGCCATCACAAAAGCCGAGGCCGAACGCGACATTGCGCAAGCCCAGGCCCGCGCCCGCAAAGATGCCAACGATGTGCAGGTGGAATCCGACACCGAAATTGCCATCCGCCAAAACCAACTGGCCATCAAGAAATCGGAGCTGAAGGTGCAGGAGGACATCAAGAAGGCTGAGGCTGATGCCGCCTACAGCATTCAGGAGCAGGAACAACGCAAAGTGATCAATGTCAAGACCGTGGATGCTCAGATCGAGCAAACCAAGCGCGAGCAGGAACTGACCGCCGAAAAGGTGAAAATTCGCGAGAACGAGCTCCGTGCCCTGGTGCAGAAGCAGGCCGATGCCGACAAATACCAGATTGAGGTGAACGCTCAGGCAAGCCTCGAACAGCAGAAGCGCAACGCCGAGGCCGAGGCCTACCGCGCCGAGCAGGAAGCCCGCGCCACCATTGCCCGCGCCGAGGCCAAAAAGCAGTCGATGATGCTCGAAGCCGAGGGTATCAAATCACTCGGTGAGGCTGAGGCCTACAAAATCAAATGTGCTGGTGAGGCCGAGGCTGTAGCCATCGAGAAGAAGGGTCTGGCCGAGGCCGAGGCCATGCAGAAAAAAGCCGATGCTTATAAGGAGTATGGCCAAGCCGCTATCCTGGATATGCTCGTGAATATCATCCCCGAGACTGCCAAGAATGTTGCCTCGCCGCTCAGCGCTATCGACAACATGAATGTTTACGGCACATCTGGAGCCGATGCCGCAAGTGTTTCTGGCGCAGTTCCCACCGTCATCAAACAGACTTTCGACGTCATCGAATCCGCCACCGGCGTAAACATGAGCAACATCATGAGAGCCAACAGCATAGAAGCAAAGACCGACCGCAATGTCAGCCTCAACAGCGACTCCGATGTAACGCTAAAGAAATAGCTCAGCGCTTATAATTTTAAGCCCTAGAGTACTCCTTGCATAAGGATATTCTAGGGCTTAAATATTGCCGTAGATTAACGGCCAACAATGGTTGATCTTATTATCGGCGCTGGCGCAATACCTCGTACATGAATACGGCAGCTGCGACAGAGACATTGAGCGACTGTACCTGGCCCAGGATGGGGAGTTTGGCGCGGGAGTCAGCCATCTTGAGGATTTCCGGGCTAATGCCTGTTTCTTCAGCACCCATAACCAAGAGGGTAGGCTTGGTATAGTCAACCTCCAAGTAGTCGGTGGCGCCCTTCTCGGTGGCGGCCACAATCTGCATGCCGCACTGCTTGGCCAGATTGAGCACCGTCTTGAGGTTGGATTCGCGGCAGATGGGCATGCGCAGCAAAGCGCCAGAAGACGTCTTTACAGCATCGTCGCTGACCTGGGCACTGCCGTGGTCGGGGATGATGACGGCATCCACGCCGGTGCACTCAGCGGTGCGCACAATGGCACCAAAATTACGCACATCGGTCACATGGTCAAGCAACAACACCATAGGAGCCTTCTCGCCCTCCATCAGCTGGGGGATAAGGTCGAGGGCATGCTTGTACTCAATGGGGGAAATAAGTGCCACTACGCCCTGATGGTTACCCTTAGTCATGCGGTTAAGCTTCTCGATGGGCACAAACTGGAAGGGGATGTTGTTGTCGCGGATGCGACCTTTGAGCTCGCCAGCCAAAGGACCAGCCAGGCCGTTTTGGATGAGCACCTTGTCGATCTGAGTATCACCATCAATGGCCTCAATCACAGGGCGCAGACCATAGATAGTGGAGGATACTTTAGGGCCGTGATTCTCGGCCGGGGTATGGGATTGTTTCTTCTGAATCATACTTGTTTAGAGATAATTTGTGCTAGGAATAGAAAAAATAGACGGGCGAATCAACAGCTATTCATCATCCACCACCATTCCGTCTTTCAGCACTATTTGTCGGTCGGATTTTTGTGCCAAAGTGGTGTTGTGGGTAACGATGACGAAGGTTTGCTGATACTGGTCGCGCAACTGGAAGAAGAGGTCGTGGAGCTCTTCGGCATGGCGGGTGTCAAGATTGCCCGAAGGTTCATCGGCCAAAACAACGGCGGGGTTGTTTATCAAGGCTCGTGCCACGGCAAAGCGCTGCTGCTCGCCGCCCGAAATCTGGGCTGGCTTATGCTGCGCACGCGACTCCACATTCAGGAATTTAAGCAACTGCATTGCTCGTTCCTTGGCCTCATCAAATTCCATGCCGGCAATGAGGGCCGGCAAACAGACATTCTCCAGCGCAGTGAACTCCGGCAGGAGATTGTGGAATTGAAACACAAATCCGATATTCTGGTTTCGGAAACGCGCTAATTCTTTTTCGTGGAGGGTGGTCACATCAACCTGATTGTAGCAGATGCTGCCCGAGTCGGGCTTATCGAGGGTGCCCAAGAGCTGAAGCAAAGTAGTTTTGCCAGCGCCCGAAGCCCCCACGATGCTGACAACCTCGGCCTTATTGATAGTGAGGTTGATATCGCGCAGCACCTGCAACGACCCGTATGATTTATTCAGATGTTGAATCGAAATCATAGTTGTGCGATTGCTTGGGGCCTACATTTCCTTACCGTTGAGGAAGGCCTTATACACCTTGTTTTCGCCATAGGCGTAAGGAAGATACTCGTAGGTGGGAATTTCAGTAGTCAGATAGAAGTTGGCTTTCTTGCCCACGGCGATGGAACCCAGTATATCGCTCACGTCCATAGCGTAGCCACTGTTGATGGTAGTGGCGTTGATAGCCTCTTCGGGCAGCATACGGTAGTTTACGCAGGCAAAGGAGAGCACCAGCTGCATATTGCCCGAGGGGGAAGAGCCGGGATTGTAGTCGGATGCCATAGCCACAGGGAGACCGGCCTCCATCATCTTGCGGACAGGAGCGTGTTCCATATTGAGGAAGAATGCGGCACCCGGGAGCACGGTGGGCATGGTGCATGAACCTTTGAGGCACTCGATCTCAGCATCACCGGTATATTCGAGGTGGTCGCAAGACAGCGCATTGTACTTCACTGCGCACTGTATGCCACCAGAGCAGGCCATTTCGTTGGCATGGATCTTGGGTCTCATGCCATATTTTGCGCCAGCTTCCAGCATACGTTCCGTATCCTCAACGGTGAAGAATCCTGCATCGCAGAATACATCAATGAAGTCGGCCAAGCCCTCATCGGCAGCCTGGGGAATCATGCGGCCGATCACCAGATCCACAAATTTTTCCTGGCAGCCACGGTATTCCATGGGGATGCCATGGGCACCCAGAAGGGTTGATTTGATGGTGAGGGGACTGGTCTCGCGGAGGCGGCGGATAACGCGAAGCATCTTCAGCTCGGCCTCGGGGGTCATGCCGTAGCCCGACTTGATTTCCACTGCACCGGTACCAAAGCGTATAATCTGCTCCAGGCGGGCCATAGCATCGTCATAGAGCTGCTCTTCAGAGGCTTCCTGCACACGCTTGGCACTGTTCAGAATACCGCCACCACGCTTGGCAATCTCGTCGTAGCTCAGGCCGCGAATCTTGTCGATATACTCAATCTCACGGCTGCCGGCATACACAAGGTGGGTATGAGAATCGCAGAACGAAGGCAAAACCATTCGGCCGGTGGCATCGACCTCCTTGTCGAAGCACTGCTCCTTCAGCTCTGCCATAGGGCCAAAGGCGGCAATCTTGTCGTCCTCCACTATCAGATAGGCATTTTCAATATGGTTGATATGGGCCATGTCGGCGCCACATACTTTTGCACGGGGAGTTTCCTCAACCTGCAACAACGATTTAATATTCTTTATGAGAGTTTTCATAGATTGTTATGTGTTATATAAATTGACAAATGCGCTTACTCGCGCAAAAATACTTAACTCTTAATTCTTAACTCTTAACTAAAAAAGTTCCGGCTGGTCGCCCATCTTTATCTTGCCAAGGTGCTGGTAGGCCAACGCCGTGGCCTCACGGCCTCGGGGCGTACGCTGGAGGTAGCCTTCCTGGATCAGATAGGGTTCGTAAACCTCCTCCACAGTACCTGCGTCCTCGCCCACGGCGGTGGCAATGTTGCTGATGCCCACAGGGCCGCCCTTAAACTTGTCGATAATGGTGCCCAGAATGCGAAGGTCCATCTCGTCAAGTCCGTTGCGGTCAACATTGAGGTTTCCTAATGCATAACGGGCAATGTCGAGGGTGATGGTTCCGTCGCCTTTCACCTGGGCAAAATCGCGCACGCGGCGCAATAAGAGGTTGGCGATACGAGGGGTGCCACGACTGCGGCGTGCGATTTCGAAAGCCGATTCCGAGGTGATTTTCACCTGCAGCAGACCGGCTGAGCGATTGACGATTTTGGCCAAGGTTTCGGGGTCGTAATACTGTAGGCGGCAGTTGATACCGAAACGAGCGCGAAGCGGGGCCGTGAGCATACCCGAACGGGTGGTGGCGCCTATGAGCGTGAATGGCTTGAGGTTGAGTTGCACACTGCGGGCGGCGGGACCCGACTCGATAAGGATATCAATCTTATAGTCCTCCATAGCAGAATACAGATATTCCTCTACCACGGGCGACAGTCGGTGTATTTCGTCGATAAAAAGCACGTCGTTGGCCTCCAAAGAAGTGAGCATTCCTGCCAAGTCGCCTGGCTTGTCCAACACAGGGCCCGAGGTCATTTTTATACCCACCCCCAGCTCGTTGGCAATGATATGCGACAGGGTGGTCTTGCCCAAACCCGGAGGGCCAAAAAGCAGCACATGGTCGAGCGGTTCGCCACGTTGCTTAGCGGCCCCAACAAACACGCGCAGGTTGTCAAGCACCTGAGCCTGACCAGAAAAGCTATCGAACCCTTTGGGTCGCAGCGCACGCTCCACCTCGCGTTCTTGGGCCGACTGACTGTGGCCTGTAGCGTCTAAATTATTATTCATTTGAGTACTCTTTGAGGGTGCAAAGTTACAAAAAAAAAATGACATAATAAAAAATATATCCGCTCGCTGCCATATTCATGCTCTTTGCCCTGCTTGCGCCCAGTTGATGAATGATAGCCCCTGCCCCAACGGGCAAAAATTGGCACCCCAGGCAATAATATGGCGGAGGATGCGTTATTCTCAAAAAATATCATTATGCCAAAAGTAGTTATTGTAGGAGCCGGCGCTGCCGGAATGATGGCAGCCGTGGCCGCTGCCGAACAGGGTGCCGATGTCGTGTTGTTGGAAAAAATGGACCAGGCCGGACGAAAACTGCGCATTACCGGCAAGGGCCGATGCAACCTCACCAACACGGCAGTGATGAAGGATTTCCTCACCCACATCGGACCCGACGGCCGATGGATGCGCAATGCTTTTGCCCAAATGTTCAACACCCAACTGATGGACTTTTTTGAGCAGCGCAATGTGCCTCTGGTGGAAGAGCGCGGCAACCGTGTTTTTCCCCAAAGCGGCAAGTCGCTCGACATCTTTTTGGCATTGATTAACGACTTGGAAGGGCGTTCCAATGTGGAAATCCGCAAGAACTGCGCCGTCAAGAGCCTTACCGAAGATCGCCACGGTGTACGCTTGCAAGACGGCACCACGGTGCGCGGCGATGCCGTGATCATTGCCACCGGGGGCCTCTCCTACCCCACTACAGGATCTACCGGCATTGGCTACCGCCTGGCCGAGGATGCCGGTCACACAGTGGTTTCCCAAGTGCCTTCATTGGTATCGCTTTTGTGCGAAGAAAAGCTGCCCAAAGAATTGGAATCGTTTGTGCTGAAGAATGTAGGACTCACCGTGACCCGACCCGACGGCAAGAAACTCTACGAGAATTTTGGCGAAATGACATTCACCCGCAATGGGATTGATGGCCCTATTGTGATATCGGCAAGCCGACAAGTAAGCCGAATGCTGAACAGCGGCGAAAAACTGATTGCGCATATCGACCTTAAACCTGCGCTATCCACCGAGAAGCTGGACCACCGACTGCTCGCCGACATTGATGCCAACGGCACTCGTGTGTTTAACGACGCACTGCGCCTATGGCTACCCGCCGAGTTGGTGCCCCTGGCTCTGGAACGACTGCACATAGAATATTACAAGCGGCTCCACCAGATTAATGGCGCCGAGCGCAAACGCCTGCTGCAGTTCCTCAAAAACGTGGAGTTCACGCTTTGCGGCACTGGTGACTACAACACGGCCATCGTCACCCAAGGAGGTGTAAACACCAAGGAAATCAACCCCAAAACCATGGAGTCAAAACTTGTGCCCGGCTTGTATTTTGCCGGCGAGGTGCTGGACCTCGATGCCGACACCGGCGGCTACAACCTCCAGATTGCCTTCTCCACGGGCTTTGCCGCCGGCCGTGCCGCCGCACAACCCAAAGAGGAATAGGCACACCCATTCCTCATATAGTGCTCAGCCTGCCAACGCAAGAAACAGCCTTGGACAATAAAACAAACACCCCCGCCAACAGTGTCGGCGGGGGTGCTTTAGTGTATGCTATTTGGCGGCTGGGCACTGGGCCGATGCTGCCAGGCTAGGCATTAATAGTTGGTGATGTAGGTGATATCTCTGCCATGACCATTATTTTGTAACATACCTTTTAAGGTTTCGTTGCAATAGACGGTGCATCCTCTCTTTGTAGACCTTATGGCATCAGACGTGTTTGAAGGTGTGAAATTGTGGTTGAACTTAATGGAAGATAGTTGGATGCAATTCATGAACATCTCTTGAATTGATAGATTGCTGCTGCTTGAGAAGCTTGAGAGGTCGAGGCTGGTGAGGGCGTTGCATTCGTTGAACATATACCTCATACTCACCACATTGGCGGTATTGAATGTCGACAAATCGATGTTAGTAATTAAACCACAATTGACGAACATATAGTCCATACGCTGTACATTGTCGGTCTTAAAACCTACGCCTAAGTCAATGGATTGCATTGCTTCACAGCGCCTAAATAGGAAATAGCAATATACTGGGGCATTGATAACGGAAGCAGATGTATAAACATCAACTACGTGATTATTATCGACCAAATAGATAGGAGTGCTACCAGATTCTGCAATGTTTGTGCCGCTAGTGACAGTGGAGTTGTAGTGGAAGGTAATGGATGTTGCAGAACTTGCATCAAAAGCCCGCTCTTTCAACTGTGCAGGGGGCATGAAACTCATACCGCTGCCGAGGGTGATGGGCACAATTTCGTTGCGATTGATGGTGACGGCGGCGCAGGTCTTGGTGCAGTAATTGCCAGCGGAGTTCTTGATGCGGAGCTTCATGTTGGTGTAATTGCCGGCGGGCAGATAGATGTAGAAGTCTTTGCCGTCAGAGATGCTCGGTGCCTCGCCGAGAACCAGGGTGGTGATGCGCGAAGCTGTATTGGGAGCGGTGGCGGTGGTGGAGGTGAGAGCGGGAACGCCATCGGTGTAGCTGATGGTGTAGGTGCCGTTGAGCTGCTGGTCGGCAATCACGGCAATCTCGCTGATGTTGGTGTTGGCCTGCTGCAGGTGGATCTTCATCATGCCGCAGAGGTTTTGGAACTTGACGCGGGGCATGGACTCGCTGAGGTCGATAGTGCTAAAGTCGGCTACCATGGGAGCACCGGCAAAGCTGCCATCGGCGCTGTGCTGCACTGCGGGCAGGTTGACTCGGTTGCCAGGCTGGCCCTGGGCTATGCTGGCGGGATAGACGGCATAGAGGGGAGTGCCGCTGGTGCTGCCGCTCACATGGGAGAAGTCGGCCCAAGTGGCATCGGTTGCGTCGGGGGTGGCGGTATAGACTGCGCCGTCGGTGCCGGTCTGGAATCCGATGCGGATCTGGTCGTCACTATTCCACTCGGTATAGTTGTCAGCGCCCATGTGGGTCTTGGCCGAGTTGTCGGCGCAGGCGCGGAACTGCTGGGGCAGCTGAGCGGCCTCTTCTTCTTTCTGACAGGAGCTGATGCCAAAGGCCACGAGGGCGATGGCAGAGAAGGTAAAGATGGTTTTCTTCATTGTGCGCTGAGATTTTTAGTTAAACTGATAGCCTTCTGCAGGAACATTCCATTGATCTTGGCCTTTGCCCTGGGGAGCGTCGCTGCCGCTGCCGGCAAAGCCTTTTTCTACTCGTGCGTCCATCACTTCTACGATGGGCTTTTCGTAAATCTTTTTCATTGTTGTGTTTTTGAAGATTAATTATTGTTGTTGGTTATTTGCAATACGGATAACAGACAGGCAAAGGCATGCCAAGGCATCCTGGCTGCCCAAAATAAGAAATAAAGCAAAGGGAAATCGGCTCTATCGAACTCGAACCGATTTTGCGGGGGGGGTGATTCCCAGTAAGTTAGCGTAATGTGTAGCTATTGCTTTCTTCATTGTTTGTGTTTGCAAAGATAGTAACTTTTTCTGAATCGTGTAAATTTTATTTTGAGAAAATCACCCTTCGCCACAGCCTGGGTGCAAGATGGTGCACCTACTTTTACAACATTTTTCTATAAGGGGGAAAACATCTCCTATATAAATGATATTTATCTATAGGGAATGTTTTCCCCCCTATATACGAAAGTTATAGAACAACCTGCACCATCCTGCACCCCAACCCCAGCAACCAATAAAAATCAAACAGTTATATCCACACTCATCTAAGAAGGAAAATTTGAAAGAAATCAAGAATGACTTCTTGCCACACAAGTTGGTTACTTCATCACGAATAAAGCGAATGGACGGATGTTGTTGAATGGGGGGCCAGGTCTGGCCGAGAATGGGAGAATGGCTGGCGCGGTCAAATCAACAAACTTCGAATCAACAAATCAACAAACATCAGTTCAACCGAGGTTGATTTGATTGTAGCGGTCGGTTACTGATTTTGGAACTCATCAACGGCAATGGTAGCAAGTTCCCAAGCCTCCATCTGTTCGTCGAGTTTGTCCTTTAGCGACTGATACTGCGCATAGAAATCGGCATCTTGGGCACTACCCGAAGCGAGCACCGATTCCTTTTCGGCAATCTGCGATTCCAGACTTTCAATCTCTTTTTCGCATTGGGCTACGGCGTTGCGCAGCTTGCGGAGTTCGCGCTCACGATCCTTGCTCTGCTCGTAAGCCTGACGGCCCTCGGAGGCCGATTTGGAAGCCTGAGGCGCGGCAGATTTGGTGCTCTGCTGGCTGGTCTGAGCCTGACGCCATTCAAGGAACTCAAAAATATCGCCTTTAAACTCATGCACGCCGCCGTCGCGAAACTCGTAAAGCTCATCGGTAAGGCCTTGCAAGAAATCACGATCGTGAGAAACAAGGATCAATGTGCCGGTGTACTGCAAGAGGGCGTTCTTGAGGATATCCTTGGAGTCCATATCCAGATGGTTGGTAGGCTCATCGAGCACCAGCAAGTTGCTGGGAGTCAACAATAGCTTAGCCAACGCCAAACGTGCCTTCTCACCGCCCGAGAGCACCTTCACCTTCTTCTCGCAATCCTCACTATCAAACAGGAAACTGCCCAAGATATTACGGATCTTGGGGCGGATGTCGCCCGTGGCTATATCATCAATAGTTTGGAAAACCGTTTTCTCGCCATCGAGCATGGCAGCCTGATTCTGCGCATAATAGCCCACCTGCACCTGGGCACCTAGTTTAAACGAGCCCACATAGTCGCTAATATCGCCCACCACAATCTTGGCCATGGTGCTCTTGCCCTCGCCGTTCTTGCCCACAAAAGCCACCTTTTTGCCCGAAGTGAGCAGCAAATCAACATCATGGAATACATTTAGGTCGCCATAGCTCTTGCCCAAATGTTGGGCTTCAATAACAATCTTGCCGCTGTGGGGGGCCGGAGGAAAGCGGAAATGGATGCTCTCGGTGCTCACCTCGTCGATCTGCACCATTTCCATCCTGTCGAGCATTTTGATACGCGACTGCACCTGCTTGCTCTTGGTGGCCTTGTAGCGGAAGCGCTCAATAAAGGCCTCAATCTGAGCCACCTCGCGCTGCTGGGCGGTAAGCTGGGCCATTTGCGAGGCACGACGCTCCTGCATCTGCACCACATAATCGGAATAAGAGCACTTATAGTCGTAGATTCGGCCTGCCGTGATTTCGATAGTTCGATTGGTGATATTGTCGAGGAAAGTGCGGTCGTGCGACACCAGCACTACCGCGCCGGGATAATTCTGCAAAAAGTTTTCAAGCCATTGGATCGACTCGATATCCAGGTGGTTGGTAGGCTCGTCAAGCAGGAGGAAATCGGGCTGACGGAGAAGGAGCTTGGCCAGCTCCACACGCATCTGCCAGCCGCCACTGAACTCGGCCACGGGGCGGGCAAAATCGCTATGCTTGAAACCCAAGCCCAGCAGCACCTTCTCGGTATGCTCCTGCCGGTTGTCGCCACCCAGCATCACAATCTGTTCGGTAACCTCGTTGTGCCTATTGAGGAGCCGCTCGTAATCAGCGCTCTCGTAGTCGGTACGCTCGGCAATCTCGTCGGTGAGCCGTTGCTGGAGGGCCAGCAGCTCGTCAATACGGCTAAAAGCCGTCATAGCTTCGTCGATAACGGTGCGCGAGGTATCGGGCACCATTTCCTGAGGCAGATAGCCCACTTCCTGCCCCGAAGCGATGATCATAGTGCCCGTTTCGGGCTGCTGCCATCCGCAAAGAATCTTAAGCAAGGTAGATTTTCCCGCACCGTTCTTACCCACCAAGCCCACACGGTCGTGGTCGGCAATATTAAAAGTGACATTATCGAACAAATTGGTTCCGGTGAACTGCACGGAGAGATTATTGATGGCGAGCATTGGTACGGGGATTTTAATGAATAAATAATTTTAAAAGGGCTGCCCGTATTTACTGGCAGCCCCTTTATGTGTCAAAACCTTGACTTGTGGCAGAGCCACTAGACTACTGAAGGTCGAAATTGACGGGAAGGTTGAACTGGGAGCGAACGGGCTTACCACGCTGCTTACCAGGTTTCCATTTGGGCATAGCTTTCACAACACGCACAGCCTCAGCACCGCAACCACCGCCGATATCGCGGAGGATCTTGATGTTGCCTACGCGGCCGTCCTTCTCAACAACGAAGGATACGAACACACGACCCGTGATGTTGTTTTCCTTAGCCAGCTGGGGATACTTGATGTTCTCGGCCAGATACTTGGAAAGGGCTTCGAGACCACCGGGGAATTCGGCATCTTCCTCAACAACGAGGAAAATTTCCTCTTCTTCCTCAACTACCTCTTCCTCAGTAACGATCTGAGTGAATTCTTCCTGGGCCTTGTTGGCATTATCCTCGGCGTTGATGATACCAACCTCGTTGGTCAGCTCAGCGTCGTTCTCAACAATGGTGAGATCGGTAGCCACAACCTCAGGCTCTTCGGGAGGAGGAGGAGGAGTCTCTTCTTGTTCGGTCTGGATGATGTCGGCATCAATTTCCATGTCGGCAACACGGGTGTTTACTTCCTTGATTTCTTTCTCGTACTGACGCACGTTGAAAGCGACCAAGCAAGCTGCCAAAGTAACCACCAAACCAATTTCAAGGAACAGACCTTTGCGATTTTCAAGGTCAGCCTTGGGAGTTTTCTTTGCTTCCATATTATTAATTTTTAATTTGTTATTTCACTTTTCAGGCTTATTTTTTGCGCCTATTTTCAACTCCAAAGATAGTAAATTTTCTTGAATTATCAACAATTTGTTGTAAAAAAGTAACTTTTTTTTATTCACAACTGCCGTCACATTTGGCCCGCCCCACCTTCGCAACAGCGTCACCGAAGCTCCAGTTCAAATCCCATATCCATCCCACATGCTTCCTTTTTTCGTTGTATTGCCTGTATGCTGAACACACTACGAGCTAAGTTTTGGCGTGGGGTTTGATTGGATGGCACTGCGGTACCGCTACGGCGCTCGTTTTGCGAAAACGTTTTTTGACAAAGCTTTGCAACCAAACATGTGTATCGCATCAAAAAATCCATGCTAGAACTTCGCCCCATCAAGCATCGTTCGTGCGGCGGTAAAGTTGGGCTTGCGCTCCGAGGGCAGCGACGGAGCTACTCCGTAGAATGAGCGAAGGCACAGCGAAGGCACAGCGAAGGCACAGCGGGACAATTGTGGATAGAATTTTCCTATCGGAGATTTTCATTTTTTAGGAGATCCATTCCGTCAACAGGCATACATTATAATTATGGGGCAAAAATAGGCCGACTTGCGCTAGGTTTGCCGATAATGTGGGTGCGAGTGGGACCGACGAATCAAAAACAAAGCGACTAATTCTTAACATCTTACAACCAAGGATAAAAATAGATTTGTTGGAACGGAGAAAAATGCGTAATTTTGCATTAATTATGAATAGTCATCCATTTATCATTTGCAAAGCTTCGGCCGGGTCGGGCAAAACCCACACATTGGTGCGCCAGTATTTGCAGCTCGCTTTTTCGGCCAACGAAAAGGAGCTACCCCAACGTTTTGCCAGCATTTTGGCCATTACTTTTACCAACAAGGCAGCCAACGAGATGAAAGAGCGCATATTGCTGGAGTTGGACAATATTGCCAGCCGAGGCACCGGCTGCAATATGGGCAACGACCTGGCCGAACTGATGGGCATGAACGACGGCACCCTGCGGCACTATGCCGAAGTGGTGCGCAAGGCCATCCTGCACAATTACAGCGACTTTGCCGTTTGCACCATCGACAGCTTTGTGCACCGGCTGGCCCGCACTTTTGCTCACGACCTGGGCTTGCCCATGAATTTTGAAGTGCAGATAGACGAGGAAGACTTGATAAACCATACGGTTGACAACCTGATGATGCTGGTGGGTAGCGATGGCGAGGACGACCTGACCTCAATTTTATGCGACTTTGCCGAGACCAGCATGGACGACGGAAGAAGTTTCTCGACCGACCAGGTGCTGAAAGAACTGGCCAAAGTCTTATTTGAAGAAGACTCGCCCGAACATTTGATGGCACTGAAAGAAATCAGCCTGGCCGAATTTGCCGAGATACGCAAAACACTGAAACAACAGCGCAATGCACTAAAGGACGAGATACAACGCCAAGGCATAGAGGCCATGGAAATAATACAGGAGAACGGATTGCAGACCAGCGACTTTCCCAACAGAAGCAAGGGCGCCGGCGCTTATTTTGAGAAGGTGGCCGACCGAAAACCTGCCAACATAACCAAGAGCGTGACCGAATACACCGAGGGCATAAAACTGGGTGCCAGCAAGACACCCCAGCACTTACTGACCGCTCTGGAGGCCATTAGGCCGACGCTGCAAGCGAAACTGGCCGAAGTGGTGCGACTGACTGCGCAGGCCAACACCCGAACGGTACTGATAAAGAATTTGCACGGCATGGCCCTGCTGAACAAGATGAACGAACTGATGTCGGCCTACCAGCAAGAGAACGAAATTGTGCACCTATCGGAATTTAACAAGCAGATAAGCAACGTGGTGCAGGAACAGCCCACCCCCTTTATCTACGAGCGCATAGGCAACCGATACCGCAACTACCTAATTGACGAATTTCAGGACACCTCGCGCCTGCAATGGCACAACCTGGTGCCGCTGATAGAGAACGGCGTAAGTGCCGGACACACCTCGCTGGTGGTGGGCGACGGCAAACAGGCCATATATCGATTCCGCCAAGGCGATGTGGATCAATTTGTAGCACTGCCGCATGTAGATAACCCCATACACGGCAGACTGCTGGAGTACGACGAAACCAGCGTGGTAAATCGACTGGAGTGCAACTACCGCACAGCCAAAGATATAGTTGAATTCAACAACGAGTTCTTCGAATGGGCCATCCGCAACCATTTTAGCGACAACCAGCAGCTCAAAGACATATACTTGGGCAAAGCCCAGGAGGGCGAAGAAGAGGCCGACCTGGTGCAGATACCAAAGAAAAACGCAGCAGGCTATGTGCAAGTGGCTTTTGACAAAGCGGAAAACGAGCCCGACTGGATGGCCAGCAAAGTCTATGACGACATAAAACAGCTAACCGAAGAGAAAGGTTACAGCTATAAAGACATCACCATCTTGGCCCGATACAAAACGAAATTGGGCGAGATTTCGACCTACCTGACCGAGCGAGGAGTGCCCGTGGTTTCGAGCGAATCGTTCCTGCTCAGCCAAAGCAAGGTGGTAATGTTGGTAAAAAATGTATTCCAATACCTACTGGACCACACAGACAGGATAGCCGCAGAACGCGTCTTACTATTTTTGTACAACTTAGGAAAAGTAAAGAGTCTCCACAAAGAGGCATTCTTATCCACAAACAAAGGTATCGACCTTGACAAAATACTGGCCGAGGAAGGCTTAACATTCAACACCGAAAAGCTTTTGCACCTAGGCCTTTACGACTGCTGCGAGGAGATATTAAGAATGCTGCAGTTGGACGGCATAGAAACCTCATATCAGGCCACCCTGCTGAATGTGACGGCCAAATACTGCAGCAGGCACCGACACGACTTGGGCGAATTTGCGGAATGGCTAGAGTCGAAGCTGGCCAAATTATCCACAAGCACGGCCGACGACCTGGACGCCGTGAGACTAATGACCATACACACTGCCAAAGGCCTGGAATCGCCGGTAGTGATGCTCTGCCTAAAGACCCCTAAGACCAAGACGGACTCCATCTGGGTGGACATTGACCCCCAGGAGAATATCAAACTTCCCACAAGTCTTGTGCAGGATGTCAAGAAAGACGGCCCCACCATTTTCGACCCGGAGCATCTGGCCGAAAACCAGAAAAAGGACATGGACGAATTCAACATACTCTATGTCGCACTCACCCGACCCAAAGAGAAATTGATGATTTACTGTCCTGGCCTACCAGAAAAACCCAGTACCGAAACAAAAAAACAACCCGCCCTGCTGCTATGGAATTTTCTGAACCAGAGCACCAAGGTCACCCAATTGGAAGACAAGGTATTCTGCATTGGAAGCAACGCAGACAAGGTAGCAGATACCAAGTCGGCGTCGGGCAAGGAAACTGTGACAATGAGCGGTGTATCGTTCCCCACCTGGGGCAACCGAATCACAATTGCCGACCAAACAAGCGATCTTTTGGGCGGCGCCGACAACGAGCATGTGCGCTTGGGCAACCTGATGCACGACATATTATCGAAAATCCACACCCTTAACGACACCGAAGCGGCACTGAAGCAATACTTTGCACACCAACAAATAACCGAGGACGAAATGGCGAAAATCAGCGCCTCGCTCAGCAAGATGCTGAGCCAAGGAGACGTGACAAGATTCTTCGACCCGCAATACGAGTCGAAGAACGAATGCAGCATGGTGTGGAACGGCGAAGTGCTGCGCCCTGACCGCATTGTGATAGCCGACAACGAGACTTGGGTGGTTGATTTCAAAACCGGAGCTCCCAAAGCGGAGCATCACGCACAAGTGTCGCACTATTGCGATGCCATAAAAGCCATGGGCTACAACAATGTGAAAGGTTACCTGCTATACATCGGCACCGAGAGCTGCCAAGTGAAAGCCGTTGATTGATTGGGATCCAACCGCACCCAAGACCAGGACATTTTTTAGAAATCCGCAACAAAAAAACGGATATTCTAAAAAAAAGTTGTATCTTTGCTGAATAGACAATTGATAATAAATAAATATTAATATAGTGGAAGACAACAAATTATTCAGCGAATTTCCTCCCATCTCCACCGAGAAATGGGAAGAAGTAATCAATAAAGACCTCAAAGGTGCCGATTACGACAAGAAATTGGTGTGGAAGACCATTGAAGGCTTTAAGGTAAAACCTTACTACCGCGCCGAGGATTTGAACAATCTCGAATATTTGGACAGCAACCCTGACCAAGCCCCCTACACTCGTGGCAAAAACACCAACAACAACGTTTGGGATATCCGCCAGGACATCAGCGCCGCCACATTGGAAGAAGCCAACGCCTTGGCATTGGAAGCCCTGAACCGAGGCGCCAACGCATTAGGTTTGCGCGCTTGCAAAGTTGACACTTTGGAGCAGATGCAGACTTTGCTGAAAGACATCAACTTGGAGGCTTGCAAGATTAATTTCACCACCAGCAAAAACATGCTCGAAACCGTGAAGCTTTTTGCCCAAGTGGTGAAGACCAACGGCTACAATCCTGAAAACGTGTATGGCAGCTGCAATTACGATATTTACGGACACGCTCTGCTCAAAGGCAACTATCGCGGTGGCGAACAGCACTGCTACGAAGAGGCCAAAGAGCTGATTGAGTTTGCCAAAAACAATCTGCCTAAATTCCGCGTGCTGACGGTGAACGGATGCCACATCCACAATGCCGGCTCCAACATTGTGCAGGAGCTTGGCTTCACCCTGGCTGCCGCCAACGACATGATGGCCCACCTCACCGATATGGGCATGAAGACTTGCGAAGTTGCGCCCAACTTTGTGTTCAACTTTGCCACCGGCAGCAACTACTTTATGGAAATTGCCAAGATACGTGCCGCCCGCCTGCTGTGGAGCAAGATTGTGGAGCAATACAACCCCTGCTGCGACGACTGCTATAAGGTGATCATCAATGCCACCAGCTCCATTTGGAACAAGTCGCTCTACGACCCCTATGTGAATATGCTGCGCACTACAACCGAGACCATGGCTGCAGCCATAGCCGGAGCCGACAGCATCACCACCAATCCTTTTGACATTGCCTACAAAGAGTCAGACAGCTTTGGCTACCGCATTGGCCGCAACCAGCAGTTGCTACTGAAAGAGGAGAGCTACATGGACAAGATTGTAGATCCCGCCGCCGGCAGCTACTATATTGAGAATCTGACCGACAGCATAGCCCAATACGCATGGCAGCTGTTCCTCCAGGTGGAAGAGAAAGGCGGTTTTGCCCAGGCCATTCGCGAAGGCTTTGTGCAGGACGAGGTGGAAAAGATCGCACAGCAGCGCGACATGGATATCGCCACCCGCAAAACCACCATTTTGGGCACCAACCAATACCCCAATCTGCTGGAGCGAATGGGCGACAAAGTGCAGAAAGAAAGCGCTTACTGCAGCAAGGGAAAATGCTGCTGCGAAGAGGGCGAGATACGCACCCTGCGCCAATATCGTGGTGCCGAGGCTTTCGAGCAGTTGCGCCTGGCCACCGAGAAAAGCGGCATGCGCCCCAAGGTGTTCCTGCTGACCTATGGCAACCTGGCCATGCGCAAAGCCCGCAGCGGTTTTGCAACCAACTTCTTTGGCGTGGCAGGCTATGAGATCATCGACAACACCGGCTTTAAGACTGCCGAAGAAGGCGTGAAAGCCGCATTGGAAGCCAAGGCCGACATAGTGGTGCTCTGCTCCAGCGACGACGAATATGCCGAAATTACCGAACAGGCATGCCAAGGATTGAAAGGCAAGGTGAAAAGTGTGGTGCTGGCAGGATTCCCCAAAGAAATGGTGGAGACCTACAAAGGCTACGGCATCGACGAATTCATCCATGTGAAGACCAACGTACTTGACTGCCTCACCAACTTCCAGAAACTCTTTGGTATCGAATAACCGATAGGAAATGTTGCAAAAGCTTGACAAATACCTACTTTTCAAGTACCTAAAGACATTTCTGCTGGCGATGGCTTTGATTATTATCATTGTCATCACTTTCGATGTATCGGAAAAACTAGACGATTTCCTGGGCGGACATGCTCCGCTCCAGGAAATTGTTTTTCAATACTACATGAATTTCATTCCCGGGTTTGTAAACCTCTACAGCCCGCTATTCATTTTCATCAGTGTTATCTTCTTCACCTCCAAAATGGCAGGCAACACTGAGATTATAGCCATACTGGGCAGCGGCATTAGCTACAAGCGTATGCTGCGCCCGTTTATGATGGGAGCCACCCTTGTGGCGCTTATCGTACTGGCATTTGGCAACTTCCTAATACCAGTCAACAACCGAGCGTTGGACAAATTTGAAAGCAAATACATCTATACGCACAGCCCTAGCTATTTCAGCAACCTGCATTTCCAACTAAGACCCGGAGTGCAGGTGTATGCCGAGAGCTACGACGCAAGAACCATGTCGGTGAACAACTATCACCGCGACGCTTACGACGAAGAATACCGTCTGACCGACAGGATAACCTGCAACAGAATCACATACGACACACTTTCGCAAGAATGGGAGTGCGAGCACTTGATCCACCACACTTTTGACGGAACCAAGGAGCGTGTAATAAAAGAGCAGATCTCGCACCACACTTTTGATGTGACCCCCGACGATTTTGTATCGTCGTCGGTTAACATCACCACCATGAATTCAATAGATTTATTTAAATATATCAAACGCGAAAAGATGAGAGGATCCACCGCTGTGGTGGCCGCAAAAATCGAGCTCTACCAACGACTGCTCAACCCTTTGGCCATCTTGGTCATGACCTTGATAGGCGTGGGCGTTTCGAGCCGGAAGACTCGTGGTGGCATAGGCGTGCACCTGGCCATCGGCATCACGCTGGCCTTTGGATTTATTGTATTCATGAAGGTGAGCACGGTGTTTGCCGTATTCGGCACACTCAATCCTTTTATCTCGGTGCTGCTACCCCAGGCCATATTCGGCATTATAGCCGTGTATGTGATACGGTCGGCACCTAAGTAATTCTGAATAAAAACACAAGACATGACTATACAAGAAATATCCGACACCATTATCAGCGAATTTTCGTGCTACGACGAGTGGCTCGACAAATATGCTTATATCATTGAGTTGGGCAAAGAATGCCCCGTGATTGACGAACACGACAAGACGGAGAGCAACCTGATTAAAGGCTGCCAAAGCCGTGTGTGGCTCAGCTGCGAGCACAAAGAGGGCAAACTATACTTTAAGGCCGACAGCGATGCCGTGATTACCAAAGGCATTATCAGCCTACTTATCAGAGCATTGGACGGACAAGCACCCAAGGACATCCTGGATGCCGATTTGCATTTTATTGACGAGATTGGCCTCAAAGAGCACCTCTCCCCCACCCGTTCGAACGGTCTTACCTCAATGGTAAAACAGATGAAGATGTACGCCCTGGCTTTTTCTATGACCCACTAATACCCACATAAAAATGGAACCCACGAAAGAATCGCTTAACTCAGCCATTATCAACTGCCTGAGAAATATCTACGACCCCGAAATACCCGTCAACATCTACGACCTGAAGTTGATTTATGGCATCGACATTGATGATGAATTCAATGTGAAGATTACCATGACCATGACGGCACCCGACTGCCCTGAAGCAGAATATATGTTCCAAGAGGTGAAACAGATGGTTGGCTTTATCGAAGGCGTAAAGTCGGTAGATGTGGAACTCACATTCAACCCACCATGGGATTACATCAATCTAAGCGACGAAGTGAAGTGTGAGCTAGGCCTCATCTAGCCTGCTGACCAGCCCCACTACCCTAGCATGAACCTACAGGCACTGATAAGCAAACGGCAGCGGATTTTTTTGCGGCGAACTGCACCATCGCAAAGCACCTCTCTTGGCGGTTTGGCTTGGCGCAAATTTTGCAGCAACAAGTTGTCAATTATCAGTTTGATTGTAATATCACTGTTTGTGCTGATGGCCGTGCTGGGCTATCTGATTACGCCAGACAGCACTCCTTACTGCAATCAGCAATACCTTGAACTTGCCACGCTGAAGCCTGGCACCAAGATTCAATTCACTTATATCAACGAGGGTCAGCCCAACACCCACACAGGATGGTGGCATAAAATGCTGTACGGAGAGCCTCTTGATCATACCGCCATACCCACCTATAATACCACACAAATCGGCGACAGCCTGGACATTGAGTGTTACACAGGCAGTGTGCCAAATGATGGCGAAATAAGAAGAATAAGCCGCGCACAAGTTATTGGCACCGAGAGCAGAACTTTTTGGCTAGGCACCGATAGTTATGGGCGCGACGTATTGAGCATGATTATGATAGGCAGCCGCGTGAGCCTTTCGGTAGGACTCATCGCCGTGCTGATAGCCCTTTTGATTGGCATCACCCTGGGTGCCCTGGCCGCCTACTACGGCGGGTGGGTAGATAACCTTATCACGTGGATAATCAACGTGGTGTGGTCCATACCCACGGTACTGCTGGTCATAGCCATCACCTTTGCTTTAGGCAAAGGGTTCTGGCAGGTGTTCATAGCCGTTGGACTTACCATGTGGGTGGATATTGCGAGAGTGGTGCGCGGACAAGTATATAGCCTTAAGGAAAAAGAATTTGTGGAGGCAGCCAAGGCTTTAGGATACAATACATTCAGAATCATATTCCGACACATCTTGCCTAATATCACGGGTGCCGTGACGGTTGTAACAGCTTCAAATTTTGCCAGCGCCATCTTGCTCGAAGCCGGACTCAGCTTTCTGGGCATTGGCGTGCAACCCCCTATGCCATCGTGGGGAACCATGGTGAAGGAGAACTACAGCTATATACTGCTGGATAGCGCATATCTGGCCTTGCTCCCAGGTGCTGCGATTATGATAATCGTGTTGGCATTTATGCTCTTCGGCAATGGTTTGAGAGATGCTTTGGATGTAAAATCCACTTCACATTAAACAACTAAAAAATCGTAAAAAAGACAAAAAAAAATAATTATAAAGAAAAAAGTTGTAACTTTGCAATTTGAATATAGTTGGATAATTCTAATTAACATCATTATAAACAATTAAAAAACAACACAAAACATGAAAAACATTTTCAAATTTTTCAGCATCATGCTCGCTGCTAGCACCATGATGGTTTTCGCATCCTGCGGTGATGACCCCGCTGACAATCCCGATCAGCCCACCACCTACACCGTTTCCGTTAACACTAACGACGCTACCCTTGGTACCGTAACCGTTAGCCCCCTCCAGGCTACTTATGAGCCCGGCACCCAGGTAACCCTTACCGCTACTCCCGCTGCTACCGCTGACTTCATCAGCTGGAGCACTGGTTCTACCGAGAATCCCCTCACCCTCACCGTTAACGAGAACCTCAACATCACCGCTACTTTCCAGGCTAAACCCCAGCCCACTTACAATGCTACTTTCGACGGCCAGGCTCTCGAACTTGGTTGGTACGATGCTGCTTGCGCAGACATGACCTCTCAGGCTGGCACCTGGATGTGGCTCTTCCAGTCCGCTAAGAATGAAGATGGTGGTTCCGTTTACTTCCCCTTCTTCGTTACCTTCCTCCTTGGCGACGCTACCAACAACTTCCAGATCTACAGCCACGAGCTCTATATGGAGACTTTCTACCAAGCTGGTGGTGAAAACTACGGTGACTGGCAGTGGTTCAACGGCGAAGGCAACATCAACTGCACCGCTGTTGATATGACCAGCCACACTGTAAGTGCTACCATGAGCGCTACCATGTACAGCCTTAAAGAAGTTGTTGAGCAGGAACTTGCAAGCGACGGTTCTACCGCTACTCACAAGCCTTTCGCCCTCACTTTCAACAACATCGCTTTCGATGTTCAGGCTAAAGCAGGTCTCAAGAAAATGAACGTTCGCTAATCATTCATTCTTACATTTAATACAATGAAAAAGAATTTCAGACTCGCTGCCATCGCTCTTACCGCTTGCGCAATGATGGTTGCTTGCAACAACAATGCTCCTGAAGAGGCAGTACTCGACACCATGCCCGTAATCGACACCACCGTGGTTGACTCCGTTGTTACCGATACCGTGGTTGAAGAGGCTCCCGTAGTTGAGGCAGCTCCCGCCAAGAAAACTGCTACTAACAAAAAGCAGAAGACCAAGGTGGAAGAAGTAAAAGAAGGTATCCAGACCGTTAAGGCTGCTACCCTTCAGGCCAAAAAAGACGTTTCCGAAGTTACCGACGAACTGAAAAAAGCTGGTGAAGGCTCCATGCAGACCAAGCAGACCTCTGCCAACCCCCTCGGTGCTGGTAAGAAATCCGCATCCGATGTTTTCGGTAAGAAATAATTCTTTTTAGAATTAGCCACAATATAGGAGAGTGCCCATGTGGCACTCTCTTATTGTTAAATGTAATATCAAAACCAACATTGATAACATGGGAAAAAGCAGAATTATACTCTTTGCAGCTATCGCAATGATTTTTGCAGCTTGCAAAGGCGACGACATGACCGATATCAGAACAGCCGCGCAAGGCTATTTGGACGCCATGGGCAACTATAAGCCCACCGAAGCACGTGCCTACGCAACCAAAGAAACCTGCGAGCAGACGCTCTCGTTCTATGAAGAACTGCTGAAGCACACCGACCCGAAGGTCTTTGCAAACAATATGCCAGCAGAAATCACTTTGGGAAATGTGACCATTGAGGACAGTACTGCCGTGATAGAATTCCATAAGCACACACCCATCACAGAACAAGATGGAACACTAGCTTTGGTAAAACGCGACAAAAAATGGCAGGTGGACGAAGTCATCAACGTCCCCCCTATGCTTAACCCCAAGACGTTGCAAGAAGGTGGACGAAAGTTTACCGACGAGCAGATTCAGCAAATGCGCCGCAACGGAGCCAAATCCAGCAAAGAATTGAAGGTTCAGGAATAGATGCCCAGCCGGGATGATACGCTTTCCGCTTCCCGTTTTTTTCGCATACAAAAGAAGGATGAGCCAAAGAAAGAAATAGCATCTTGCAGCCTCGGCACCAATTGATACTAACCTTACAATTACCCCAAAGGCATCACCTCATACAAGTGGACATTCGGAATGTGAACGGCGAAATGCCATTGCATACGACTTTCACTTGTAACTTTTTGTATTTGACTAGAAAAAAATATTTATTATTGAAAAAATATTCGTATCTTTGCACCCTACACTTGAGAAACCTTGTGCCTGCCAACAGGGTATGGCTCATAGTGTTAGGATGTTTAACCCGGCTGGGCAGGACGCCACAAAAACAAAAAAAGTCTTACACATGGATTATAAAAATGTGCAACCTTTAGCAGATTTTGACTGGTCTGCTATCGACAGAAAAGAAGAAGTCAAAAACGAGCAGGCTCAGAAAATGATTGAGCAGTACGAGCAGACTTTCAAATCTTTCACCGAACAGGAAGTTATCGAAGGTACTATCGTTAGCATCAGCGACCGCGAAGCTGTTGTGAACATTGGCTACAAGAGCGATGGCGTTATCCCCGCTTCCGAGCTCCGCTACAACGCTGAGCTGAAGGCTGGTGACAAGATCGAAGTTTTCGTTGAGAGCCAGGAAGACTCCAACGGTCAGCTCCTCCTTTCCCACAAAAAAGCCCGCATTCTCAAATCTTGGGAGCGCGTTAACGAAGCTTACGAAAATCAGGAAATCATCACCGGTTACGTTAAGAGCCGCACCAAAGGTGGTCTCATCGTTACTGTTTTCGAGAACATCGAGGCCTTCCTGCCCGGTTCTCAGATCGATGTTAAGCCCATCCGCGACTACGACGTATTCGTTGACAAGAACATGGAGTTCAAGGTTGTAAAGATCAACCACGAGTATAAGAATGTCGTTGTTTCTCACAAAGCTCTTATCGAAGACGAGATCGAAGCCCAGAAGGCAGAAATCATCAGCCACCTCGAGAAGGGTCAGGTGCTCGAAGGCACTGTCAAGAACATCACTCCTTACGGTGTATTCATCGACCTCGGTGGTGTTGACGGTCTCGTTCATATCACCGACCTCAGCTGGGGCCGCGTTTCCGATCCTAAGGACATCGTTGAGCTTGACCAAAAGATCAACGTCGTTATCCTCGACTTCGATGAGGCTAAACACCGCATCGCCCTCGGTCTCAAACAGCTCACTCCTCACCCCTGGGATGCTCTCGATGCAAACCTTAAGGAAGGCGACCACGTTACCGGTAAGGTTGTCGTTATCGCTGACTACGGTGCATTCGTAGAAGTTGTTCCCGGTGTTGAAGGTCTCATCCACGTTAGCGAGATGAGCTGGAGCCAGCACCTCCGCAGCGCTCAGGACTTCCTCAAAGTTGGTCAGGAAGTTGAAGCAGTCGTACTCACCCTCGACCGCGAGCAGCGCAAGATGAGCCTCGGTATCAAGCAGCTCATGCCCGATCCTTGGCTGGCAATCGCTGAGAAATATCCCGTCGGCAGCAAGCACACCGCTACCGTTCGCAACTTCACCAACTTCGGTATCTTCGTTGAACTCGAAGAAGGCGTTGACGGCCTCATCCACATCAGCGACCTCAGCTGGAGCAAGAAGATCAAACACCCCGCAGAGTTCACCAAGATTGGCGACACTATCGAGGTAGTTGTTCTCGAAGTCGATGCTGAAAACCGTCGTCTCAGCCTCGGTCACAAACAGCTCGAGGAGAATCCTTGGGATGTTTACGAGACCCTCTTTGCTATTGGTAGCGTACACCAGGGCACCATCAGCACCCTCAACGACAAGGGCGCTACCGTTACTCTGCCTTACGGTGTTGAAGGTTTCGCTCCCATGCGTCACCTTGAGAAGGAAGACAAGAGCAAAGCTCGTCAGGGCGAAACTCTCGAATTCAAGGTTGTTGAGTTCTCCAAAGAGAACAAGCGCATCCTCGTCTCCCACACCCGTATGCACCAGGAAGTTGTAGAAAACGACCGCGCTAAGGGCGAGACCGAAGAGACTAAGAAAGATCGCGCCACCAAGAAGACCGTCAAGAAGATCAACGAGACTCTCGAAAAGACCACTCTTGGCGACCTCAGCGTACTGGCAAGCCTGAAGGAAGAAATCGAGAAGGAAGGTAAATAATCCGACTCCCATTCTCCTTTAAATACGAAAGCCGAGTTCCATAAGGGACTCGGCTTTCTTTTTTTTCTATCTTATTGAGAGCAATATGCATGACAATCTGCGCCCTTCCTACCCTAATCCACCTTAGGAGGCAGGCACATGTCGTAATCATATGAAGTGCAAAAAGAGACAACGATTAATTCATGTTATAGCTGGAGGGGGATGCTCAGAAGTTATCCTCTATTTAAAGTCGGCGAGTTCGACAAGACGCTTGTATAAACCTTGCTGAGCAATAAGTTGGAGATGGGAACCTTGCTCTACAATCCGACCGTTTTCGAGGACAATGATTTCGTCGGCAGTGCTGATGGTGCTGAGTCGATGGGCAATAACAATGCTGGTACGTCCTTGCATAAGCCGTTCCATAGCCTGCTGAACAGCAATCTCGCTTTCGGTATCGAGGGCCGAAGTGGCTTCGTCGAGAATAAGAATTGGCGGGTCCTTAAGCACGGCTCGGGCAATACTGAGACGCTGCCGCTGTCCACCACTAAGGTTGAGCCCACGGTCGCCAATGGGAGTGTCGTAACCTTGAGGCAACTGCATGATGAATTCATGTGCCTGAGCCACTTGGGCGGCATGCACAATGGCATTACGATCGAAGTTAGGAAGACCTAAGGCGATATTATTAGCTACCGTATCGTTGAAAAGGATACAATGCTGAGAAACAAGGCCTATCTGCGACCGCAAGCTATTGATGTTGAATTGAGTAATCGGCGTATTGTCAATGAGGATGGAGCCTTGCGAACAATCATAAAAGCGAGGCAGGAGATCGACGAGCGTGGTTTTGCCTGCTCCAGAAGGGCCTACCAGTGCGATTGTCTTACCTTTGGGGATTGTGAGATTGATATGCTGAAGGATAGGCTCTGTTTGATAGGAGAATGAAACATCCCGATATTCGATTTGATGCTGGAAATGGGTGAGCGATTTTGCGTTAGGTAGCTGATGGATCTGTTCGTCGGCATCGATTACCTCAAACACGCGCTCAGCGGCAGCATTGGCTTTCTGTAAATTGTTATAGACTCGCACCATCGACTGTACCGGAGGCACAAGGCGGGCAAAAAGTATGACGAACAGAATAAATACCGATGAGAGTATTTGGCCTTCGAGCACGGCCATGCCTCCCAGGATGAGAATAAAGACCAGTCCGATGGTGAGCAATACCTCAGACAGCGGGCTACTGAGTTCGCGGCGCTGAGCCACACGAATCATGGTGTCGGCATATTGGTTATTAGCCTCTGAAAATAGCTGCACACGGTGCCGTTGGCGTCCGAAAGATTGAATAGTGCGTATGCCCGAGACAGTCTCGTCGATAACAGCAAATAAATGTCCCAAACGATTTTGTCCCTTAACAGAATTGCGCCGCAGACTATTGCCAATGATGCTGATGAGCCATATGGCCACAGGCATGATGACAAGAAAATATAAGAACAAACGTGGACTGATGAAGATCAGGGCAAGTGAGAAGACCAGGATGTTGAGCGGATCCTTGCCCAAAGAGATGACGGATGTGAGTACACCCCATTCGATATCAGCAATATCATTGGACATGCGACTGATAAGATCACCTTTGCGCTGAGCAGTGAAGTAGGACACGGGAAGAATGGTGATGTGGTGATAGATATCGTTTCGCAGCCGCATGGTGATGCCATTACGCATAGGGCTGATGAAATATTGAGCTAAATATCGGCAAAGATTGGACAAGAACGAAAAGGCCAGATAGCCCATAGAAACACCTATTAGGCAAGGCCAAAGACCATAGAGGGATTTGTACTGGTTGAGTGTAAATGTGACCCAAAGCGACAGGTATTCCTGATTGAGGGCAAAGGCTGGCAACTGATCAACTGGTTGGGATGTGGCGAAAAGCAGCTCAACAAACGGCACAATCATGACGAAGGTAAACATGTTGAAGAACACTGCCAACATATTGAAAAGTACATTGGTGGCAATATGCCAAGGATAGTACTTGAGATAACGGAATACTCGCCAGATGGTGCGCATGGGGAAATCTTGATGATAAAAGCAGGGTGGCCGAACTGTCGCATTTTATTGCCGAAACAATGTTGCCACCCTACTCTAACGAACAAATGCTTAATTACAGTTTTTCGGGGTCGATGTAAAAATTCACGTCGGGGCCATTGCAAGGAGTGCTACACTGAAGAGAGCACTCGGAGCAAGGAGTAAGTTCGCCGTGAAGACGCTTCTTGACAAGGTCGATAAGGTTGTCGCGCAATGTGGGAAGCATAATTTGCTGGAGCACCTCGTCGCAGAAGGCATAAGAAAGAAGCGTGCGGGCGGTACGCTCACTGATGCCTCGTGAACGGATGTAGAAGAGAGCCTGCTCGTCGAGCTGACCGATGGTGCTACCATGAGAACACTTCACATCGTCGTTGTAAATCTCGAGGAAAGGCTTGGTATTGATGAATGCCTTATCGGTAAGGAGGATATTCTTGTTGGTTTGATAAGCCTCGGTCTTGACGGCGCCGTCGCGTACAAGCACATGTCCGTTGAAGGTACCCTGAGCGCTATCGTCGAGAATGCCTTTGTAGAGCTCATGACTAGTGCAATTGGGGCAGGCATGATCAACAAAGATATAGTTATCAACACGCTGTTCCTGGTCGTTGAGATAAAGACCATGGGCTTGCACCTGACAATGCTCGCCAAGCATACGTACCTCAGTGTGGTTACGGATATGGCCGCCGTTGAGGGTAATGGCCACCGACCGGAAGGAAGAGCCTTGTGCCATACTGACATAAGTGTGGTTGAGCAAGCCTGTATTGTTGTTGAGGTTCTGCATCTTGTAATACTCGACCTGAGCGCCTTCTTCTACCACTATCTCGGTAACATTGTTGGAGAAAGCCGGATGAGTATCGTAGGAGTCGTCGCAATGGATGATAGCCACATGACTGTTGCGGCCTACCACAATAAGATTGCGCACCTGCAGAAAAAGCCCATGACCAGCATTGATGACCGATTGTACTTGGATGGGCTTGTCGGCAAAGGTGTTGGCTGGAACCTGCACAAAAACACCATCGGTATAGTTATCAGTATTAAATTGGAGATAAGGGTTGGCTTTAGGTGTGCAAGAGCCTAGCTGTCGGCTAACAAGTTGGGGTTGAGCATTGGCGGTATTGCGCAAGCTGGCCAGCACAATGCCTTGATCGGTAGTGACTGAGGGAAGATGGCAGAAACCATTCTCGGTAGCAAACCGATGGGTATCGAGATTAGGTATGTTGCAATGAAATTGAGCAGTTTGACGCTCGCCTGTGGGCAATAAGAGCGATTCGTTGAGCATATCGGAGAAATCGACGTGACGCCATACTTCATTTTTGCGAAGTTGGGGCTGAATGTCGCGGAACTGCTGAACTGATTTTTCCATGATACGAGGTTTGTGTGGATGAAGAGGTTAGTTTTGTGCGAGCTCTTGCTTAATCCAGTCGTAACCTTTGGCTTCAAGTTCAAGGGCTAACTCCTTGGGACCAGTCTTAACGATACGACCTTCGAAGAGGACATGGACAAAATCGGGAACAATATAGTCGAGCAAGCGCTGGTAATGGGTGATGACAACGGTAGCATTGTCGGCACTACGCAACTTATTTACACCCGTAGCTACAATGCGAAGAGCATCGATATCTAGGCCAGAATCGGTTTCGTCGAGAATTGAGAGCGTGGGGTTGAGCATGGCCATTTGAAAGATTTCATTCTTCTTTTTTTCGCCACCCGAAAAACCTTCATTGACGGAACGGTTGGCCAAATTAGTGGTCATTTCCACCACCTTTTTCTTCTCTTCCATCAGACGCATAAATTCTGAACCATTAAGAGGATCAAGACCGCGATATTTGCGCTGCTCGTTAACCGCAGTGCGCATGAAGTTGGTGATGCTTACACCGGGGATTTCGACGGGGTATTGAAAACCGAGGAAGATGCCTTCGGCGGCACGTTGATCAACGGGCATATCAAGAATATTCTTGCCCTTATAGATTACCTCACCTTCGGTGACGGTGTATTTTGTGTTACCTGCTATGATGCCTGCAAGGGTGCTTTTGCCGTTGCCATTGGGGCCCATAATGGAGTGGACTTCGCCACGGTTGATTTCGAGGTTTACACCTTTGAGAATCTCTTTATCGCCAATTGAGGCATGCAAATTGCGTATGGATAATAACGACATACTTTTTATAAATATCTGATTTCTTCTATATTAAACTATTTTTGGTCTTGCGTACCAAATTACAAAGATACAAATTTTTGCGCAAATAACAATTAGTTGTTGCGGTTTGAAAAAAAATATGTACTTTTGCATTTTGAAAGATCAAACATCAGAATAAGTATAAAGCACATATTTCAAATGAATTCACCGATTGTTACGCTGACCACTGATTGGGGTCTAAATGATTTTTTTGTAGGAAAGTTCAAAGGCAGACTTTATTCGATGCTGCCCGATGTGCGCATAGTGGATATTTCTCATGAGATACCACCTTTCGACTTAAAAGCGGCCTATTTTGTAGTGAAAAATGCTTGCTTAGAATACCCCGAGGGAACCATTCATATTATTGACGTGAACTCGTCGGATACGCAAGATTCGCCCTCGGTAGTGGTAAAATATAAAGGACAATTTTTTATCTGTACCGACAATGGCCTGCCAATGGCCTTGTTTGGTGGGCAAGAGAAGGAAATGGTAGTGATAGACAGGGTGTTCTGGGACTCGAACTTCTTTACCTTTACTGCCTACGACTATTTTTGCAAGGTGGCAGCCATGATTGTAAAGGGTGCGACGATGCAAGAGGTGGGATATACGGTTGAAGAGTCGGAGATGAAACAGATGTTTGTGTGGAGCACCAATGTAAAGGATGACGGCCTTACTGCGTATGTGGCTTATATCGACAACTACGGCAATGTGGATTTGAATTTGTCATATGAAGAGTTTGAGATGTACCGCAAAGGCAGACCTTTCGAAATGTCGGTGCACGACGCCAAACTGACGGAGGTGAGCAAGGGTTACGAAAAACGCGACGCGAGTTCTCGCCGGCTGGACAAACTGACTTTGACGGTATCGTCGGCAGGATGCCTGCAGTTGGCCATTTATGGTCAGTCAACTGAGCAACTGTTTGGATTAAAAATCAACGAAAACATTGAAATCAAGTTCTTGGGCTAAAACCTATCTCATAATTGAACACAAAAATCCTCACAAGACTTGCTAAAGCAAGCCATGTGAGGGAGATATGTACTGATGGCGTATGCCAACAAGGATTGGCCCGCAACTACAAAGAACTACTCGTCGGCAAAATGCTCATTGAGCATGGCCTGTATTTCAGGCGATTCGTAGCCGCGAGAAGCCAAAAAAGTGACCAATTTGGCACGCTTCTTCGCATTAGTGTCGTCGGGATTGTAAGTAGCCCACTTGGTTTGTGCCACCTCAAGGAGGATGCCACGATACTCTTCGTCGGTGATTTCGGAGAGAGCCTCAGTAATGAATTTGGGCGGCACCTGCTTGGATCGTAGCTGATAAACCACTTTAAGACGACCCCATTTCTGGGAGCGCAATTTAGACGAAGTATAGGCACGGGCAAAGCGACGTTCATCAATAAAACCTTGATCGACCAAACAAGCTACAATTTTGCCTGATTGATCAAGAGATGCACCCCAGTCGCAGAGCTTTTTGCGTACAGATGTGCGGCATTGTTCTTCGTTAGCGCAATAGCGTTCTGCCTTGGCTAACAGCGACATTTCTTCTTCTGACATATTCTGAACCATGGTGCAAAAGTACAAAAAAATCAAATGCGCCAAATTTTTTGTGCATTTTTTTTATCAACAACTTGTTAATTGCGCTTCCCTCAAAGGATGGTGTGCGCCGTTAAGAACCTCTATTCTGGTGAACAAAAAGATGGAATGAAAATAAATTCTGTTTAATCCAGAAAAAAATCGTAACTTTGCCTTACTAATAATATATAATAAAGACATGGCAAAAGGAAGGATATTATTTGTCAATCAGGGCATTGTGCCTTTTGTAGAGGATTCGGAAGCGGCAATAAATAACCGCAAATTGGCGCAATTTACACAAGAATTAGGACGTGAGATAAGGGTTTTCATGCCCCGTTTTAACGAGGTAAACGAGAGAAAACATCAACTGCATGAAGTTATCCGTTTGTCAGGCATGAACCTCATTGTGAATAACTGCGACCATCAGTTAATCATCAAGGTGGGATCAATCCCTACCGCACGCCTGCAAGTATATTTTATCGATAACGAGGAATATTTCACTCGCTTTGGTGACACTTTCGACGAAAAAGGAGTGCTGTATCCAGCCAACGACGAACGTATTCTTTTCTTCGGAAGAGGCGCATTGGAAGCTGTCCGAAAGCTGGCTTGGCAACCGCATCTGATTCATTTCTCGGGCTGGTTTAGCGGCATGGTGCCTTTTTATCTGCGTCGTATTAATAAAGAGAATGCTTTCTTTTCGGGCACCCGCACCGTACTGTCGTTAACCGATGACGGATTTGAGGGCAGTTTCTCGCAAGAATTGGAGAAAAAGATGCGTGCCGACGGCGCCACGGCTAAGGATCTTCGCTTGTACCAGAATCTCGACTACATGACACTGATGAAGGCTGCCATAACTTATGCCAATGGCATTGTGATAGCATCGCCCAATGTGAATCCCGAACTGGTAGCTTTTGCGAAAGAGAACAAGCGCCATGTGCTGGACTACAACCCTGACCAGCAAGAGTTCTTCACCAAAATCAACAAATTATACGACACCCTTTGCGGCAGCGCTATTAAAGAATAGCGGCCCACTGAAACTTATATTTAGACTATGTCGATAAAGAAATTTTTCCTTTCGGTAGGCGTGATATTGATGCTTATGCCGATGGCTTGCACCGAAAAAGAATCGGACTTGGGTGTGAATTTGCAGGACCCATTCACTTTGTATCAAGGAGTGCGTGATACCGTGGCAATGACTGCATTTACGGTATATGACGACTCGCTTTCTGGTGCGGGTTATGTTTCGGCTGTATTTGGCAATTATTGTGTCGGCGACCCTGTGTTTGGTAATGTGAGGGCGGTGTCGTATTCGCAGATTGCCGCACCTAAAGAAGGCGTCCGCATCTCAGACGATGTGGTGTTCGACTCGGTGGTGATGACCTTGGTGATCGATACAGTGTATCCTATCATGCCCGATTCCACCCCTCGCGACCTGCATGTGATCGTAAAACAATTGGCGCAGCCCTTGATGGGCGACAGCGCTTATCTATCCTCCAACGAATTGGCCGAGAGTGATGTGTGTTTCTTCGACGGCCATGTGACTTATTATGCTGATAGTATCAAAATTAAGTTGAATGAAAATGTTTACCCCGTGTTGCGCCAGTCCTGTTCTCAGGCCGACTTCCTCAACTTATCTAAGGGTATCAGCATACGATTGGGCGATGACAACAACAATACAATGCTGTCGGTAAACTATTCAGCCACCAACACCCGACTAATGCTGTTTTACCACACTCCCAATGCCGACAACATGAAATTTGAATTCACCATCAATAGTGGTGCCGCTCATAGCATGTATTATAGCCACGATTATGCAGGTTCGGTATTAGCCCCCTTTGCTTCAAATAAAAAAGATTCGATAGCTGGCACACAAAAACTGTATCTCGAGCCATTGGGAGGCACTCGCCTTCGCTTGAACATGCAGTCGTTCGTAGCTCAGTTTAAGCGCGACCATCCTAACGCCGTGGTGCATTATGCCGAATTGGTGTTACCGCTGGCAAACGAAGCCGACACGGCCAATGTTCCCGTTAGACTGTTGGCGCTCAAACGTCTGGCCAATGGCAAGGAAACCTATGTAACCGATGCTAATGTGTTGACCAATAGCTATACCTATAATGGATTTGATGGCTATTATAATCGAGAGAAGAATCAGTATCGCATGCGCCTGACCCGTCATTTACAGGAGATTTTGCGCGAAGGCAAGGATTACGGCACCGAGGTGGTTATTGATGCTCGACGCTCGGCAGCATTCCGTACCATTATCAACGGAACTGAGACGTCCCATCCTATTATGATTGATTTTATTTATTCGGAATAATTACACTTAAGATATGAAAAAGACTTTCATCTTTGCTTTAGGTTGCGCTATGGCGCTCTACGCTAATGCGCAAATTCATTATGAAGAGGCTTACAAAACCCATCCCGACCAGACCTATGTTTCGGGCACTTTGAACGAGGACAGTGTTCATATTGGCACTTGGACTTGGTGGCATGCCAATGGCCAGGTGTTCCGCGTGGGAAAGTACGATAATCGGGGTCACAAAGTGGGTGTTTGGAAGACTTTTTATGGCGACGGCACCCTGCATGAAGAGCTGGTAATGAGTGGCGACGGTACCACTCGCACATGGTATCCCGACGGCTCCAAACAGAGCGAAGTTCCTGTGGTCAATGGCAAGAAACATGGTACTTTTGTATCGTGGTATGCCAATGGCCAAAAGAAAGATGAGGTGATTTATGAAGAAGGCTCGCGCGAGGGCAAAACCCGCGAATGGCATCAGAATAATGCGCTGAAGTTTGAAGGAACCTATGTTGACGACGAATTGGAAGGCCAAGCCACCTGGTGGACCCCCGACGGCAAAAAGGACCAGGAAGGAACATTAGCTCATGGCGAACAGGTGGGCGAATGGCTCTTTTATTGGCGCACCAATGGCAACTTAGGCATTCGTGGCCACTATACCGCAGGCAACGAGTCTGGCACTTGGACTTACTACTACGAAACTGGCGAAAAATGGCGCGAAGGCGAGTATAACAAAGGTTATAAACAAGGCGTCTGGACCACTTGGTACGAGAGTGGACAAAAACTGCACGAAGGTCAGTATGTGAATGACAAGGAAGAAGGCACCTGGACCGCATGGTATGAGGATGGAAAACTGGACTATACCGGTAGTTTCCACAATGGCAAAAAAGAAGGTTTGTGGCGTGGTGTTTTCGACGATGGCTCTGTGCGCTATGAAATGAATTACCATGATGATATTCAGCACGGCAAGACTGTACGCTACCATGCTAACGGCAAAGTTGAATTGTCCGAGAACTATGTTAACGGTGAACGTCATGGTAAATATGAGCGTTACAACGTGGCTGGATATCCCGAGGAAACCGGCAATTTTGTGCATGGCAAAAAAGACGGCAAATGGGTGTGGTACGACAAGTACGGACGCGAAGGTGTGGTGTCGCAGTTTAAAGACGGCAAGATGATTTCGATGGTTGACCACTCAGCCCAGAAACAAGACACTAAAGATAATAAGAGAAGATAATGCACTTATTATTGGCATCAAAATCCCCTCGTCGCCGTGAGTTATTGGCTAATTTGGGGATTGACTATTCCATCGTTGACATTGACGTGGAAGAAAAATTAACGGCTCCGGTATCTGCTTCGCAGGTAGCGGAGTCGTTATCATTGTTGAAGGCCGATGGCTATACCCATTCCCTGGCGGAAAGAGAGGTGCTAGTGACTGCCGACACTGTGGTTGTGGTAAACGACGAAGTGCTGGGCAAACCTCATTCTCGAGAAGAGGCTATGGACATGCTACGAAATCTGTCGGGCAAGGCCCATCAGGTTTATACTGGTGTATGTCTGCGCAACGCAAAACGAACAAGAAGTTTTACCGAATGCACCCACGTATATTTTAATCGGCTGAGTGAAAGCGAAATCGAGTATTATGTAGATAAGTATCAACCTTTCGACAAGGCCGGCGCCTATGGCATCCAAGAATGGATAGGTATGGTGGGAATTGGTAAAATTGAGGGGTGTTATTACAATGTGATGGGACTACCTGTGGCCAGACTATACAAAGAACTTAAGGTCTTGGTCGATATGGACAATCTCTTCGTCGATTAGTCGGCGCAAGCTTTCTTTTATTTTCGATTCTTCCATCCCCTTGATGGCAACGAGGAGCTCGCTGCCCGACATGGATTTTTGTTGTAGCAGTTGCACAATTTGAGTTCTCAGATCCACCACCTCCGATCGTGGAGCCGACTTATGCTGCAGGCAATAGTCGCAAACACCGCATGAACAGGCATTCTGCTCACCAAAATAAGATAGTAGTTGCTGACTCCTACAGGGGGCTGAAGACGTGACATATTGCCGAATAGCATCCAGACGTGTGCGTGCAGACTCTTTCAAATCCTTATAGTTCGCATCGCTCAAATACAAGTCTTTTGCATCAATACGGGGAGCCGAGAAGATGATAGATGGGTTCTTACGCCGAGGTTTGTAGTGAATAATCTGAAGCGCATCAATATGTAGGAGCATCCGGGTGATATGTTCTTCATCCATGTACATTCTTTTGGCAATGGCTCGTTCAGAGATCGGCACATATTCGGTAAACAATCCACCATACATGCGAATAAGCAAGGCGATAAGGTCACAGTATCTGGCTTGCTCTACTTGGAATCGATAGAGGTCTTCTCGACTGATGGAGATATAGATACTTGACGATGCATCCTCCTTTTCGGGCAAAGATAGCAGTCCTTCGCGCTCTAGAAAACGACATGCGCTATACAGGTCGAGCGGTTTAATATTGTAAGTTTGACAGATACCGTCCATATCAAAATCAAAAATACAGTTTTCGCCAGAACCTACTGGTATCTGGTAATAGTTGCAAATGGCACGATATATATTAGCAATCTGCTGACGTGACGGGTATTCACTATCAAAATTAAACTGCAAATTTTTCAAGTCCTGATCCTCGTAGAGCAGTACAGCAAACGACTTTTTGCCATCGCGACCAGCACGGCCAGCCTCCTGGAAATATGCCTCGACCGACGAAGGAATATCCATGTGAACCACATATCGCACATCGGGCTTGTCGATACCCATACCGAATGCGTTAGTGGCCACAATCACATTCACTTCGCCTCTCATCCATCGATATTGGGCAATATCACGTTCCTTGGCATCAAGGCCGGCATGATAATAAGCAGCAGGTATGCCCTGCGACACAAGGAACGACGCAATCTCTTTGGTACGACGACGATTGCGTACATAGACAATGCCGCTCCCTCCCACTTTTTGAACAATCCTGACCATGCGACCCATTTTGTCATTCTCCCGAAACACCATATATGCCAAATTCGGCCGTTGGAAACTCGTTTGGAATAACTGACTTTGTGAACGGAACATTAGCTGCCGCTGGATGTCTGCGGCCACGGCTTGCGTTGCTGTGGCTGTGAGCGCTATTATAGGCGCTTGTGGATGGTAATCCCTAATGCGGGCTATTTGGAGGTAGGACGGGCGGAACTCGTAGCCCCATTGTGAAATACAGTGTGCCTCATCTACTGCGATGAACGAGATTTTCATCCGTCGCATATTCTCACGAAAGACTGACTGTCCAAGACGCTCTGGAGACACATAGAGTATCTTCACCATCCCATGACGGCAATTGTTGTATATAATCTCCTGCTCGGTGCCAGTCATACCAGAAATCAGCAATCGGGCTTTGATACCACGATCATTAAGCTGTTGCACCTGATCTTTCATTAAAGATACGAGGGGCGACACAACCAGGCATAAGCCATCGAGCAACAATGCAGGTATCTGGTAGCAGAGCGATTTGCCACCACCCGTGGGCATAAGCACAAGCGTATCCTTACCGTCAAGAACCGATTGTATAATCTCTTCTTGAGGGTGACGGAAGGCTTCATAGCCCCAATACTTCTGTAGCAGTTGTTGCGGAGTAATGGCGAATTGTATTTTGTAGATAAGGGTGGAAACACATTGGCCTCCACCCTTGTCTATGATTAATTATTTGTTATCTTCGATTAGCGAAGCAGTGTGACAACACCTTTCTGGGTGACGATATCTTCGGTGCCGGGGCGACGATAACGAATGACGTAAGCATAGGAGCCTTGCGGACATTTGATGCCTTCGCTAGTGCCATCCCATGCGAAGTCGAGCTCGTTGGAAGTATATACCTGACGGCCGTTGCGATCGTAGATGTGAACCGAGAAGTTCTCCTGACGATTGGCAGTGAAGATTCTGAACACGTTGTTGTCGGGACGCTCCGGTGTGAACACGTTGGGGGCGAAGAAAGTGAACTGGGTCACATCCAGACGGAAGGCGATCTCGTCAGAGCAGTCCAGATCGTTATAAGCTATCATTCTAACATTAACCGAGTCACTGGAAACCTCACCGAAGTTATGTGTGCAGGGCGAGGTATATTCTTCACCAATACCATCTTCGAAATACCATACACGGCGCACGCTATAGGGAGATGCATCAGTAAAGGTTACCATGGGGTTGTCGGAATCCACAAAATCGGGAGTGTATTCCACCGTTGCCACGGGAACGGGGTGGATGGTAATCTGTTCGGTAAGGGGAGATGCGCTGCAGTCGTTAGTACCATGACCAACGAGGGTGTAAACAGTAGTGGTCTTGGGGGAGACGGAAATCTCGCTAGGACCATGGCCAAGACTGTCAATATAGGCGTCCAAAGTAGAATCGGCAGGAGAAGCCGTCCAAGAATAGGAGTAAGCGCCTTCGGCATTCAAGGTAACAATGTCGCCCTCGCACATATCGTGACGGGAGATACTCAGTTTGGGGTTCACACGATAAGCATTCACGCTATCCCATGCAATACAGCCTGCGGTGGTTTCCGACACTTTCACATAATAAGTGCAGGTATCAGCATAAGGCATGGTGTGAAGAGTCTGGCCCTCGGAGATAAGGCTAGTACCGGTAGTGTCGCGATACCAGTTGTAATTACAGTTAGGAGTAGAAGTAGTCACGGTGATGTCTGTTGTCTGACCATTGCACACCACTGTGTCGCCAGTGATCGTAAGTTCGGGGTTTTTAAATACCGTCACAGTGTCATAAGCCGTAGAAGTGCAATAAATCTTGATATTGGGGTCAATACGGTCAAGGGCATACAAACCATTGTAGGCAGTCAGCTCAATGGGGTTCTTGTAGTTGGTAAAGATCTTATCAACGGAGCGGTTCGAGCCTTCGGCATTGCCAATCAAGGTCTCATCTTCAAAGATCCAGTCGCGGCGGACAGAACCTACGGTATTGTCGGAGAGGCGTACCATATCACCAGGGCAGACCAACTTGGCGGGCTCAATACCGATAGTGGGGTTCTTGGGGCGACCAAGCACATGAATCACATAGTTCTCGTCGGTGTAGCAAGAAATGTCTTGGCCGTTGTAGGAGCGGACGGATACAGCGTAGAATCCGGCAGAATCCCAAGAGTGGGACACTGTGTCGCCAATAGCAGTAGCGGCGATAGGAGTGGAATTGGAGCCTCCTTCATAGAACGTCCATTCGGAAAGTGAGTTGTTGCAACCAAGCATGTCGTTAGGCACAAAGCTCTTCGAGATGAAGTCAACATCGCCATCGCAAGTCTTAATCGTGTCGATGGCAATGGTGGGCTTGGTGTTTCTTACACGAACATACACCTTAGAGATAATAGGAATATTGGGATTCATGTAAGAGGTCATATCGCAACGGAAAATCTGCTCGTTGGTATATTGGCCTGCCATGGTGCCCTCGGTCAACAGAAAGTCATCCAGACGGCAGAGATAGGTATTGTCGGTGCTAGTGGTGGGGGTGATACGAGTAAAGTTGACCGAAGCAGGAACGTTCAGCAAGTTAGCAATACCTTCCGAGCCCTGGTTGCTCTTGTACCATACATAGTTGCTCAAACCAGTAGGAGCGCGGAGGGTATCAATTACGTTACCCTCACCAGCGGGGCAACCGGAAGTCTTAATTTCCATGGGTTGGCACTCACCGGCAATGTAAGAGCAAGCATAGTGTGCGGACATGCTGCAGTCGCCAGCACCAATTTTGATACGTACAGTTTCAAAAAGATAGTTATTCAGGTTGATAGCGACCTTGTTCCAGGGTAGATAGATATTTGCGCCATAACCGCCAGTTCCCACATTATGTGTACCATTACTGCCCGAATAGAATGGAGTTACGTCTGCGCTAGAACCGGCAGGAGTAGGCTGGATGTAGCACAAAGTATCACCACCAATAAGAACCCAGTTGTTGCCCACCTGCTTCTCAATCTGGATAGCAAATTCGGGATTCTCCGCTACGGAATGCTGACCATTCTGAAGCGAAAGAGCATACCAGATAAAGATAAGCGCGTTTTGAGGACGAACGTTGAACTCATAGCAGAGCATCTCTGCTTCATGAGAACCACCACAGTTGTTGCCCAATCGGATCGACGAAGTAAAAGTGGAGTCTGGAGGCAAGTACGAGAGTCGGTTGCCGGTCAGAGGATCAGAGCCGTTGCCTTTAATAACAAAACGCTTCTGCGTATCGCTCTGTCCGCCAATGTCGGTAGAGTTACTGCTTGTGCAGCTAGAGCCCGAACTCTGCGATGCCAGTTGCGATGCGGGAATCTGCGTGCCCCAGCCACTCATACCCCATTGAGTGCAGTTACTGGCCTGCGCATTCTTCGATCCGGTATAGCCATACCACTGCGCACTGGCCGAGTTACCTGCCGAAGAGATGGTAAATGATGTGGGATTTTTTAATCCCTTACAATAGTTCTGTCCTTGAGCAAATACCGTAGTTGCCAATATCATGGCGGCTACAGCTAGGACAATGTGTTTCATACGAATGTTCATACTATGAAATAATATTATATTACCATTATAAATTATTTGCTGGGGTTTCCCCCTTTTACTAGTGTATAGACACACTCATTTCAATTTTGTTACAGGCAAATGTGTTAATATATGTTAAACATCACTTATCTTCACTTGAATAATGAGGTGTGTCTGTACCGTCATAAAAAAAAACCAACAAGTCAAGGGCTTGCTGGTTTTTGTGGGAGTAATTGGATTCGAACCAATGACCCTCTGCTTGTAAGGCAGATGCTCTGAACCGACTGAGCTATACTCCCTCTTGGCTTCGAACAACGATTTTGTCTCTCTCGTTTTCGGGTGCAAAATTACAACTTTTTTTTGACATAGCAACATTTTTTTTACTTTTTTTGAAATTTTTTTTCCAAAACGACGTTTCTATTAGTGCCTAAAACCCTATTTTAGGCACCCAAAATAACATAATTATCAAGAAAACTTTCGACCATGAGAAGATATAGATATTATTTATTGTCAGCAATTTGCACCATACTCCTCACCCTCACTTCTTGCGGAGGCAAGGGAATTGTTCCAGCTTCCGTTATCCAACCTAAAAAAATGGTGCAAATTTTAGAGGATGTGAGCCTATTAGAAGGGTATTTTTCGGCCCAAACACACTTCCATTACGATACTTTGACCCCAGAAATGATAGGTTGCTACGACAGTCTTTTTGCAAAATATGAGGTCACAAAAGATAATTTCGACTCAAGTTTTTCCTGGTATTCCAAACATCCGGAGGCCATGCAAGAGATTATCGACTCCGTGAATGCCCGCCTGGCCCATCTTGAATAGTGGCATTTCCTCTTCGGATCGGATTAATTTCACCTCATTCATTACAACAAACAGGGAGACACCCTTCAAACCGCAGCGGTAACGCTTCGCGGAGGTGTCTCCCTGTTGGGTTTATCTAATGTAGGACTATTCCACAGGAATATCTTTGTTCACATTCTTGCAGCCAGCAACGGCATAGTAGAAGATAAATGCAAGCATGGCGATGACAATCCAGTAGCTGGTCATGTAGCCGGCAAAGCGAGCAATCCAGTCCTGAATGAAGGGCATGACGCCACCACCGACTACCATCATCATAAAGATGCCGGAGGCCTGCTCGGTGTATTTACCAAGGCCCTCGACTGCGAGGTTGAAGATGCCACCCCACATGAGGGAGGTGCACAGACCGCAAAGGACGATGAACAGGGCACTGACCGGGACTACCACCATGGCGAAATGTCCGCCCTGGTAGCCAGGCATGGACATGGTCATGCTCTTAGGCAGGAAGATAGCCACAAGGAGGAAGATGATGGCCACAGCAGAGACCACGGTTATCTGGGTTTTGGAGGAAACTTTGCCACTGATGGCGGTGCTGGCCAGTCGGCCGACGAACATGAGCAGCCAATAGACGGCAGCAATGGCACCACCTACGATGGCAGCGCCCTCGCCAAGGCCTGCGCCTTTGTCGGTAGGATCGGAAAGGTAGAAGTTGAGCTCGCCAGGGATACCGACTTCAACACCAACGTAAAAGAAGATGGCGATGACGCCGAGCACCAAGTGGCGGAAACTCCATGCGCTGTATTTGTCTTTGCCTTCGGCCTTGGCCTTGCCCAGGTTGGGTTCGGGGATGGCAACGAAATAGAGGATAACGAAGGAGAGAAGGAACACACCCAGGGCGATGAGGAGCAAGGGGCGTACATTGGCGAGGGCGGTGTCCTTAGTGAGGGTGCCGATCATGGCGCCGGCAAGGAGGGGGGTGGCAGTGCCGGTGAGGGAGTTGAGGGTGCCGCCAGCCTGGATGAGCTGGTTGCCGCGGTTGCCGCCGCCTCCGAGGAGGTTGAGCATGGGGTTGACCACGGTGTTGAGCATGCAGACACAGAAGCCGCAGACGAAGGCACCAAGCAGATAGACCACCAGTGCGCCATAGCTGACAGCCATGAAGCTGGAGGACATCTGGATAAGCATACCGAAGAAGCCAACAGCCAGTGCAGTGAGGGCAGTCTTCTTGTAGCCTATGCGGGAGAGCATCTTACCCGCAGGGATACCCATGATGAGGTAGGCGGTGAAATTCATCAGGTTGCCGAGCATACCGGACCATTCCATGCCGTCCTTGATTTTCCAGATGTTGCCAAAAGGCGCAGCCATATTGGTGACAAAGGAGATCATGGCGAACATGAAGAACATTGTCACGATGGCAATAACGTTGCTTTGTTTCTTTTCCATATTTCTATTTTTTTGTTATCTCTGATGAGTGACCCGTAATCGGACAATAGTTTAATACGCCACAATCTTGCGGGGAGCAAGGTCGGCCACACGCACCATATACACACCCGTCACAGGCAGACTGATGGGCTGACCCTGATAGCAGGAGGTAGTGAAAACCATGCGACCCATTGCGTCGAACACGCACACGGCCTTGTTATCGGCACCCTGCACAGTCACATTGCGGCCCATCACCACAGTGGAGAAACCAGCCTCAGGTGCATCAATACCCTCATTGGGCAGTTCGGCAAAGACGGCGCGGATAGTGGTATCGCTAACCACCACTACGGGATGAGGATTCTCGGTAGATCTGTCGGTCCAACGTTCCAGGTAGTAGCCATCGGCAGGAGTGGCTACCAAAACAGCGGTCTCGCCATAGTGGTAACGACCATTGCCGGTAACCGAGCCCCAAGTGGGACGGTTGGCCGAACTGGAAAGGATGAAAAGGTCGGTAATATAATCAACGGCAGGACGCACCATCCAAGTAGCATAGAAAGGCTCGTTCAGCTGAGTGAGCTGCTGCCAGGTGGCGCCATCGTCATTGGAATACCAGCTGCCGTTTTCATTGCCACCATAATAGGAGTAAGCCATCGAGTCGGAGCCGCCCACGCAGCGTACCACTACCCAAAAAGGCTTGGAATGATCAATTGTTGTGCCGGTATGGAACGACAGGGTAATCCAGCTGTCGGTGTTAGCGCCAGTAACGTTGCGGGTAGTCTGGAACACCATCGAATCGGGAGCCGACTCACCACCCTGATACAGCTTCACATTGTAAGTACCCGTGCCGGTGGCGTAGAATTTCACACCATTCACCATCTTATGGCACACCAGGTCGGCAGGCTCCAGTTTCACGCCATACCAGAAATTGTTGCCACCACCGCGCTTGCCGGCTGCCAAGCCGTTCTCAAACTGGAGGGTGTCGGTACCCAACGCTGCAAAGGTGGCAGTGAGGGTACGGGTTGCCGTCACTACTAACGGACGGGGGTTGACAGTGGAGTTGTCGTTCCACTTCACAAAGCGGTAACCCGGCTGGGCATTGGCCATCAGCACAATATTTTCACCAAGTTCAAACTCGCCGCCGCCATCAACATCACCCTTCAGGGTGTCGTTAGTGTTGGTATTGATGCTGAACACCAAAGGTTCAAGCTCGCCAGTGGCAGCACAAGGATTGTTCACCACCCACTGATCCGCATCATGGATAATATCTGAGCGGAGGTGGTTGACCAATACCACATTGTTAGCATTCACTATCGAGAAGGAGCAAGCGTTGTCGCTGCTGCCGCTGTTCCAAGTAAACATAACCGAATCGGCCGAGCACACATCAATAACTTGTTCGTCATAATAGCCACTGTTCAGGGTAGCCTGACCATAAACAGCACCGCTGGGGGACGACACGGTCATTGTGGCATCGCACCAGCCACTCTCCGACGAAGAAGCCATCTTGATGGTCACACCGCACATATCGGCACGCTGGCATGCCAGCTGGCTGATGTTCACTCTTGCTGTATCGGTGCCTTCCACAATGGTCACCACGGCATGGCGTTCCTGTCCTGTTGTGTTGGCAGTGGCGCTGGCAGTGATCGTGGTAGTGGTGCCCATACCTGCGCCCGAAGTGGGGGTAACAGTGAGCCACGAAGCCGACGAGGTAGCCTGCCACAAAGCCGAAGTCTGGCCGTCGCTAATCACATTGAATGTGGTGGATTCGGCATCTGCCGAGAGAATCAGATTGGTGGGATTGGCGCGCAATGTGGGGATAGGCTCCACTCCAAAGAGCGCATGGTTGCCCGAGTTAAACGTGTTCGTGGCGTTAGAACCTGTGCCACCACCGCCGGGATTCAAGGCACCCATGGCATAGTAGCCGTCGTAATAGCCGCCCCAACCCCAGTTCACATGGAAGAGGTTGCTGGTATTATATCCGTCAAACACAAAGGCATGACCGCCACCAGCATCGTAACCGGCGTAAATCACCGGGCGGCCTTCCGAAATTTCGTCTTTCAGCAAATTCACCCAAGTGCCTTCGCTGTAGCCGCTCTTATACTTGCAGTTGAGCGACGATTTGTAGCCAAAATAGCCACGCAGAGCCGTCTCGGCAGTGTTGTAGCCGCCGCTCACATAAGCGCCGCTACCATCAGGCGCATAGCTCATATTCATAGCCACACCCACATGGTAGCAGAGGGTGGCCACGGCCTGCTTCTGCACCGAGCTAGAAGTGGCGCGCAACGAGTTGGGCATGTGAGCCCAGTCGTAAGTTGTGCTGCCAAAATCGGCGCTAAGGGTGCCGTAAGGACTGCAGTTGTACGAGTGCGAGCCCTGGCCCACGATAGGATGTGCCCAATAGCGCATCACCTGAGCCACAGCAATGGCCAGGCAGCCTGCGGGGGTGTTCGGCGGGCAGTACATATTATAATACGGACTCTGATTCCAGGTGGTGGTCATCAGCTGCGACACCGACGAAGCCGACTTCGGCTCAAGCCAGGTGTTGCTGGCCAGCATTTCCCACTGCGATTTGATATACGAGGCCAGTTCGTCGTCAATCTCCACCTCGCCGGCCATAACGGCACTGATTTCCTGCTCATACTGGTTGAGCCAGAAACGGGTTTCGGGACCCATCTCTGTTGCCGTGCTGTTGGTAGAATAGCCCAGAATGGGATATGCCTGGTTGTCGGCAGGCACAATCACAAAGCCGGAGCCCTGGTTAAAATCAAAAATGTAGAAAGTGGAGAAATCAGTGTTCTGCACCACCGAAATCTGCGACACCTGCTGGTGGAGAGCATGCTGCCAATAGCTGGAGGCTATGCGCTGAGCTTCATCCACAGACACGGGGCGAGCCATCGCTGCCAGGGTCATCAGAAGCGCTACTAAGAGCGACAAATTCTTCTTCATAAGATTGTTAGTTTCAATATTTGTACGTGTTTAATTAAAAAAAGTTTCAATGTTATCTCCCGGTCTCCTCTACCCTTTCAATGCCTCCGAACCGCTCACAATCTCGATAATCTCGTTGGTGATGGCGGCTTGGCGAGCCTTGTTGTAGCTAAGGCGCAGTTCCTTTAGCAGCTCGGTAGCATTGTCGGTAGCCTTCTGCATGGCATTCATGCGGGCGCCATGCTCTGCTGCCAGCGAGTCGAGCACCACTCTGTAGAAATGCGAGCGCAGTGTGAGGGGCACCATTTCGCGCAGTATCTCCTCCTTCGAGGGCTCGTAGATAAAGTCGCCCACATTGGCCGACTTCTCTCGTTTGGCGGAGGGCAGCTTGTCGGCCTCAAGGGGCAGAAACTGCTCGGTGGAGAGGATCTGCACCAGCGAATTCTTAAACTGGTTATACACCAGCTCAATGCGGTCGTACTGCTTGTCGCAGAACTGCTGCATCAGCTTGTCGGCCAGCGCGGCTACACCCTCAAAGGTGGCATGGTCCAGCAAGTCGTCGTAGGAGGCCACCACATTGTCGAAATTCTTGGCAAAGAAATCGCTGCCACGTTTGCCCAGCGTCACCATGGCCAACCGGGCCGAGGGCTCATGGGTGCGGTAATGGCTGATGCGGGCCTGGGCCTCTTTCAGCACATTGCTGTTGAAAGCGCCGCACAGTCCCTTGTTCGACGTCACCACCACCAGCAGCACATTCTTGAGCGGACGCACCTGGTGGTAGGGAGTCTGCACCCCGTCGCCGTTGTCGATATCAGACAGTATCTGTGCCAGCTGGTTGGCATAGGGCCGCATGCCTATGATGGCCACCTGGGCCTTGCGGAATTTGGCCGCCGACACCATTTTCATGGCCGAGGTAATCTGCTGGGTGGAGCTCACCGAGGCTATGCGGGTGCGGACTTCTTTGAGGTTTGCCATTTTCTATTAATGAATGTATTATTTATTTAGCATAATTCTCTGCCATCTCCAACGCCACCTGTTTGATCACGGCAAGGTCTTCGTCTATCAGCTTGCCCTGGCGCAGGTTTTCAAGCACCGAGGCATGGTTCTGACGCATAGCAAAGAGGAACTCCGTTTCAAAGTTGCGCACCTTATCGGTAGGCACATGCTGCAAAAGGCCATTGGTGCCGCAATAGATGATGGCAATCTGGTCCTCTACGGGCATGGGGCAATATTGTGGCTGAATAAGTATCTGCACATTGCGCGCACCCTTGTCGAGCACAGCCTTGGTAGCGGCGTCAAGGTCGGAACCAAATTTCGAGAAAGCCTCCAGCTCACGATACTGGGCTTGGTCAAGCTTCAGGGTGCCGGCAATCTTCTTCATCGACTTAATCTGAGCCTTACCGCCCACGCGCGACACCGAGATACCCACATTGATAGCCGGACGGATACCCGAATTGAAGAGATTGGTCTCCAAGAATATCTGGCCGTCGGTAATCGAAATCACATTGGTGGGGATATATGCCGACACGTCTCCGGCCTGGGTCTCGATAATGGGCAGTGCCGTAAGCGATCCACCGCCGCGCACCTTGTCTTTCAGGCAGGCGGGCAGGTCGTTCATCTGACTGGCAATATCGTCGTTCTGGATAATGCGGGCGGCACGTTCCAGCAAACGGCTGTGAAGGTAGAACACATCGCCGGGATAAGCCTCACGTCCGGGGGGGCGACGCAGCAGCAACGAAACCTCGCGGTAGGCTACAGCCTGCTTGCTGAGGTCGTCAAAAATCACCAGGGCGTTGCGTCCTGTGTCGCGGAAATACTCGCCGATAGCGGCACCTGCAAAAGGAGCATAGAACTGCATGGCAGCCGAGTCGGAAGCCGTGGCTGCCACCACAATGGTATAGTCCATGGCGCCGCGTTCTTCCAAATTCTTCACCATGTGGGCCACCGTGGAACCTTTCTGTCCACAGGCCACATAGATACAATACACAGGGTCGCCAGCCTCATAAAAAGAGCGCTGGTTGAGTATGGTGTCAATTGCAATGGCCGTCTTACCCGTTTGGCGGTCGCCGATAATCAGCTCGCGCTGTCCGCGACCAATGGGAATCATCGAGTCGATGGCCTTGATACCCGTTTGCAGCGGCTGCGATACCGGCTGACGGTAAATAACGCCGGGGGCTTTGCGCTCCAGGGGCATATCAAACAGCTCGCCGGCAATGGGACCTTTGCCGTCGATGGGCTCGCCGATGGTGTTGATCACACGGCCCACCAGCTGGTCGCCGGCCTTCACCGAGGCAATACGGCGGGTACGTTTCACAATATCGCCTTCGTTAATTGTGCTGGCCTCGTCAAGCATCACAATACCCACGTTGTCTTCTTCAAGGTTCTGCACAATGCCTTGCTCGCCGGTGTTGAACTGCACTAGCTCGCCCGACTGCACATTGTTGAGACCGTACACGCGGGCAATGCCGTCGCCCACGGTAAGCACAGTGCCCACCTCTTCCAGCTTCACCTCCAAGTCAACCTCGGCCAGTTGTTTTTTCAATATCGCCGATACTTCGGCAGGTTTAATATCAGACATGGTTCAATTTTTTCATTTATGAATCAAAAATAAAAAACAAGAAGTAGCTGGTGTGGCAGAACTCTATTTTTTATTCTTAATTTATTAATTCCTTCAAAGCTTGCTTTCGTAGTCATTCTTGGCAAACTCGGCACGCAGGCGGGCAATCTTGGTGCGGATGCGGGCGTCGTACATCTTGTTGTCAAAAGTGAGTTTAAAGCTGCCCAGCATGTGATGGTCGGTAGTGTGGTTGAGCTCCACCTGCTTGTGGGTGTAGTCCTCCACCAGTTTGGCCATGCGCACCACAGCCTCGTCGGTAATGGGCAGGCGGGTCACCATATCGGCGCGCACAATGTTGTTTTCGTCGCAATACAGTTCCACATAAGCCTGTGCAATGCCTTTCAGGTTCACCGCACGGCGCTTGCGCACCACAAAGTCGAGGAAAGCCAACGTAGCCTGCTGCACATGGGGTGCAAAAAGATCGTGCAGGATGGCCTGTTTCTTGCCCTGCCGTATGGCGGGATTGTTGAATACAGCCGCAAGCTCACGGTTTTCGGCACACACCTGGGCCACCAAGTCCATATCCTGCCTTACCAACTGGGCACAGCCCAAGTCGGTAGCCAGCATAAAAAGGGCTTTGGCGTAACTCGTGTTGATACGATAGTCGTTCATAGCTTCGTTTCATCCAACTGACGGGCAATGAGGGCGTCGGCGCGCTCTTTGTCGGCCAGTTCTTGTTCCAGTAGTTTCTCGGCAATCTGAATGGACAGGTTGGCAATCTCGTTCTTCAGGTCGTGCATAGCGCAAAGCTTCTCGTAGTTGATGTTCTCGCGAGCGGTTTCCACAATGCGCTGGGCTTCCTGCGAAGCTGCCAGGCGGGCCTTTTCCACAATCTCTTCGCCTGCCAGGCGGGCGTTGCGCAAAATCTCGTCACGTTCCACCTTGGCCTGTTTCAGCAGGTCTTCGTTGTGGGCCACCAGATGAGCCATTTCCTCACGCGCCTTGTCGGCAGCTGCCAGCGATTCGGCAATGGCCTGTTCGCGCTTGGTAAGGGCCTTGAGCAGCATGGGCCATCCCCATTTGCCCAGGATAAACACCAGCACGCCGAACGACACCAGCATCCAAAAGAAGGTGCCGATACCCGGATTTATCAACGGATTGTTCATACGTCAAGATTTATGTTGATTTGCCGAACCAACGACCTGCCGAATTCCAAGGACTTAACCTTTTGTTTCAGCAAATCACCAATCCAACAATTCATCACATTATTTCAGCACAACAAGGAGGCAGATAACCACTGCGAAGAATGCAACACCCTCAACCAGAGCGGCTGCAATAATCATAGTGGAGCGGATATCGCCACCAGCCTCGGGCTGACGGGCCATACCTTCCATAGCGCCCTGACCGATTTTACCAATACCGATACCGGCACCGATAGTTGCCAAACCAGCTCCGATAGCTGCGCCAAGATAACCCCAAGCCATTTGTGCGGCTGCTTGTAATAAAATGAGTAATGACATAGTAGTACTATTTATGTTAATAATTATTTACATTTATTTATCTTGCAACACGATACACCTCTTCCCTACCCAGGGTCGAGGCTATCCGTTTCAACCGACAAAGATAATGATTTTTTTTTAATTAATCATTTTTTTGTCATTTTTTGTCGCCCGTCGCACTTTTCCACGGCTATTGCAAGGCCTGTGCTATGCGGTCGAGAGCTTCTTTTAGCGTGGCTTGGGGGCAACCCAGGTTGATGCGGAAGCAGCAGCGGTAGGCGTCGCCGCCAAAGGTGGTGCCGTCGTTCAGCGCCACTTTGGCCTGGTGGTATATGGCATGTTTCAGCTCGGTATGTGTGAGCCCCAGGGCCGAAAAATCAAGCCAGGCCAGATACGAGGCTTCGGGCAGCACGACCTTCACTTGGGGCATGTGCTCCGCCAGGTACTGCTGCAAAAAGAGCACATTGCCGCGCAGGTAGTCCAGCATCTCGGCCAGCCAGCCTTCGCCATACTTAAAGGCGGCCTCGGCACCCTCAAAGGCAAAGATATTGCCGTTGGCCAGCTCAAAACCATCCAGATAGCCATAAAAATCGCGCCGCAGCTGCTCATTGGGGCAGTAGCACACCGAGCTGCTCAACCCGGCAATGTTGAAGGTCTTGCTGGGGGCTATAAAGGTGATGGAAATCTCTTTGGCCTGGCTGCTCACCGTGCTGAAGCTGACGTGCCGAAGGGGTGGCAGCGTCATATCGGCATGTATCTCGTCGGCTATCACCCGCACTCCGTTGCGATAGCATATATCGGCTATGCGGCGCAGCACTTCCTCGCCCCACACGGTGCCGCCGGGGGTGTGGGGATTGGAGAGTATCATCCATTTGCAACGCTTGGCGCGTTCTTCCAGGTCGGCAAAATCTATCTCAAAGCGGCCATCCACCGCTTTCAGCGGACTGCATTCGAGCCTACGCTGGGCAAAGCTGGGCAGATTTAGGAAGGGCGGATACACCGGCGTGGTGAGCAGTATGCCGTCGCCCGGCTGGCTCAGGCTCTGCAGCACAAAGGCAATGCCTGCCACTATGCCCGGTATAAAATGCAATTCTTCCTCCTGGCACTCTATATGGTAATGATTGCGGAGCCAAGCCTGCACCGTGTGCCAGTAGCTCTGGCTGGGGGCGGCATAGCCCAGCACCTCGTGGTCGAGACGCTTGCGCAGGGCGTCCATCACAAAGTCGGGCGAACGGAAATCCATATCCGCCACCCACATAGGCAGCAAATCGTCGGTGCCAAAAAAACGCATCAGGGCGTCGTGTTTCACGCAGTTGGTCCCTTTGCGGGAAATGATCTCGTCGAAGTTATACAAAACGGTATGATTTATTAATTATAAATAAGCCTAGGAAAACCTAGAAATTCTAGATTTTCTAGCTCTTCTAGGTTTTCTAGCTCTATTTTAGCAAATCAATGCTGTAGTGCAAGCCTACATTCTCACGGCGGGCACGGGCCATCTTGATAATCAGGTACGAGCAGGCTATGAGGTTGCGAAGCTCACAAAGCTCCTCGGTGAGCACGGAGCGGTTGTAGAGGTCTTCCGTTTCGCGGAAAATAAGGTTGAGGCGGTCGAAGGCTCGCTGCAGGCGCAGGTCGCTGCGCACAATGCCCACATAGTTCCACATCAGCTCTTGCAGCTCGCGTTTGGTTTGGGTAATGAGCACCATTTCCTCGTTGAGCACCATGCCGTCGGAATTCCAGTCGGGCACTGCATGGCACAGCTCGCGGGTTTTCACGCGTTCTATAGCGCTCTGGGCGGCGTTGTGGGCATACACCACAGCCTCCAACAGCGAATTGCTGGCCAAACGGTTGCCGCCGTGCAGTCCGGTGCAGGAGCATTCGCCTGCGGCATAGAGGTTATGTATGGACGACTCGCCGTTGCGATCCACCTTGATACCGCCGCACTGATAGTGGGCTGCGGGGCGGATGGGAATCATATCTTTGGTGATATTGATGCCCAGTTCCAAGCATTTGGCATAGATATTGGGGAAACCGTTGATCAGCTCGTCCTTGCCTATGTGGCGGGCGTCGAGGTAGAGGTGATCCACGCCGGCCACCTTCATCTCGTTGTCGATGGCGCGGGCCACAATGTCGCGGGGTGCGAGAGAGAGGCGGTGGTCATATTTTTGCATAAATTCCTGACCTTTGTGGTCTTTGAGCACTGCGCCGGCACCACGCATGGCCTCGGTGATGAGGAATGCGGGCTTTTCGGCCGGATTGTAGAGCGAGGTGGGGTGGAACTGCATAAATTCCAAATCGCTCAGCACACCGCGGGCACGGTGCACCATGGCCACACCGTCGCCGGTGGAGATGATGGGCGTGGTGGTAGTGGTATAAACATTGCCCATGCCTCCGGTGGCCAACAGGGTGACCTTGGCCAGATAGGTGTCGATCACATTGGTGGCGCAGTCGAGGGCATACACGCCGTAGCACTCGATATCGGGCGTGTGCTTGGTGACGCGCTGGCCCAGATGGTGCTGGGTGATGATATCGATGGCAAACTGATTCTCTTTAAGTTCGATATTGGGATGGTTGCGCACAGCCTCCAGCAGTCCGCGCTCGATTTCCTCGCCGGTGTTGTCCTTGTGGTGGAGGATACGGAACTCGGAATGGCCGCCCTCACGATGGAGGTCGAAACGGTCGCCGGAATGGCTCTTGTCGAAATTAACGCCGTACTTGACCAGCTCGCGGATGCGGTCGGGGGCTTCGGTGATGGTCATTTTCACCACGTCCTTGTCGCAGATGCCGTCGCCGGCCACCAGGGTGTCCTGAATATGCTTGTCGAAACTGTCGCTGTCGTACATCACAGCGGCAATGCCACCCTGGGCATAGCGGGTCGATCCCTCGGCGGCGTCGCCTTTGCAAAGCACACACACTTTGCCGTGGGCTGCCACTTTGAGGGCAAAACTAAGTCCGGCAATACCGGAACCGATAACCAAAAAATCTACTTCGTGACGCATTATTAAGTTTTTTGAATTTGATTCTGACGGGGCTGGGCGTGGCGCACCTTAGTTGATGGTGGAAAGGGTGGGCAGGAAATACACGTACAGGAATACCAGAGCCACCAAAGCCACTGCCAGCACAGCAATAAGCAGCAGGGCCATATAGTGCCACAGACTGGCCTCAGCCTTCATAAAGTCGCGGATAGGCTCGGCATCGCTGCTGCCTTTCACATGGCGGGCAATGCGGATGGCCAAGCGCATACGCATAATGGCGGGCACCAAAGCGCCGGCCACCACCACCATGGCTATGCCGCCAAGGGCCACAAGATTGTCGATATAATGAGGCATATCCTCGGGAAGGGTGCCACTATAAAAAAGCAGGGCCATACCACCAAGGACGATAAAAACGATGCTAATCAACGAAAAAATCGAAAAAACATTCATCCATTTTCTTGATTTCTCAACATACATCTTACTACTTTTCAACGAGGTAATATCATTTTCTTCCATAACTTAAGTATTAAATTAATTATGCAAATATATGAAAAAATATTTAAATACCGCAATTTTTGTCTCCCCGCCGCAAAACTTTTTCTTTTCCCGACCCACTATGCGAAGCCTATATCTCAGTCAGATACACATATTTGCGCCACCCGAAATCCAGCTTTTGAATATCAAAAATCCCTCTTACCGAAACAAGATTATATGTTTTAAACTTTAACCCTATCGGTTGCGGGGTGGATTTGTAAAATTTCAGGTGCGCGATAGTTACAAAAACATTGTCATATACACCGGAACATAGTTCATATCCTCCACACGCTGTAAATCCTTGGTGTAAACCAAATACTTATTTTGAATACGGTCGGAATACTTACGGCAAAAGGCATCCAACGAAGCATGGGTACGATAACCCGACGACTTCACCTCTATAGGCGAAACTTTATGACCGTCGGACACCACAAAATCAACCTCGTAATATTTCTTGCCTTCGGCAAAAGGTATTGTGTGATAGTATATCTCCTTGCCCGAGGCACGCAGCATCTGCGCAATCACATTCTCATACACATAGCCCAAGTTGGTGCTCAACTTGTCGTTGAGCAGCTTGTTGTATATATCATTTTCAGTATATTGTTTATCCTTAAATGCCATGGTCACAAACAATCCCGTGTCGCCCACATACATCTTAAACAATTCGTTGTCCTTGGTCAAAGCCAACCCCACATTGGGGTCGTTGGTATGATAGGCCACATTAACGGCCATGGTGTCCTGCATCGTTTTCACTATTTCCACTATTTTCTCGCTTTTTGTCGCTCCAATAATGGAAGATGTCTTGTAACGTGACTCGTTTTTGCTGAGTTGCCCTGGAATAGCGCCAAACAACGTAGCCGCCTTACCCGAAGAGTCAATCTTGTTGTAGTCTTCATCATAGAGCGACAATATGTCACGTTTCACCAAATCGACAGCGCTAAGGTTATTGGTATCTAAATATTTTGCCACAGCCTGAGGCATGCCGCCCACAAGCATATACAGCCTGAAGTCCCTCATCATCTTTCGATGGACGGCATCACCCAAGGGTTTTCGCACAGCAAAGGCCTCGCGCAGCAGCGGGATGGTCACCGTATCGCCCAACGCCCATTTAAACTCTTCATAATCCATCGGAAACATATCAACCTTTGTTTCTTCGCTCGGGATGACAATGTCAACGCTGTTTTGCCTTACCGATATCAGCGAACCTGTTTCGATGTAGTCGTATCTATGATCTTTCACCAAATGCTTGATGGCCTGACGGGCTTTGGGTGCCTTTTGCACTTCATCAAAAACAATGACCGATTTACGCTCGTAAAGCTGCACCTGGTAGAGTATCTGCAACCGGAAGAAGATATAGTTCAAATCCGACACATCGTCGAACAGTTCCAGCACCTCTTTAGTGGCAATAGAAAAGTCTATTAAAAGGTACGATTTATATTCTTTTTTTGCAAACTCTTCGGCCACCGTGCTCTTGCCAATACGCCTCGCACCCTGAATAAGCAATGCCGTCTCGCCGTCACGTTCCTCTTTCCATTTCAATAACTGACTATATATCTTACGTTTAAATATATACTTTTGTCCTTTCATTGTGTCTGAATTTGTTTGCAAAGTTACTACTTTTTTCAGTTTCCACCAAATTTTTTTGACCATTTTTGCCGATTCCCACCAAATTTTTTTGACCGTTTTTGCCGATTCCCACCAAATCTTTTTGGCCAGTTTTGCCAGTTTCCACCAAATCTTTTGAACTAAAGACGACAAACGATTTCACGGAAAGCCAACTTTTTCTTTCAAACGGAAATCACCGTAAATAAACGTAAATCTTTGAAAATAAATATTTAAAAATATTTTCGGTGATTCACGGATATTCGCGTTCTAGATTGATTTTGGCACCACATCAGCTCCGTCGGGGCTAGCGGAGCTTCTTCGGAGCTACTACGGAACTGCCTCTGGCTTGCAGCCGAAGTGGGGAATAGCGAAAAAGAGAAACGGCTCCAGAATGGAGCCATTTCCCTGATTTTCGAAAAAAAGTAGTAAAAAAAACTGGCTGGAAAAATGATGAAGAAACACAACCAGGTCTTTTAACTTATAGATTAGTTGTTGGTCACAACTTGAACAAGGCGCACTGCACGACCGAACGAACGCTGCCACTCCCAATCGTGAGTCACGTAACGCAGGTGTACATCGGTTGCACTATTACCCGGATGCAATTGGTCATCTTCAAACACAAAGTACCAAGCTCGCTGACTATTCAGACTTAGACAGAGTGCGCCACAAGCCAGGCTGGTTGCCACCGTTGGAGATAACAATATTAAATAATGTTAACAACTTTGTTACTGTCCCCAAATCACCCTTATCCGTGCCCCGAAACGCCTCATTTTTGAAGGCAAAAACATCACTTTTGGGAGCACAAATCACCCTGGAACACGGCCAAGGGCTACGCAGGGGGCAGCCCCATCACGAGTCTGCGAGAACCACGCCTGCCCCCTACCGATCCCCCACGGTAGCTCCAGTGTAGCGCCAGAGTAACTCCACTTCAAATCCCTTATCCATCCCATATGTTCAGTATTATCAGCTTTCGGCCTTAGGGATAAATAGATGGCGAGGAAACTACGTTTGAGGGAAATGAAGCAGTGCTGCAGCGGAAGTGCCGCGGGACAGGTCGGAAATTCACACAATCATTATTCATTACTACAAAACGAAAATCATCGTAAATTAACGTAAATCTTTGAAAATAAATATTTATGCAGATTTTCGGTGATTCACGGACATTCGCGTTCTAAAACATCCCACTGCGACCTTTTTTTTCTTTTTGAACGGAAATCGACGCCAATCATTGTAAAGCTTTGAAAATAAAAAATATTTACGCTATATTTGAGGAAATTGGGGTGACTCTCGCGTTCATTATTAATATTAAGAGGCTGGTTTTGGGAATATTTTTGTATCTTTGCAAAAGTATGACAAGATGCAAGACATTATATTGTGCACTAATAATCAGCATGTTTGCTATGATTGCCGCCTGCCATAGGGCCGACGGAAGGCACACAATGGACCTTGCCCAGCGGGCTAAAGTGGATAGATACAACAAGGAGGCTTTCTTGAACCGCTACCACGACCCAAGCTGCGCCATTGCCGAAGCCTACGACGCTTTGGACTTGATGCGCGACTCGCTGCCCACCTACTACGACGGACTGCTGCGCGCCTACAACAACCTGGCCTTTAACTACTACATGCTGGCCGAGCACGACTCGGCAGCGGCCTACATAGACAGTGTGCTGACCCTGGCCGACAGCCATCTGGCATGGGGATCGGCACAAAACAAGGAGGTGGAGAAGGTGATAGCCAAGCTGACACGCATACGCCTGCTGCAGCGGAGCTGCCAGATAGCGGAATCGTATCAGCTGCTATACGACATAGAGCATTCGCGGGTGCTGACACGCAACAACGACAACTATCTTTATGCCTATGCGCGGATGGAATACTACATCACGTCGCTGACACTGAACTACCACTACCGCAACGAGTCGGGCACCTCGTCGTCGGGCACGCTGCTGGCCTCCAACACCAAGCACCACATGCGTCAACTGCTCGACGATGTGGAGGAAGCCCGAACGGAGCTGAAATGCGACTACACCGAGGACCTCTCGCTCAACTACGCACTGGCCCACAGCTACTACCGTCTGGCCTCGGCCTCGAACAGCGACCCCGCCCTGCTGGCCAAGGCCTACCACCATCTGGCCAACAACCTGCGCATCCTTTCGCTGCCCAACCACTACTCTATCTACCATCTGGCCAATGTGTTTCAGCTGCAAGCCTTTATCGTGGCCGACACCAACATCGAGAACGAGGCCTGCTTTCAGCACAACGCCCAGGCCATACACCTGCTGGACAGTCTGAGCCGAGGGCTGTATCCGCCCGACTCGGTGTATCTGGACGGCGACTACGGACTGGACATGTTCCGCATTTCCACCGACCTGTTTTTCCGCACCAGCGACCCCTACCAGCACCTGGGCGCGGTGGTGGCGGCAGCCGAATACTGCCTGCGGATAGGCGAATACGACCGGGCGCACGACTACTACGCCCGCATACTGAGCGACACTACCTGGCACGACAATATGGCGCCGAAGTTTGAGGCCATGCTGTACGACGGACTGATACGCCTGGGCTACAGCCCCCTGGCCGAGGACAACATAGCCTGGCACAACCGCGAGGCCGAGCTGCTGTTCTTTATACGCCAAAACGAGAGCGCCGACGTGATGCTGCAAGACAGGCTGAACCACTCCGAAACACAGAACCATTATTATGTGATTACGATATTCACCATCCTGCCGCTGCTGCTGATGCTGATGGTGCTGGTGGTGATGCTGGTGAACCGCAGCCGCCGACTGAAAGACGAGAAGCTGGCCCTGCAGGAAGCCAAAAGGCAGGATGTGGAGCGCATTGCCAATGTGGAGACCTGCCTGTCGGTGATGCGGCACGACGTGAACCCGTTCTTGTCGTATCTACAAAACAAGAAACTGTCGCCAGAGCTGCGCCAGGAGGTGCTGGACCAGCTGCTGCGCACTTTTTCCAACATCAAGAACTGGACCAACCTATCGATACCCAGCGGACTGATATTCCGCCCCGAGCATTTTGCGCTGCAAGAGGTGTTTGACAGCGTGAAAAACACCTGCATCAATGTGCACGACAACGTGGTGCTGCATTTTGAGCCCACAGACATTGTGATTCATGGCGACCGCCAGCTAACCGAAATACTGATACGCAACCTGGTGAACAACGCCTTGCAGCACACCACGGAGGGATTGGTGACCCTAAGCGCCGAATGCGAGGATGAGAAATATGCCCACATCAGGGTGACGGACACCGGCAAGGGCATGGACGAGGCCACGATGGAAGACCTGTTTAGGACCGACAAGAAGATAAACTCGGACGGGGAGCAGTCGCACGGATTTGGCCTGATACTTTGTAAATACATCATCAAACGCCACGACGACAACACGTTGCGCGGCTGCCGCATCTGGGCCGAGAGCCAGCTGGGGGCAGGCACGACGATGCACGTGATATTGGCTTTGGCACAAAAGGAAGAATGATATGGAAGCAATTAAAATCATGCTCGTGGACGACGAGCCCATTATTCGCAAAGCGCTGAAAATGGAACTGAACAGCGCAGAGGCCACCATTGCCTTTGGCATGAACGACGACGGCGAGGTGGAGCAACGCGAGGTGAGGGTGCTGGACACTTTTGCCAACGCAGCACAACTGATGGCGGCGCTGGACAGCCCGGTGCCACACGAAATGCCCGACTACCTGCTGGTGGATATGGAGTTTCAGGGCGAGCCCACAGGCGGTATCTTTATTGCCGACAGGGTGCACAAGAAATATCCCGACATCCGCATTGCCATCCTCTCGGGCCGATTTGACAATCCGCTGCCCGACGAGAGCAACCGCCACGAGAAGATGATGGAGATTGCCCGGGTGGTGTTTGAATCGCTGCACCACGGCGCACAGGCTTTTGTGAGCAAGAATGCCGCCGGCGGTTTCTCGGTGGAGAATGTGCTGCGAGCCATAGAATGCCTGGAGCGCGGCGAAAAATACTATTTTAACTACCCCGTGATGCTGACGCTGAAAGAGGCAGCAGAACTGTATGTGGACCATGCCGCCACCATGCACACCGACCTGACTATCTCGGACAAAGACCAGCAACTGCTGCTATTGGAAGCCGCCGGATGCACCGCCGCCGAGATTGCCGACAACCTGAACGAGACCGACAAGAACATTCAGGAACGCCAGAAAGAGTTGTCGCATAAACTGAATATCGTGAACAAATCGGGAGCGAGAATTGCCAAAGCTATCCAATACGGACTGATAGACCCGCAGAATATCAAGTACTTAAAGCGTTAGCCAACTTTTGGGGTGCCAAACTGGATAAAAAAACGATGGAAAATGACTGTTTTGGCTCCATTTATTGTGCGATTTTGAGTCTCAGCATATTTTTATTACACTAATAATCAACGCTTAGCAACAAAAAAGCAAAAAATATTTTGTCAATTGAGAAAAAAGTTGTAATTTTGCATCCGCTTTTAAGGCAAAAAGGTCGTTTGGCCGAGGGGCTAGGCACAGGTCTGCAAAACCTGCTACTCCGGTTCAAATCCGGAAGCGACCTCAAGAAAAGAGACTTCTTCGGAAGTCTTTTTTCGTTTTCCCCGAAAACCATAGAGTTTTTTGAACGAAAATCACCGCAAATTAACGTAAATCTTTGAAAATTATTATTTATGATCATTTTCGGTGATTCGCGGATATTTACGTTTTAAAACATTCCTCAGCGACCTTTTTTTCTTTTGAACGAAAATCACCGTCAATCATCGTAAATCTTTGAAAATTATTATTTATGAAGATTTTCGGTAATTCGCGGATATTTACGTTCTAAAACATTCCTCAGCGACCTTTTTTCTTTTGAACGAAAATCACCGCAAATTAACGTAAATCTTTGAAAATGAAAATTTATGATGATTTTCGTTTACTTATGGATATTCTCGTTTGAAAAGAATTTTTTGAGGCTACCGGATCAGTGTGACGGTGCCGGTGCGGAACTGGTCGCCATAGGGTGTGGTGTCGCAACGATAGCGGCACCGATAGACATACGTGCCCGCCCGACAAGGACGCCCCTGCGAGGTGCCATCCCACCCCACAGAAAGCTGGTTGGAATAAAAGACACGGATACCCTGGCGGTCGAAAATAGAAATCTCGTAGTCGGTAACGCCGTCGGTGGCAGGCATAAAGACATTGTTGGAAGAAGCCGAGGGTGTGAAGGCATTGGGGAACGACAGCAGGCCTTTGGGGAAAAGGATAACGCGGGAGGCCGTGTCGGAACAAGTGGGGCTATAGGCTTCGAGCTTCACCTTGAGGCTGTCGCCCATCCACGGCTGCACCTGAATGGTGATATTGGCACCGGTCTGCGGCAGTAGCTCGCCGTTGAAATACCAATGGCGGCCAGCCCAGCCGCCGTAGGGAGTTTCGCGATTGCCAGTGCTGCGATCCTCTATCTCGACCTGCATATTGGAATAGTCAAAATCCTTGATAAAAGCCTTGAAAGAGGCGTGAACCTTGGCTAGCGGATTGAGCCGCAGACTGCCATGGGAAGGGCACTGGGGAGTGGACCGCCAATCGGAGGTGAGGTAATAGACCGTGGGGACGGCGGGATTGACGAATACCGAATCGGCATGGAGCTGGCGGAGGAGGCTGGTGTCGTCGGGCTGCGAGGACCACGAGAAGTATTTACCCTCGGAGGAATAGAGCCAATAGCCGGGATTGCGGTCACAGCAGTTGGTGGCCACAGGGTTGGCCACGGGGTAATAGAGCATGGCAAGATGGAGAAAGACAACACTGTCGCAAGGGCCAGAAAACCGCGGGAGGGTGTCGAAATACATGCCTCCACGGGTGAGGGTGCGGCCGTTGAAATCGTAGCTCATTCCCTCACAGATGGTGTCGTAGCAATGCACAAGGGTATCGCGGCAGGGCCGTTGGGCCATGGCAGCAGTGCCCAACAACAGTAGTAGCAACAATATGACCTTATGCTTCTTCACCACTAGATTGCAATGGATTGAACGACGAGAAAGCTTCGCTGGGGGCTTTCTCGTCGTTATGCTCAAAAAAAGATTGATTTAGAGGCAGGACTGGATGACCATCTCGTAAAGCTCGCGGGTGCTGATGCCCATGGCACGAGCCTGTTTGGGGACGATACTCTCGGCGCTCTGACCGGGGATGGTGTTGACTTCGAGGAAGAAAAGCTCCTGCTTGTTGGTATCGTAGATAAAATCGAAGCGGACAATACCACGGCAGTCGAGCAGATCGTAGAGTTTGGAGGAAACCTCCTGAATCTGATCGCTGACGGCTTTATCGACCTCGGCGGGAGTGACCTCGTTGCTGAAGCCGGCATATTTGGCATCGTAGTCAAAGAACTCATGGCCGCCGGTGGGGATAATCTCGGTGACGGGGAATACATACTTCTGCTCTTTGGTACGGAGCACACCGCAGTCGAACTCACGACCCTGGATAAACTCCTCGACCAGCACCTCGCTATCCTCGGTGAGGGCTTCCTGGATGGCCGGCATAAGATCCTCGGCACGTTTTACCTTGGTGGTTGCCACGCTGCTACCGCCAGCGGCAGGCTTGACAAAAACGGGGAGGCTGAGCTCTTGGAGAAGAGCATCAACATCGATGGGGCGATTGCCATAGAGCAGTTTGGACTTGGCCAAACTCACCACACCGAAACTCTTGACCACAGGGTTGCAATAGCCTTTGTTGAAAGTGAGAGCAGACGTGTAGAAACCACAGGTGGTGTAAGGGATGCCAAGCATATCGAAATAGCCCTGAAGCACACCATTCTCGCCAGGATTGCCATGAATGATGACAAAAGCGAGGTCGAAACGGTCAACACCCTCCACGGTGAAATTGCCACGATCGACAGGACGATGCTCGCCCTGGTCGGTGAGCCAATACCAGCCTTCGCGTTCAACAACAATCTTATAGACATTGTATTTCTCGTGGTCGAGATTTTCATACACCTGGCAACCACTGTTGATGGAGATATCGTGCTCTCCGGAATAGCCGCCCATGACAAGGGCAATATTTTTCTTATTCATTATTATATATGTTTTATTTTACAATACAAATCAATGCAAGGGTCGGTGCTGAGACTGCCGCCACGATTTCTCATTCTTTTTGCACAGGTCGAGCGTGGCAGCATCCATGTAAGTCTGCTGGAACCGTTCCCAAACGATATCCACAGCCACATCGCTGACATGACATAGATCGCGGGCATAGAAACGATAATCGCGCAGTTCGTCCATGACAATCTCATAGCTGGGGAAATATTCGCACTGGGGCGACATCAGTTCATCGACAGCCAACAGCAACGTGGCTTTGCTGAGCTGAGAGCCATGAGCACCATCGGCCATGTGGCGGATAGGGCTGACGGTGAAAAGCACATCGGTGCCCAGCTGCCGCAAAAGGGGCTGCCAGCGCGACACGATATCGCCTACCGACAACCGAGAACGATGGAAATAGGCAGCGGGCAGCTTATGGCAATTGGCCACCACCTGGCCCACCATGGCCTCCCCCACCCCATGCTGGGTAAGGGTGAAAGTCCATGCCGTGCCGAAAGTGATGATGACAACGGGATGGCGCTGCAGGAAAAGGTGGGTGTTGCCGATAGCCTGATTGGCCATAGCCAACGCCTCGACTTTCTGGCCATGAGAAAAGCGGCCATGATGCAACCACGAATGCCACAAACCTTCGTGGCAGACAAGATATTGGTCGGTAATGGGTTGGTTGGCCACTGCGCGGGAAAGGCAGGCGGCTATAGACTCGGGATTGTACAAGGTGCCAAAAGGATTGCACAGCACATCGAATCCCGCCGCAATCAGCTTGGCTCCTACCTCGTCGCTAAAGCAGCTGCCCAGCAACAAGACAGGCCTATTGTGGGCAAGGCGCAACGGCGAGGGCGGAATGGCTACGGGCGTGGTGAGATTCATGGCTGCTGACTATTTTGACATGGGTCGGATTTCTCGCACTCCCTGAATCTTGGACAGCAAGGGCAGGAACTTCTTGGGATCGACCATCAGATCGCGGGTTTTCATAACCAAAGAGAGATTATGCACCTCGTCCAACACTAGGGCCTCCACAGGCACACGGCCTTTGCTTTTGACAGCCGCCTCCTGGATGGCTTTGCAAAACTCGGGGGTTATCGATTGCAGCGAAATCTTGAAATTGATACTCTTGGTGTAGGCTTCAAGCACCTCGCTGAGCAACCGAATTTCGAAAATGCGCAGTCGGGGGCGACCTTTTTTGGATTCGCCATCCTTGGTAACATAGGAATTTTGGATGACGCTGCCACGAATGAATAGGAAGCTCTCGGGTCGGAAATAATTGCGGAACTTGAGATAATCGCCTGAATACTGGGCAATTTCGACCGAGCCTGACTTATCCTCGATATTGAGCACACCGAAAGGATCGCCATTCTTCTGCGAGACCATCTCTTTGGCGGAACTCACATAGCCGCCAATACGGAACTCTTTGCCCACCATCTTGTCGAGGTCTTTGAGATCGGTGCATTTGTGCGAGGTATAGAACTCTATCTCATATTTAAACTCATCCAAGGGATGACCACTAAGATAGATGCCAATGACACTATACTCCTCGCGACAACGCTCGATAACTGTCCAGGCAGGACAGGCTGGCACTGGGGGATGATCTTCCTCTTGAATCTCATCGCTCATATCAAAAATAGACATCTGAGCACTATCGGCAGCTTCGCGGCGGCGGACAGCCCAACGCATCAGTTTTTCGATATAGGTGGGCGTGTTCTCCATGGCATTTTCGCGGAAGAAATATTGGGCGCGGTGCATGGTGCCGACATCGTCGAGGGCACCAGCTTTGACCAGCACCTCAAGATTCTTGCGGTTGAGGACACGGGTATCGACACGTTTCAGCAGATCGAACACATCCGTGAAGGGGCCATTGGCCTCGCGCTCGGAGATGATAGCCTCGGCAGCCGCTTCGCCCATACCGCTGATGGCCTGAAGGCCGAAACGAATCTTGCCCTCGCTATTGACAGAGAAATCCTTCTCCGACTCGTTGACCGAGGGCAGGAGAATCTCGATGCCGTTCTTCTTGCAGTCCTCCATCAACTCGGTAACGCGGGAAATATCGTTCTGCGAGCTGGTCATGACGGCGGCCATATACTCCGAAGGATAATGGGCTTTGAGGTAGGCCGTTTGATAAGCCACCCAGGAATAGCAAGTGGCATGAGACTTGTTGAAGGCATAGGAAGCAAACTTCTTCCAGTCTTCCCAAATCTTATTGAGGGTCTTCTTGTCGTGGCCGTTGGCTTCGCCACCCTTATAGAAGAGTACCTCCAGCTCGTTCATCTTCTCAATCTGCTTCTTACCCATAGCCTTACGCAAGGTGTCGCTCTGGCCACGGGTAAAATTGGCGAGCTGGCGGCTCAGTAGCATGACCTGCTCCTGATACACGGTGATGCCGTAAGTATCTTTGAGGTACTTCTCCATGCAGGGAATATCGTACTCCACAGGCTTACGACCCAGCTTTCGGTCGATGAAGTCGGGGATATAATCCATAGGACCCGGACGATACAGTGCATTCATAGCAATGAGGTCCTCGAAAACATGGGGCTGGAGCTCACGCAGATATTTCTGCATACCAGCCGACTCGAACTGGAATGTGGCCACAGTATTGCCATCGCAATAAAGCTTGTAAGTCAGCTCATCATCAATGGGGATTGCATCGATATCAACATCAATACCATGGGTCTTCTTGACCATGCGCAAGGTATTTTTGATGATGGTGAGGTTTTTGAGCCCGAGGAAGTCCATCTTGATAAGACCTACGGTCTCGACCACATGGCCGTCGTACTGAGTGACGAGCACCTTGCCGCCACTTTCCTTATCATCGATGGTGCAGACTGGCGCCACATCGGTAATATCCTGTGCTCCAATAATAACGCCACAAGCATGAATACCGACCTGACGATTGGTATCTTCCAATTCGGCAGCCACGGTGAGCATGCTCTTGATGCCGTCCTCGTCGTTGCCCTCCATGATAGTGCGCAATTCGGGCACATATTTGAAACAGTTGGACAGGTTGACCTTGGGCGACTTGCCCTTCTCATCCTTCACACTGTCGGGGAAACTCTTCTCGGGCACATACTCTTTCAGCTCGGCCACCTTCGACAAAGGTACTTTTTCCACACGGCCCACATCGGCAATGGATGATTTGGTGGCCATGGTGCCGTAGGTGATGATATGCGCCACCTTTTCTTTGCCATATTTCTGAGTAATCCACTCCAGCACCTTGCCGCGGCCCGCATCATCAAAATCGACATCAATATCGGGCAAAGAGATACGGTCGGGATTCAGGAAACGCTCAAACAGCAAGTCGTATTTGAGGGGATCAACATCGGTAATCCATAAGCAGTAAGCCACCACGCTACCTGCCGCAGATCCACGACCGGGGCCCACGCTAACACCCAGCTCTTCGCGAGCCGCACGGATATAGTCGCTCACAATGAGGAAGTAGCCCGGGAAACCCATGGTCTTGATAGTATGGAGCTCGAAAACGATTCGTTCGGTCTGCTCCTCGGTAAGTTCGTCGCCATAACGCTTATGAGCGCCCTCCCACACCAGTTTTTCCAGATAGTCGGCCTCAAACTTGATGCGATACAACTTATTATATCCGCCAAGTTTCTTTATCTTCTTTTCGGCATCGGCCTGACTAAGTACCACCTCGTGTTTCTCGTTTTGGGTGAACTCGTCAAAAAGGTCCTTCTCGGTGAGGCGCTGACGGTACTCCGACTCCAGGCCAAAACTTGCCGGGATGTCGAACATAGGCATCAAGGGGTCGGAGTCGATACTATACACCTCCACCTTGTCGGCAATCTCCATGGTATTGCTCAGCGCTTCGGGCAAGTCGGAGAAAATAGCCTCCATCTCTTCGGGGCTCTTCAACCACTCCTGCTTGGTGTAGTGCATTCGGTTAGGATCGGCAAAGTCCTTATTGGTAGAAAGGCAGATAAGATGATCGTGCGCCTCGCCATGACTTTCTTCGACAAAATGCACATCGTTGGTGGCGATGATCTTGATATTATGCTTGCGGGCCAACTCAATCAGAACAGGGTTGACTCGTTCTTGCTGGATATAGGTGTCGTGATTGCTGTTAGGCTTGTCGGTTTGATGGCGCTGGAGTTCGATATAGTAATCGTCGCCAAAGAGTTGCTTGAACCACAGCACCGCTTTTTCGGCCCCTTCTATATCGCCTTTGATGATGAGTTGCGGAATCTCGCCACCCAAGCACGCCGAACAGACAATCAATCCTTCATGATACTGCGCCAGGACATTGTGGTCGATACGCGGACGACCATAAAAGCCGTCGGTATAGGCTATTGACGCCAATTTGCACAACGACTGGTAGCCCTGCTTGTTTTTGGCCAGGATGATGAGGTGGTAGCCGCTGCTGTCAACGATGCGCTCGCGGCCAGTCTCGGGATCCATCTCCTTCACATTCTTGTCCATATCATACAAAGTACGACGGGCGCAGTAGGCCTCGGTACCGATGATAGGTTTAAACAACTGCCCTTTCAGCTCGGCAATCTTGGCTTCAGACTCCTGCTTCTGCTCGTCGGTGGAGGCCTCATCCTTCAGGATTTTCTCCTGTTCCTTGATAGCATCCTTGACCTTGCCGTTCTCTTTGTTGCAAGAATCCACCAGGTCTTTGATGCCAAACATATTGCCATGGTCGGTGAGCGCCATGGCGTACATGCCGTTCTTCTTGGCCTTCTTAATCAGGTCGGGCACCTTGCTCATGCCGTCGAGCATCGAGTAGTGCGAGTGAACGTGTAGGTGTGTGAATTGCGTCATAAGTTGTT